>DAOTUE010000098.1:0-35373 GCA_034436975.1 Chloroflexaceae bacterium
GCACCCTGAAAAACCCTCGTTTCCCCGCGTGTGTCGCTGGTGTACGAAAGCTGACGCGGCGTGGAGCAGTGGTAGCTCGTCGGGCTCATAACCCGAAGGTCAGAGGTTCGAATCCTCTCGCCGCTACCAGAGAGCGAAAAAAGCGAAAAAACAAAACAGCCTGGTCCCCTATCGAAATGGGACCAGGCTGTTTTGTCTGTGCTTGCCCTGAGCAAGTGAGCAAGCATAATTCGCCTACTCGCCGGTGGCTTCTTCCTGGAGAGCCGGCGACGATTCTCTTTTCCCGTTGCTCTCATCCATCCCATTCATCCCATTGCTTCTCCCCATCTCGCCCGCCAGTGCGCTCCGCGCCACCATCGCTGCACCAATCATTCCAGCCTCATTTCGCAGATGAGCAGGAACAATCTCCGAGCGCACGGTGAGGAAGGGAAAAAACTTTTCATATTTCTTGCTCACGCCCCCCCCGATAATAATCAGGTCGGGCCAGAGCAACCGTTCCACCATCCTGAGATACTCATCCAAGCGGGCCGCCCATTCGCTCCATATGAGATCCTCTCCCTTGCGCACCCCATCCGATGCATAGGTTTCTGCATCCCTGTTGTGTATCTCAATATGCCCTAGCTCGGTATTGGGAACCAGATGGTCATCAACAAACAACGCCGTCCCGATCCCCGTCCCGATAGTCACCACAAGAACAACCCCGTTCCGTCCGCGCCCCGCGCCAAAGCGCATTTCCGCCAATCCCGCGGTATCGGCATCGTTGGCCACCCACACCGGGCACCCGGTGGCTCGCTCAAGCAAACATCGCGCCGACATCCCGATCCAGGCAGGAGAAATGTTGGCTGCCGTCTGAACAACACCATGTTTAATAACAGCGGGAAAACCACAGCCGATGGGACCATCCCAGTGAAAATAGTCAACCAGTTGAGCGACCGTTTCTGTCACCGCGCCGGGCGTGGCCGGCTGCGGCGTGGGGATACGGTGTCGCTCTTTCAGAAGGGTACCGGTTGCGGTGTCAATCGGTGTCCCCTTGATCCCCGACCCCCCAATATCAACTCCCAATACATCCATAATACAATTCTCTTCAATGAACTCCGTGTTGTTGCTTCCAGTATCTCTACTTCTGGGAGTATCATAGCACACCTTTGAGGCTGAATCAGGCCCGCCTGCCCATCTGTCATCATTCTGAAATGATTCTGAAGCGTTATGGGGCTTCCGCTTCTTCATCATCTCCTTTCGGTGTCAGAAGCACCGTGGTAGAGGTACCGGTATCGTTGACATCAATAGACTGCTCCTTATACTCGTACCCCGTGACACTGATGATAATTTTGCCCGGCCTGCCCTCAAATTCGGAAGGGATTTTCACCCTGGCAAGACCATCACTCCCCGTATTCGCCTGAAACTGCCTCCCATCAACCTCTATAATCACCGGCCTGGTCGCAATATCAGCCATTGTGTTCTCGTCCTTCAGCCGCACCTGATAAAAAAACTCGCCGCCAGGCAAGGGCACGATACCTGATAATAATAGGACGATAATAGCCACAACAAGTCCGGCAGGGGCAATCAAAGTGACAGGCTTGTCTTTCCATCCTCCATTCGGTTTTGGGTTCGCAGACACAGAATTCGCTCCTTCCCTCGACTTAATATCCTTTTCTAGCTTCCCTATGTCATTCTCCAGGCCTTCAACCTGGCTACCCAACTCTCCCAACTGCTCCGTGGCGTTGGTGTTGGCATCGGCTGGCCGCGCATGGCGTTCACCCGACTGGTTTCGCTCAGTGCGTGTTGCAGAAATGGGAGCAGTCTGGTTATTTGACGGAACAGCAACCTGCGGCGCGGTTGCCACAGCACACAGGTCGTTGAATGAGGTGTTCAGCACGTTGGATGCGAGTACATTCAGACGAGCCAGCACTTCACTTCGCGCACTCGTGCGGGTATCGTTGTCACCGTATATGCGGCACTGCTGAATATTCTCGCGCAACCGCTGCTCATAGACCAGAGCCTCGCTGTAGCGTGGATGGCTACGCAGTTGTACCAGCAAAGCATCCAGTCCCGCCTCATATGAGGCATAGGCATCGTTCATAGTGTAGACTCACTTCGGTTTCTCAGACTGAACTGACTTACATCTGTGCATCATTGTATCATAAAAATGGCATATATGTTATGTGTCGGGAAAGGAGAACACAACAAAAAACGATGCTGGCCGCAAAATCTGATCCAGGCATCACAATACCATGTTATAATCCGACTATGCATATTCGTTCGAGTGCAGGCCAGGCAGGCCAGCATGTCTGCCGACGCGGCCTGTTTTGTAATTATTTCGATGCTCCTGGAATGATATTGATATTGATATTGATATTGCTGGACCAGGAGCAACCTGGAAGGAGATCCCCTGATGCCAATGACAGACCCACAGATTCTCTATGAGCGACTGGCCCGCAATAGTTGGGGGTTGCTTGGACAACATGGGTATGTGATGGGAATAGACCTGGGCGGCTATGGCCTGCGAGTGCTGCTCGTCAATCTGCAAACCCACGCCCTGGCAAGCACCTACGCCGACATTCAGAGTGGCAGAGATGATGACAACCCCCAGGCGATGCTGCAAGAAGCCACAGCCCTGGCCCGCACCCTGCTAACGGAAAACCAGGTCCCCGCCAACCACCTGGTCCGCATTGGGGTCGGCTTTGGCGCACCAATAGATTCGAGCCGCGGGGTTGTACTCGCGTCGCCGCGCCAACCGCAATGGGAACAGGTTCCTATCAAGCAACACTTTGAGGAAGCCTTCGATACAACCACCCTGGTAGACAACGACGCGAACCTGATTGCCCTCAGCGAAGCAACGTTTGGGATTGGGAATGGGTGTCAGCATCTCTTCTATCTCCACCTGAGCAGCGGAGTAGGAGGGGGAATGGTCCTCGAAGGGCAGCTCTACCACGGAGCAACCGCAATGGCCGGCGAGGTTGGCCACGCCAGGGGAGATGGTCTCTCTAGCCAGCCCCACGCCACGTTGGAAGATCGCGTTTCCATCGGAGGATTGCTGCGGCGCGCCGGCGAACTGGGGCTTTCAACCACAAACCTGAACGACATCTTTGGTCTACATCCCACAGGGCAACAGGTTGTGAATGAAACCGTTGCCCTGCTTGGGCTGCGTCTGGCCCATATTGTCGCCCTGCTCGACCCCCAGATGATTGTGCTTGGGGGAGTTGTGGTGCGCATGGGAGGAGATGCGTTTGTGCAGGCTATCGCCAATCAGATGCATCAAGGGATTGCTCCCGCACTTGTCCGCCCGGTTCAGGTTGTCCCTGCCATGCTGAACACCGATAGTATCGCAATCGGGGCAATGGCTCTGGCCCTGGAAAGTTTGAGCAGCTAAAAAGCGCATGCATGGGCGACTGGTTGAAAAAAGCGCATGGATGAGCGGCATCGCATTCCACTTTTCCACACCCCTCTACAGAATAATAACGTATTCTCTCTGGAGGTAAAAATTAGTTGTACAAGTAGGGGTGTGGAATGTGTGGAGTATGAGCCAGCAGGTTTTTGTGGTGAGGAAAATCGGGGAGAATATCTTGTTGAGAATGGTCCCCACATTCCACATCCTGAGAGGGGCGGCGGAAGTTTCCCCTGCCAGATACACAATGGGTCCACGATTTCTTAACGATGTTATCCACAAGGATTTCAGGTTATCCACATAACCGTGCCAGTTATCCACAATTTTCCAGATGTGAACAGTCATTCTTGCAAACCCTGTTCTTTGCCGGTAAAACGAATGTAAAAAAGCAAAAAAGCCGCCCTCGCGGAGAGGCGGCACCAGGGCATAGGTATCTGGTGTTGGCTGAGGAGAAACTGGTTATGATTTTTCGGGGTTGGTTCCCGGATTTTCCAGGTCAAGCGTATCTATGAAATCGCGGAAGAGGGAAAGCGACTCATCGTTCATTTCCACATCTGGCTCTTCGCCAGCGGGGGACGATTCGGAGATAGGCTGATCGTCCTCATCGAAGAAGACCCCGGCCTGGTCAAGGACGTGCGGCTCGACAAAAATAGGGACATCGCTTCGTACAGCCAGCGCAATTGCATCGCTTGGGCGAGCATCTATCTCAATAGTTCGCTTGAACTGGTCAATGACAATTTTGGCAAAAAACGTATTTTCGTGGATGTCATTGACAAAGATATGGCGAACAATACCTCCCAGATCGTTGATTGTGGACTTGAGGAGGTCGTGGGTGAGGGGGCGTTGTGGTTCGTGTCCCTGAATCGCCATAGCGATACTATCTGCTTCAAAGGGGCCTATCCAGATGGGCAGGTATCGTTTGCTTTCTACTTCTCGTAACACCACAACACGATGCTGGGTGAGCAAACTCACGCGGATGCTGTCTACGTTTACTTGTATCATAACGTCCGACCTTTCGCTGAGCACCGTCTGTACTCGCTGTATTCTTGTTTCTGAGGTTCCCTGATATGGCAAACCCTTTCTACCTTCATCTTTGCCCATGATAGCACAAAGAGCCATTTCCTGCAATGACCATATAAACCCGCCGCAAGCCACGCCACTTTAGTGGCAGTGGTTAGGCGGGTTTTTCAAAAGGCTTTAGCCCGTCGAATGGCGAAAACTTTGATTACGGTCGTGGACCGGAATCAATCCAACCAGCCAATCTCACCAATCCAACCAGCCAATCCAGATCAATCAAGCGAATCGAGCCAGGTTTTGCCGCAGCTCTTACACACCGTCCGCTCGCCCGTCCGTTTACTTTTCGGATGGATGTATTTCTCCTGCACAATCCGTCCGCCGCAGTCGGGACAGCGTTCGGCCTTGCCCTTTTCGGCAAACACCAGCCCGATGCCTCCCCCGATGAGTAACCCGGCCATAGGCGGGAAAAAGATTGTGATGACCAGGGTAACGTTTTGCCCCGTAAATAGCGTCAGTATTGTAACCCCTCCCCCAATTACCGCAAGAGCCAGTAGAAAAACAATGGTCCCGCACCCTCTGGCAGCATCTTTGCCCGCCAGTATAACCACCCCGATAGCCAGAAACACCCCGAAGGCCACCCACCCCCACCAGGGCATCTGCGTGATCCAATCAACCCAGTTGACCTCTATAAGCTGTTCCCAAAACTCGGTAAACCGCTGCATCATCGTGCATTCTCCTGTATACTATCTCACTCATACCCATTGAGCAGACGTTCCCGCTCATCCCACTCCCTGTCGTGTTCCTGTGCCGGTTCGTCTTTCTGCTCCTGTTCTCGCCCTTCCGCCGCCGCCTCCTCCATAGCGACACGAAGTTCAATACGCACCATCTCAACAGCATAGCCACTGACTCCCTCCACAATAAAGGTTATCCCCTGCATTTCGACCAGATCGCCCGGCTGGGCAGGCCGCCCAAGCAAGCTGACCACAAGCCCTCCCACAGTATCCACGTCGGGCAAACCATCTTCCTCATCATACTCCGGCAGCGCAGCCGGCACAATCTTGTAGAGATCATCAAGCAGGAGGTCGCCACGGGCAAGAAATATCCCCGCTTCAATCTCGCGCAGGGGAGGGGGTTCGACCTGCTCAAACTCATCATGCACCTTGCCCACCACCTCTTCAACCAGATCTTCCAGCGTGACCACGCCGGCTGTTCCGCCGTATTCATCAAAGACGAGAGCCATATGCACATGGGAACGCTTGAACGAAACAAGCAGCCGGTCACAGGTCATGGCTTCGGGAATGGCTGGAATATGGCGCAACAATGCCCGCAGGTCAAAGCCTTCCGGTTGCTCAAGCTGCTGTCTGACAAAATCTTTGGTCAGGAGCAGACCAACAATATGGTCCAGGTCGCCCTGATAGACGGGAAAGCGGCTGTGGGGCACGGCAACCAGGTAGTTTCGTAGCTCTTCCTCGGAGATGTCCAGCGGAATGGCCGCAATCCGTGGGCGCGGGGTCATCACCTGACCCACCCGCCGCTCATCCAGGCCGAAAATGTTCTGGATAATCTGCCATTCGTCGTCGCTCAATAGCCCCCCGCGGTGGCTCTCTGTCACAACCATTTCCAGCTCTTCGGAAGAATAGAGGCGGCGGTGGGCCTGACCTCTGGGGATACGAAGCACCCACAGGAGGCTGTTGCCAAGCGCATTGGTAAGAAGCACCAGCGGAAGCAAGAGCTTTTCCAGAAGCCACATCACCCAATGAATACCGAGCGCGGTCTCTTCAGCCTGTTGCAGAGCCAACGAACGCGGAACCATTTCGCCCACAACAATATGGACTGTGAGCACCAGCACAATGGCTACAGACCACGCAATGAGCGCAATGGCCGTGGGGGACAGAACCAGCCAGGAGGAGAGGGCCGCCGGCAGCCAGGAAGAAATGATATATTCGGTATACATCCCAAGTGCAAGGCTGGCCATCGTTGTCCCAAGCTGTGCCGTGGCAACGTAGCGTTCCATCAACGAAGGGGTATTGAGCATCTTTTTCATGGTAATGGCTGTTTTATCCCCCTGTTCAACCAACTTCTCAATGCGCGAGGGGCGGATGTTGATCATGCAAAATTCGGCGGCAACTCCAAGCCCGTTTGCGAGCACCAGAAGCCCGATAATGAACAGGGGGATGAGAAACGCACTCATTGATGGGGTGCTCCTGTGCCATCGGGTTCGGCGGGTGGTTCGCCGGGCGGCGGGTGCAGGCAAACCTCCACCACCCTGGGGCCATTGACCACCTCAACACGCAATCGCGTTTCGCCAAAACAAACCTCGTCTCCTACCTGGGGGAGTCGCCCAAGTGTTGCCATCACCAGTCCCCCGATAGTATTGACCTGCACATCGGGTAGCCGCAACTTGAACCACTCGTTGACATCGGCAATAAGCACCTCCCCATAGAGCCGGACGCAGCCATCAAGCCCCCGCGAGATGAGGGCCGGCCCATTATCAAACTCATCACGCAGTTCCCCGAAAATCTCCTCTATCAGGTCGGCAACGGTAATCATCCCCGCTGTGCCGCCAAATTCGTCGAGCACAATAGCAACGTAGCTTTTTTCCTGCTGCAACTGTTTCCAGACGGCCAGGGCCTTGCTTGTTTCCGAAACATAGCTGACAGTGCGGAGCACCGAGTTGACGGGACTATCCCTCTTGACCTGGAGCCGAAACAGGTCTTTAAGATGGACAATGCCCACAATGGTATCAATTGTTTCCCGATAGAGCGGGATACGGGTATGCCCTGAACTGGTGGCCAGGTCAAGCAGGTCGGCCAGGGGCGTATCAACCGGAGCCGAAACGAGCCGGGTGCGTGGGACCATCACTTTGGCCGCCGTCAGTTCGCCCGTGCGAAAAACATTGTGCAAAAGCTGCCGTTCCCCCGGCTCCAGCAGGCCACTCCGCGCACTCTCCGTCGCCAACAACTCAATTTCTTCGGGCGAGAGAATCGGGACCTGGTGGAGCACTGGCTCTTTGCCCATCAGCCGGAGCACTCTTTCCCCTACCCACTGGAGCAGGAGAATGAGCGGGCGAAAGAGCAGCATGGTCCCACGAATGGGCACCACCACCAGCAAGGCCGCCGTCTCTGTGTGGTTGAGGGCCAGCGAACGGGGAACGATTTCACCGGGCACCACCTGCACCAGCACCAGAAAGAGCAAGACGCAAGCCGTGGCGAGAATGTGTGCCACAACCTCTTGCAGTCCTCCCGCCTGAGCCAGCATCGGCGCAAGCCAGCGGGCTATCGTTGCCTGTCCGTAGAATCCAAGCACCAGGCTGGAGAGCGTAATCCCCACCCGACAGGTCGAAAGGTAGAGTTGCAAAAAGTTGCTGTTGGAGATGATAGCGTCTAGCAACTGGGCAAGGGGATGACCCGCTGCAGCTTTCTGGCTGATATGGCTTCGGTAGACATAGACTGTGGCAAACTCGCCAATGACATAGAGCGCATTTGTGAGAATCATCGCTGTGATGACAACAACGATGAGAAAAGGAGTATCCATATGTCGCTATATTTCGCTTTCACGTATTGTCTATTGTATGGGAGATCGTTGAGAGAAGCAATCGCCTCACCAGAATTGCACTATGCTCATTCTACGGGTAAACAAGCACGCATGGCAAGAACATTTTGGGAAATCCATGATACCATTTTCAGGAGCAGTATACCAGAGATGGGAATCTTGAGGCGACAAGGCTTGATCTTCCCCTATTCGCGTGGTAGACTATCTGGCATACGTCCCGACAGGGTATTCCCCTCACATCGGCTCATAACAAAAGGAGAATAGACGATTATGACAGCCAACCCTATCCAGGAGCACACGCTCCCCAACGGCTTGCTGGTTTTGACCCGCGAGGTCCACAGTGCCCCCGTCGCCACAAGCTGGATCTGGTACCGGGTGGGATCGCGCCACGAAAAGAGCGGCCTGACCGGTATCAGCCATTGGGTAGAACACATGCTCTTCAAGGGAACACCCACGATGCCCAAAGGCACCCTGGACCGCCTCATTGCCCGCAACGGTGGAGTGTTCAATGGCTTTACAGGAATAGATTATACCGCCTATTTCGAGACCTTGCCAACTGAGCGCATTGAACTCGCCTTTCAGATTGAATCGGACCGCATGATCAATTCGTTGTTTGAACCAGACGAAGTTGAGAGCGAACGAACCGTCATTCTCTCCGAGCTAGAAGGGTATGCAAACTATCCGGAAACCTGGCTTGATGAAGCGGTCAAGGCCGCAGCGTTTGTTGCCCACCCCTACCACAACCCGGTGATCGGGTTCAAAAACGACCTGATCCACATGACCCGTGACGACCTCTACACCCACTACCAGACTTACTATATGCCGAACAATGCCGTTCTGGTTTTAATAGGCGATTTTGAAACTGATGCTACCTTGAAGCGGATCGAGCACTATTTCGCCGACCTGCCGGTTGGCCCGCCCTTCGCCCCTCCCCGCGCCATTGAGCCGGAGCCACAGGGCGAACGCCGCGTCACCATCCGCCGCCCCGGCCCCGCCGAGTATGTGATGCTTGCCTACCTTGCTCCCGATTGTCGAAGCCCCGACTTTGTGCCAACGCTTGTCCTTGATGCCGTCCTGAGCGGAGCGAAATCGCTCTCCTCGCATCGGGAAATCCAGACCAGCCAGAGTGCGCGGATTTACAAAGCCCTGGTGGAAACCGAGCTAGCCAGCACAGCAGGCAGCCATTTCTCCCCCTCCTCCGATCCCTACCTGTTTGAATTCTACGCCACGGTCAATGCCAACCACCATGCCCCCGAAATCGAAGCCGCGTTCAAGCAAGAAGCAGAAAAAATTAACCAGGATGGAATTACCGATGAGGAACTGGCAAAGGTGGTCAAGCAGGTACGGGCCCAGATTGCCTATGGGAGCGAGAGTGTGACAAACCAGGCTCTCTTGCTTGGCATGTGGGAAGTGCTCGATAGCTACCGCCGCACCGACACCCTGCTCGACGAAATTTCGGCCGTGAGCAAAGATGATGTGCAGCGCGTGGCCCAGACCTATCTCACAGACCAGCGGTGTACCGTTGGACATTTTATCCCGACAGAGCAACCAGAAAGCCAGTCAGAAAGCCACTAAAGCCAGTTAAAGAAGGAGTACAACTGTGATTGTGAACGTCTCAGCGTCAACAACGGGGGAGGCCAGCGGCGGTATTGCGTCGGCCATCCGGCACACGCTCCCCAATGGAATCGTTGCGCTTATCCATCGTAACCCGAATACCCCCACCGTGAGTGTGCGGGGGGAACTTCGTATCGGCGCGGTCAATGAAGAAGCGGACCAGGCGGGGCTGGCCTCGTTCACTGCTGCGGCCCTCAACCGCGGCACCGAGCATCGCACCTTCCAGCAGATTGTCGCCGAAACGGAAGAGCGCGGGTGCAGTGTCAGTGCCGGGGGCGGACTGCATGTGAGCGGGTTTTCGGGCAAGGCCCTGACGGAAGATCTCTCGCTGGTGCTGGAAATGTTGTCCGACATACTGATTTCTCCCACCTTTCCAGAGCACGAAATTGAAAAGCTGCGGGGACAATTTCTCATGCATCTACGCGAGCAAGAGCAGGATACGCACACGCAGGCCAGCCGGGCTGCACGGGCCCTGTTGTATCCAGGTGAACACCCCTACAGCCGCCTCTCAAGTGGCACAGTAGAAACAGTGCAACACATCTCCCGCCAGGCAATGGTCGCCTTCCACCAGCTCTATCACCCTGCGGCAACGACCATAGCAGTTGTTGGCGATGTCGAACCCGACGCAGTGATAGCCGAACTTGAACGCTGGTTTGGCCCCTGGTCGCGTCCCGATGCACCGCTCTCATACGACGTGCCCCCCCCCCCCCACTGAATGGGGCATCGCGCAGCGATATTCCGATGGCGGGGAAGGTGCAGTCTGACATTGTGTGGGGGGTCCACGGGCTTACCCGCACTGCTCCCGACTACTACCCGGCAATGATTGGCAATATGATTCTGGGACGGCTTGGCATGGGCGGGCGGCTTGGCGACAATGTGCGCGAAAACCAGGGCCTGGCCTACCACATATCAAGCGGTATCCAGGCGGGCCTGGGGGCCGGCCCCTGGACGGCGCGGGCCGGAGTCAACCCGGCCAACGTTGAGCGGGCTGTGCAGGCCATTCTCCACGAGATCGAGCAATTTCGGCAGGAGGGACCGACCGATGAGGAACGCTCCGATGCTCGCGCCTACCTCACGGGTATTATGGTCCTGGGTCTGGAGACCAACCGCGGCATGGCCGGGGCCCTGCTGGATATTGAAATTTTCAATCTAGGGAAAGATTTTGTCGAACGCTACCCCGATATTATCAACGGGGTCAGCCGCGAAGCGATTATCGAAGCTGCCCGCACCTATCTCTCAACGGAAAACTACGTGCTGGCGGTGGCAGGGCCTGAGATACCCCGGAACGAGTGAGAAACGTATGGCTATCCAACAATAACCCTTTCCCCCATCCCCGCAGCGCAACTACACCAGCGGCTCCGGCGAAGCCGCCAGAACCGATAGCGCGGATGGTGACGATTTGCTTGCCGCCTTGCGGTACCGTATGCGGTACGGTATAATGAGAGTACGGAATCGGGCAGGAGTTTTATGGCTTCACAACAGGCACTCTACCGCAAATGGCGGTCACAAACGTTCGGGGAGGTGATTGGGCAGGAGCATGTTGTCCAGACCTTGCGCCACGCCATTCACGAAGAACGGGTGGCCCACGCCTACCTGTTTACAGGGCCGCGGGGGGTGGGCAAAACGAGTATGGCCCGGCTGCTGGCAAAAGCGGTCAACTGCACGGCCCCTTTGCCAGAGCGTCCCTGCGGCGAATGCGAATCCTGCCTGGCTATCTCCGGTGGCCGCGCCGTAGACATTATCGAAATGGACGCAGCCTCTCATACCAGCGTGGAGGATGCCCGCGAAATCATTGAGCGGGTACAGTTTCGCCCCACCACCGGCCGCAAAAAAGTCTATGTCATAGACGAGGTGCATATGCTCTCAACCGCGGCCTTCAATGCCCTGCTCAAAACACTGGAAGAGCCGCCCGACCACGCCCTCTTCATTCTGGCAACCACCGAGAGCCACAAAGTCCCTGCAACCATCCTTTCGCGCTGCCAACGGTTCACCTTCACCCGCCACACCATCGCTGCCACCACAAGCCATATTCAGCATATTGCTGCTGAAGAAGCTGTAACGCTTGAACCCGGTGTCGCCGAAGCCATTGCCCGCGCCGCCACAGGGAGTATGCGCGATGCACTCGGTGTGCTCGAACAGCTTATCTCCTTCTCTTCTGGCACCATCACGCTTGAGCAGGTGCAACAACTGCTTGGGATGAGCAGCGAAGCCGAAATCGCAGCCCTCATTGAGGCCCTGCTGCAAGCCAATCTCTCCGACGCGCTCCGCGCTGTCAACAGCGTGGCCGAGCAGGGGGTGGATATGCGCCAGTTTACCCGCGACCTGGTCGAACGGCTACGGGACCTGCTCCTGCTTGTTGCCACAGGCAACCGCGCCCTCGCCGATGCCAGCGAGGATGAGCTGGTTGTCCTGGAACGGTGGGCGCAACAGGCCCGTGTGGGGATGCTCAAACACTGGGTGCATATTTTCAGTACGCTTGATTATCAGCTTCGCACCAGTCCCTACGGGCACCTGCCACTGGAACTGGCCGTTGTCGAGGCCCTGCTCGAACCAGAACCCGCAGCTCCCCCACAACAAACCCGGCCCACAGCAAGCCAGGCAGCAGCACCCGCCACCCGGCCTGCGCCCCATTCGTCTCCCCAACCAACAAAACCAGCAAAACCAGCAAAACCGCCACACCCCACGAAACCAGCAAACCCGCCTGTTGCCGAGCCAGAACCAGCAAAGCCGCCAGAACCCGTGGAACCGGCGAAACCAGCGGAAACACCTGTTGCCACACCACAACAACCAGAACCCGCACCACGGGCCAGCAGTAACATCCCTCCCGAACCAGGAGAAGAAAGAGAAGAGCCAGCGCAACCCGCCGAACCAGGCAATGCAACAACGTTGCCCCTGGAAAAAGTGGTAGCCCTGTGGCCCGCTGTGGTGCAGGACGTGCGCCCCAAAAATGCGACCGTCCAGGCCCTCCTCCGCGATGTGCAACCCGTTGGTGTTGAGGACCAGACCGTTGTTCTGCTTGCAAAATCAGACTTCCACAAGCAAAACATCGAATCTCGGCGCAACCGCCTGGTTGTTGAGGAAGTGCTGAGCAAACATATGGGGGAACCTTTTGCTGTTCGCTGTATCATTGATAAGCAACAGGAAGCAAAAACAGATACTCGTAGCCAGATACAGGCCATTTGCACAGACCCGGTGGTCCGTGCTGCAATGAATATCTTTAGTGCCGATGTTATTGATGTTGAAGAAAACGAACGAGACAAAGAGACTGATTCCGAAGAATACTGACGTACAGGTATAAGTAAAGGTATAGGAGGAGCGAAAACGTATGAACCCACGCCAGATACAACAGATGGCCCAGAAGATGCAGCAGCAGATGGAAAAAATCCAGGCAGAACTGGGAGAAACCGTATTGGAGGGGAGTGCCGGAGGTGGAGCCGTTGTCATCAAGATGAATGGCCATCGGGAGGTCCAGTCTGTCAGCATCTCCCCCGAAGTGGTCGAACCCGACGATGTGGAAATGCTCCAGGATTTGCTCATGGCGGCCATCAACGATGCTACGAAAAAAGTCCAGGAGCTGGCCCAGGAACGGATGGGCCCCCTCGTCGGGGGGATGCAAGTCCCCGGTATGTTTTAGCCAGCACAACACCATTCCTGGGATGAGACAGGTTTTTCTATGAGTAGCGACGTTCCGATCCAGCAAATCGTTGTCGAACCCGTTGCCCGGCTTATCGAAGAATTTAGCCAGTTGCCGGGCATCGGGCCAAAAACAGCCTCACGGCTCACGTTCTTTCTCTTGCGCGGTGGTAGCGAGCGCGGGCGGTCGCTGGCGCGGGCCATTGTGGATATGAAAGAGCAGGTGCGCCTCTGCCGCCGATGTTTCAACATCACGGTTGATGAGGAATGCCCGATTTGCCTCAACACATCACGCAACCAGAGCAAAATCTGCGTGGTCGAAGAGCCACTCGACGTGCTGGCCATCGAACGCACCGGAGCCTATCGCGGCCTCTACCATGTGCTCCACGGGCACATCTCCCCGCTGGAGGGTATCTATCGGGAACATTTGAACATAGATGCACTGATAACGCGGGTGCAGGGTGAGCCAGTTGAGGAGGTCATTCTGGCGACCAATCCAGACACCGAGGGAGAAGCAACCGCCTTTCTGCTGCTCAAGGATCTGGCCCCCCTGGGGGTGCGGGTCACGCGACTTGCCCGCGGCCTGCCCACCGGCGGCGACCTGGAATGGGCCGACTCGCAAACCCTCGGACTGGCCCTGGAGGGACGGTACGTTTTATAACGAAGGAGCGAGAGGAATGCTGGAAATTTTGTACGACACCGTGGAACGCATTGAGGGAGCCCGCCTGGCCGGGGTAATAGGGACCGATGGAGTCAGCGTCGAGATGATTATGGATGAGGAAACCATCCCCCACGACTACGAAACAGCAGAAATTGAGCTTGGCTGGCTCGCCAACGCCGCAGCAAAGGTGACACAGCGGATCAACACCGGCACGCTCTATGACCTGATGCTGGAAACAGAACATTTCATCTACCTGCTTTCGCTGGTGACAGAAGGCTATTACGCGGTGATTGGCCTGCTCCCCGAAAGCGATGTGAGAGAAGCGCGAGATGCTATCCATCTCCTGGTCGAACGGGTTCATGCCGAGTTATAGCAGGCGTTAGAGCAAGTCTTTGCCAACCTCGCGCTCTGGCAGGCTCCCGACAACAATCCGATGCTGCCTCTGGCCCTGCGCCTGCAACAGGGCCGCATCGGCAATATGCATCAGTTCGGCAAAGGTTGACCCATGCCAGGGAAAGCCGGCTACGCCGACCGACACGCTAAACTCATTGATGACCCGCTCCTGATAGAGCATCTGGAGCCGCAACACCCCCTCGTATACCTTGCTGGCTTGCTCTTCGGCTTTCTCAAGCGAAGCACCGGGCAACACAAGGAGAAATTCCTTGCCTCCATAGCGATACACGAGATCGTTCTGTGGGGCCATATTCTGAAAAAAGGCTGCCAGCGTCCGCAAAAGGATATTCCCGGCCTCATGCCCGTGGGTGTCGTTGAAATCTTTGAAATAGTCAACGCCGATCATCACAACACTGAGGGGATAATCCTTGCGGGCCGCCTGCCGCAACTCTCGCTCTAGCACTTCGACAAGATAGCGTCGGTTGTAGAGGCCGGTCACCGGATCGTGGATCACTTCTTCCTGGAGGTGCTGGCGAAGCTGGATATTGGCCAGCGCAAGCGCGACGTGGTCTGCCATCATTGTTGCAATCTGTACCTGGTGCTCGTGGGTGCGGCTTGTTGTCTCCCCCGATGTATCGCAGAGATGAAACACACCAAGCGTTTTTCCCTGGGCCAGCAACGGTAAGCAGAGATAGGGAGCATGGTCGGGCGTATTGAGACAGTGGCAGCGTAGCCGCGTATGGGGGGGCGCGACAATGTGTGGACGACCTCGCCGCAAAGCCCAGCACTCTTCGGGCAGAACTATCGCCTCATGGTGGTTTTGCTTTCCCCAGGTGCCCATCGCCTCCACACACTGGCGCGTTACATTGAGCATATAGAATCCCCCCGACTGATAGGGAAACAACAATGCCCCATATTCGGCAACTACCAGGTGCGCTTCGTCAACATTCAGACAACCTTGCATGAGATCGCCCATCTCGTTAAGCAGGGTAATATCATGGTAGCGATGCTCCAGTTCGGCCACAACTTCGCGTAGTTCCCCATTGGTCTGCTGTAGTGCGTGCTCTCGGGCCTGCTGCTCCCGTTCGCGCCGCTGACACTGGGCAAGTTGGATTTCCAGTTCGGCAATACGCTTTTCGAGGATCTCTTCCCCTTGTTTCTCCATTGTTTTCCCTCTTTCTCGGACATTATGCTAGATATGCTAGATATGCTAGAGCGGGTCGGCAACCACAACCTGATTGCGCCCGCGCTCCTTCGCCCTGAGCAGGGCCATATCGGCCGCCCGCAACACCAGGTCTATGTTTGGCCCACAATCGGGGAAACTTGCCACCCCGACCGAAACCGTAATAGCCACGAGCAAACTCCCGCGATGCTGGATCTGGAGATGGCGGATATGGCCAAGCAAGTCTTCGGCCTTTTTTTGCGTGTCTTCCAGCGTTGCATCGGGCAAAATAAGGGTGAACTCTTCGCCTCCATAGCGGCAGGCAATGTCCTCACCCCGAATATGCCGGAGCAAGAAATCGCCCACAGCGCGCAACATGGCATCGCCGGCATCGTGACCATACGTGTCGTTGAAATTCTTGAAATGGTCAATGTCAATCATCACAATTCCGATGCTGCGGTTACGTCGAATAGCCCGATTGAGTTCGCGTACCAGCGCATCGTCCAGGTAGCGGCGGTTGAAGAGGCCCGTGAGCGGGTCGCGGATTGCCTGCTCCTGGAGTTTCTCGCGCAGGTGCAGGTTGGCCAGGGCCATCGCCACATGTTCGGCAACCATCGTCACCAGTTGCACCCATCGCTCACGCATTTCGTGTGTCTGGTTTAGCCCATTGTAGAGTTGAAAAACCCCCAGGATCTTCCCCTGGGCAATCATCGGCACACACAGGTAGGAAATATCGCACGATGTGCCCCGGGCCATATGGTTGCAGCGCGGGCCGTGGTAGGCTTCGTCCACAATGTGCGACTGCCCTCGCCGCAGGGCCCAGCAATCGGTGGCGGCAAACACAACAAACTCCGGCGCAGCATCGCCCCATTGCGCCACAACCTCCGCCACATTGTGGGCCGAATCAAGCATATACAACGCGCCCGAATGGTCGGGGAACAACTGCTCGGCAAACTGTTCAACAACAGCGTAGACATCACGCTCGCAGAGGCAAGTCTGGAGATATTCCCCCATTCCATTGAGCAGGGTAATATCTCGCACATGCTGTTCTAGCTCATTGACCCAGTGGGTTAGCTGCTCAAACAACATCTGCAAATGGTTTTCGCTCTCTTTCATGGCCGCTTCGGCCCGCACCCGCCCGATGACCCCGCCAATCTGGGTCGCTATCAATTCCATTATCTGCCGCGTGCTCGCAGGAATTTTCTCGCTGGCGTGCGAGGCCAGGTAGAGCGCAGCAACAATCTTTCCCTCGCTCCACACAGGAATGATGGCCAGGGCCCGAATGTCTTCATTCTGGTACGATTCAGGGGTATCGAATAACTCCTCTGCAGTTCCGTAGATAGGCGTACCCTTGAGCACAAGCTCGGCCAGGAACTGGGACAGGGTGGGCGAAGCCAGATCGTGAAAGAACTGTTGCGAAAACCCCCGCTGCATAACAATATCAAGCTGGCCAGTCGAAGCATCCACCAGATAGACACTGCCACTATCAACGCCTTCTAGCTGCAACATGGCGTTTAGCACATGGTTGAGCACATCGGCCTCATCGGTAGTGGAGCTGATGGCAATCGCCAGATCGCGTTGTATCTGCAAGCCTTGCTCCGCTCGCACGCTATCGGTAATATCGCGCCCCACCGACTGAAACTCAAGCAACCGCCCCTGTGCATCGAAGATGGGCCGGTCGGTCCATTCCTGCCAGCGCACCTCGCCCGCCGCCGAAATAACGCGGTGGGTGGTGACAGCCGCATCCTGCCCCTGGAAGAGCGCGTAGTATTTGCGGGCCTTCTGCTCATCATCAACCGGAAGAATAGAGGGAAACGTTGGCCCGATAATGTCTTCGCGCTGTTTGCCAAAGTAGCGACAGTAGGCATCGTTGACAAAGGTCAGGGTTCCATCGGGGCGGAAGCGACAGATAAGATCGGTTTGATCTTCCACGACTGCGCGATAGCGCATCTCACTTTGTTTCAAGGCTTCTTCTACCTGCTTGCAGGCCTCAAGGTCCTGGTGCAATCGCTGGACTTCATACGAATTTACTGCAAAAAGGATTTCTGCTACAGCATTGAGTATCATCATCCCTTGCTCTGTGTCTTCTTGAATGCAAGGGCTAATTGCCTTCTGCGAACTTCGATAGAGAAGGGTGCAAAGAGATGGTCTGCCCTCGTTGCTGGACGAGCAGTCCATGTCGGTCAGGCCAGGCAACGCATTGGCGAGGTGTTTTGCATCCTGGCTCACCAGCGCATTGTAGAGAGCGGCCACAATCTCTCCCACCACGACTTCTTGCTGTTCCGGGGTCAGTTGCTCACGCTCTTGCTGGCTGGCTTGCTCGCGGAGGGCCGCCAGGAGATGTGAGCACAGCGAAGAACGGTACCTGTTCAGACATTCCAGAGATATGTTTTCCTGTTCAACCGGTTTATTCATAGAAACCCTGTGCTTCCCAATTTCTGGATTTTCCGATGTTCCTGTTTCCTCTCGACCCGTCCGACCCATCCTCGGTCTGGTTTTCAATGCTGATAACGACAACGCGCACTGAGAGATGGATCTATTATTGTAACACAATATAAGCCAGAATGAAGCGAAAAACAAACATAATGCACAAATATAGGAAACATGTCCTATTGCCGTCTCCGTCAGCGTCCCCGGGTTCGAGGAATACCCAATGATAATAATGATAATATGGATAATGAGACTATCCATCGTAAGACATGGTACAATAGAAAGTGCTATGCCAACAATTCTTTTGATAGAAGATAATGCGACGCTGGCAGAAACCTTGCGCTACAATCTGGAACGCGAAGGGTATGCAGTTATCCAGGCAACTGATGGGATTCAGGCCATAGAGATGGTCCACCAGGAAAACCCGGATCTCCTGATTCTCGATATTATGCTGCCGCGCCTCGATGGGTTTTCCGTATGTCGCATTCTGCGCCAGGAAAGTACCGTGCCGATTATTATGCTCACGGCCCGCCAGGATGAGATTGACCGCATTGCGGGCCTGGAGCTGGGGGCCGATGATTATGTGAGCAAACCGTTTAGCCTGGGCGAATTGCTGGCCCGCATCCGGGCAATTTTGCGTCGCTCCGAACGCCAACCCACCGCCGCCAACCGCGAAATCCTCGAAGCTGGCTCACTACGGGTGGATACCAAAAGCCGGCGGGCCTGGCGCAACAGCGATGAACTCTCACTCCCACAAAAAGAGTTTGACCTGCTCACCTGTCTGATGCGAAATCGCGGTATCGCGCTCTCGCGTGATTTGCTCCTGGAGCGGGTCTGGGGCTTTGATTTTGTTGGCGATAGCCGCACAGTTGATGTGCATATCCGATGGTTGCGGGGAAAAATCGAGACAGACCCCTCCCACCCGGCCTACATCCAAACGGTCCGCGGGGTGGGCTACCGCTTTGAGGCCCCTGGCACGGAAGGAACATCCTCGGAAGGGCCGCCCCCGGCCCCCGACGGACCGCCCCCGAAAGAATCCGCTGGCGGAGCCGCACAACAGCCCCCCCCACCAGAGGAAAACGCATCTCCCACAAAAAAACCGTATGAGGAAGAGCCGCCTCTATGACCCGGACGGTGCTGGTTGTGCTTCTGGTCGGGTGTCTGTGTCTCATTGTCTGGTTCTGGTGCCGGCTGCATGGGGCAAACGCGGAACGAGAACGGTTGCGGAAAGCAGCGGCTCGTGCTGCCGCCCAACCTCCCGAAGAGGATGCCTGGTCTGCCTCATCCCGAGTGGTGCTCTCTTCTCCCCTGTTTCGTGCGGTTGCCTCGTCGGTCAATGCGGGGCTGGTCGTTCTCACCCCCGAACGCACCATCCACTATCTGAACACACAGGCTGAGGAACTGCTCGATACCAACGCTCGCATGGCCCGGCAACAGGGGCTTATTTCGCTTCTGCGAGACTACCAGGCTGATGAAATGGTTGAGAACGTATTGCGCGACAGGGAAGCCCGTGAGATAACCCTGCATACCCTCTCGGAGGGCCGCTCGCTCCACCTGCGCTGCTCCCCCCTGATAGCAGCAGATATGGACGAAACAGGCGGGGCGGTATTGATTATCCACGATGTGACGCAGATCAATATGTTGGAACGCGCCCGGCGCGACCTTGTCGCCAATGTGTCGCACGAACTCCGCACCCCCCTTTCCTCGCTCAAGTTGCTGATTGAGACGGTGCAATCGGAGCCTCCCCCTGCCGTCGCTCAACGCATGCTTGGGCAGATGGCCCAGGAAATAGATATGGTAACACAGCTTGTTGATGAGCTACACGAACTCTCGCAGATTGAGTCGGGGCGGGTGACGCTCAAGCTGGCACCCGGCAGCATCGAAAAGGTAATCCGCCAGGCCTTCGAGCGTATCCGTCCCCAGGCCGCCCGAAAGCATATCCAGGTTGAGATGCTTATCAGCCCGGACCATCAGCCGGTGTTGATGGACGAAAACCGTATCGGGCAGGTGTTGCTCAACCTGCTCCATAATGCAATAAAGTTCACCCCCGACAATGGCGGGATTCTTGTCCAGACCAATGAGGTTGAGGTGAATGAGAAAACCCCCTACCTGGTGCCCCCCGAATATGACCAACCCTACGCAACCTCATTTTCCCCCGCTGGCTCGATGAAGCAGCGTCGTCCGGGCGAATTTGTGGTAGACCGCGGCAAACGGCTTGTGCTGCTGCTGCCGGCTTCGCACCCCCCCGGCCTGTGGATGGTCACGAGCGTGACCGATACCGGTATTGGCATCCCCTCTCAGGATTTGCCACGCATCTTCGAGCGGTTCTACAAGGTGGACCGCTCGCGCAACCGCGACTCCGGAGGGACAGGACTGGGACTGGCTATTGCCCGGCATCTCGTGGAGAGGCACGGGGGCCGCCTGTGGGTGGAGAGCACCGAGGGGTGCGGGAGTGCGTTCTATTTTACCCTGCCCCTGGCGTAGGGATGAAGGATGAAGGATGAGGGATGAGGGATGAGGGATGGGGGATGGGGGATGGGGGATGGAACTGATCACGTTTGGGGTGAAACTCTGGGAGCGCAAGCGTCCCGCTTGCATTGGAGCAGGCAAGATGCCCCCGGCTCCCTACACCCCGAACCCTGAACCCTCTTGGAGATCGTCTGGTGTTGTCAGTCTCCTGACCCTGTGCTAGAATGAAGCGTCTTGAAGAAACCACTGATGACATTCCGACGATTCCGCGTGAGCGTCCTCATTATTATCGGGTGTGTGCTCGTGATAGGAGCAGGGGGAATGCTATCCAACCGGCGAATTGCCGTATGCAAGCCCGTGCCGCTGCTGGCCGGGGAGTTGCTCCCCAACCCCACCCTCGCTACGCCCGGCGATACGCCCGATATGCCCGCGGGCTATTCGGCGGGTGCGCCCGGCGTGCAGCTCGGTCATTTCGCACTCGATGGCGACGGACTGTCGCTCCACCTGATGGGCATTGCCAACTATGTGCAAACGCCCCCGATGGCCGTACAGCCGGGCCAGTCTTATTGCTTCACGGGCTACGCGATAACCGACTCGGAGAAAGGGTCGCCAACGCAGGTGCGCGTGGTATTCCACTGGTTTGATGACGGAGGAAACCCGCTTGGCAACGCAACGACCCCCTGGCAGCCGGTCATCCTCTGGCAGCCGGACCGCCCCCCCGAAGGCTGGTCGCGCATCACGGCTGTGTTCCAGGCTCCCGCTGGCACATCCACCCTGCATATCCGCATTCACCCCGCTTCTGATGACCGCGTCTACCTTGATGTGCTCCATGTACAGCGCGGGGGAAGCGTGTATCTCCCCCCCCAGTCGCCAGAGCCAGCAACGGGAGCACCATCCGACCTCCCGACCATTCAGACGGACCACGCCTGGCCCGAGGGCAAGCGGGCGGCGGTCTCTTTCTCATTCGATTGGGAAACAACAATGGCCGGGCTGATCCATTCGCGGTCGGTGGGAGACCCCAACGCCAGTAGGGACCCGGTGCGGCGCGGGTTGCGTATGCGTGAGGGGATTACGACAACGCTCAATCTCTTTCACCCCTACGGTATCCGCGCCACCTACTACACCGCCGGCTACACCTTTTTGCTGAGCAATACCACGCAAACGCAGTTTATGGGCAATCCCACCTACGCCTGGGCCACACGAGAGAACCGCTGGCTGAGCGACCACTGGCAGACAACCCCCTGGTTTGCCCCCGACCCCTATGGCACGGTGCAGAGCCACCCGGCCTGGTATTTCGGCGACCTGGTGGAGCGGGTGCAGCGGGCCGGCCACGACATCCAGAGCCACACGTTTAGCCATTTCTACGGGGGGTTTGTGCCAGCGCAGGAGTGGCAAGAGGATCTTCAGACCTGGAACGAGGTGGCCGCATGGCGGGGAGTTCCCGCGGCCCGCTCGCTGGCCTTCCCCTGGAGCAGCAGCGGCGGCATGAGCTATGCCAGTTGGGATGTGCTGGATGCGGGGGGCATTCGCTCCCTCACCCGCCTGAGCGACCAGTCACCATACAATCTCTTTCCGCTCAACGAAAAAGGACTGGTTGCCGACCCGCGCTGCATCCCGCTGCCGGGCCACGAACGTCTGCTGGCCTGCCCCGACTTCTACCTCACCCCCGACCGCGCCGACCTGGCCATTGCCCAGATTGACCACGTCCGCAAGGTCGGGGGCATGATAGACATCTGGGCGCATACAGAAGAGGTGGTCAGCGAAGAGCAGCGGGCCGCGTGGGATCGTGTTGTGCGCTATGCTGCCAGCCACCCCGACCTCTGGATTGCCCCGCTGAGCCAGATTGCCGACTGGCAGCAGGGCACTGCTCAAGTGAGCACGGAGCCACTCATCCTCTATTCGGGCAGACTGTTTAACCACAAAGACACAAAGAGATGAAGGCTTTCGACAAACCCTTTGTGCTCTTGTGGTTTTATCAACTATTCAGACGAACCTGGAGTAATAAGTGACAGAACAGGTAACAAAACCAGAGAACAGCGGGGGAAAGGCTCCCCCTGCTCCCCCACCCCGCAGCCGGTGGCGGAGCGGTTTCGAGCGCATCAATGCCCACTACGCCGGGCTACGTCTCTACCAGTGGCTATGGATTGTGCTCTGTGTGGTTGGCGGGTTGGTCGTCGTTGCACCGCGGATACTCTCGCGGCCCGTCGTCTACCAGACACAGGCGGTCGTCTCCTTTGCAATAGATCGCTACGGCGGGCTGTATGGGGAAAGAGAGAACCCCGACAAGATCGAGTTTCACACCGGCCAGTGTCACGCCCCACCAACAGACTTTCATATTGCCCTGTGCGATGCCTACCATGTTGTTCAGCAGCAGTTATTGGCCCAACACGAAGTCCGCTTCGGCTTGCCCACCTATACCATTGCCTATGAGCCGCAAGAAACAGGGCGCGTGGCGGTGCGGGGGATTGCTCCATCCCCTGCCGAAGCACAGATGCTCGCCAACCTGGGAGCCGAAGAGCTGGTCCGCCAGGTCCAGGCAGCGGGTGGGCGCGAGATATTGCGAAACCTGCTGGGGTGGGAAATGGTTGTTGCCATGCGCAACGAGCCACTTGCTTCCCCCTTTGAGCAGCACCTCCGCGACATCATTGAGCGAAACGCCTTCCCGATGAGCCGGCCCATCGAGCCAGTGTCGGCCCGTATGACTGTGGACGATCTGACCCCCGCCGAGCAAAACGATCTGGCCCGTGCGCTCGAAGCCCGCTACAACCTGCTCACCTTTGAAATCAACACGCGCAACGCTGCGCTTGACCGCGCCTGCAACACGAGCTACCCCACAACAACAGCCGAACGCGAAGCAATGCTACAAACCTGCGCCACACACAATGACGATGTGCAAAAAGAACTCGACCTGCGTCAGCGGGCCATTGCCAGCCGCGAGGCCATCAATGGTGCGCTCCAGCATATCCGCCAGACAGTCGGGGCACCGTTTACCCCGCAGCAACCGTCCCGTCCGGCCTTCTATGCCCCCGCACCCCTCCCCGCCACCCCGGTCGAGAGCCACGCCCCCCTGGTGCTGGCCCTCACGGCCCTCATCGGCCTGGCCTTCGGCAGCATCAGCGTGGCCATTGACCGCACCGCGGGGATTATGCCCAAGCTGCGCGAACTCTGGACCTACCGCGAACTCATTGGCAACCTGGTTATGCGCGATTTGCGCACCCGCTACAAAGGGAGCGTGCTCGGCTACATCTGGACGCAGCTTGCCCCGCTCCTGATGATGCTGGTCTTTACGTTTGTCTTCACCGTGCTGATGCCCAGCGGCATTGCCCTGTTCCCCGTCTTTCTCATTGTCGCGCTACTCCCCTGGAACTTCTTTTCCGAAGCCCTGGTCGGCGGCACAAGCAGCGTGATAAACAACGCCAGTTTGATCAAAAAGGTCTTTTTCCCGCGGGAGATTCTCCCGCTGGTGAGCGTGCTCTCCAGCCTGCTCAACTACCTGCTCTCGCTGCCCATGATGTTCCTGGTGATGGCCGTGACGCAGTTTGTCGTTATCGGCTCGCTCAATTTCTCCTGGACCTTCCTCTACCTGCCGGTGATTATTCTGCTCCAGACTGTTTTTCTGCTTGGCATTACCATGCTCTTCAGCACGCTGGCAGTCTTTTTCCGCGACATGGTCCACCTGGTCGGCATTCTCAATCTCTTCTGGTTTTTCCTCACGCCCGTGTTCTACTCACTGGATATGATGGCCCGCCCGATGCTGGCCCGCATCATTCGCTGGCTCAACCCGATGGCTTCGATTATAGATTTCTACCGAGACATTCTCTATGGCCGTGCGGTGGCGGTGGGGTCGGTGCCGACCCCCGGCCTGCCCGCCCTCGATAGCACGCTGCGGGTTGGCGTGACAACCCTGCTGGTGCTTGTCGTGGGCTACTGGTTCTTCCGCCGCCATAGTGGTCTCTTTGGCGAGGTTATATGAGTACATCATCAAAAACAATATCAACAACATCAGCAACCAGATCATCAGCAACGTTGTGGCCCCGCCCTCCCGCGGTGCTCCGCTCAACGGAACCAGTGATCCAGTTTGACCAGGTGAGCAAACGGTTTTCGCTCCACTACGACCAGCAAATCAGCATTGGTGAGCGGCTCAAACGGCTGTTTCGCCGTGGGGCCGAGCGCAACGAGGAAATCTTCTGGGCCCTGCGCGATGTCAGCTTCAGTATGCGGCGGGGCGAAACTGTTGGACTGGTGGGAGACAACGGCTCCGGCAAGAGCACCACACTCAAGCTGATTACCCGCATCCTGGAACCAACCACAGGCACCATCGCTGTCAACGGGCGGGTTTCCGCGCTGCTTGAGCTTGGCTCCGGCTTCCACCCCGACCTCACCGGCCGCGAAAACATCTTCCTCAATGGCTCGCTGCTGGGCCAGTCGCAAGCGGAGATGCGGCGCAAGCAGGCTTCCATCATTGAATTTTCCGAGTTAGAAGATTTCATTGATACCCCCGTCAAGCACTACTCGTCGGGTATGTATATGCGGCTTGCGTTTGCCATTGCCGTCAGCGTCGAACCCGACATCCTCATTACCGATGAAATTCTCGCCGTGGGCGACGATGCCTTCCAGCGCAAGTGCATTGACCATATCTACCGCTTCAAGCGGCAGGGGCGAACTATTCTCTTTGTCTCGCACGCGCTGGCCGTTGTACAAAACCTGTGTGATCGCATTCTCTGGTTTGATCACGGGGTGTTGCAACGCGACGGCGACTCCCTCACGGTTGTTGATGCCTATCTCAAAATGATCAACGAGAAGGACCGCCAGCGCATTGAGCATGAGCGCAAGCGAGAAGAGGGAGAACGGGCCCAGCAGGAGGAAAGGGAAAGTGAAGCCGGAGCCGACGGGGAAGCGGACGAGGAAGAGCCGGAGGATCTCAGTCGGTGGGGCACCCGCGAAGTGGAAATTGTGCGGGTCGAGTTGCTCGACAGCGACGAAGAGCCACGAACAATCTTTGACACGGGAGAATACCTGATTGTCCGTATCCACTATCTGGCCCACGAGTGCATTGATTACCCCGTGTTCGGCGTGGCCCTCTACCACCGCAGCGGCCTGCACCTCAACGGGCCCAATAGCCGCTTTGCCGGCCTTCCCATTGATGCCATCGAAGGCAAAGGTATGGTAGAATACGTTATTGAAAGCATCCCGCTGCTAGAGGGAGAGTATCTTGTTTCCGCGTCGGTCTACGATTACTCAATGAGCCATCCCTACGACCATCACGACCGCAAGTATTCGTTTCGGGTGCAGGCCGCAACGCTCCGTGAGCGATACGGGTTGCTCTACATTCCAAGCCGCTGGAGCTGGGTCCCCGCCAGCACAGAGACCGACACCGACACCGACACCGACGCGATGGGAGCAGCAGAAGACGAAAACAACGCGGGAGCGATGCAGAAAAGAGAACAGCTATGAGCGCAAACGTCACCCTGGCCCCCCCACGGCCAGCCGACAAACCAGAGAAAAGCGATCCTGACCATCCTGACTATACGCAGGACCAGGAACAGCAACGACAGGCTCTCCTGGTCATGCAACAGGGAGTCTCCTTCGATGAGGAAGAGGGCACGGAAGCAACCATCTACCCGCCCGCCGACGAACCGTTTTTCTATGGCTATCGCTATGTCTTCTCCCAGGATGACGGAGAAGAGGACGTTGAGCAGGTCCCCCTCACCCTGGAAGACGTGCTCCATCCCCAGATAGAGGACCATGTGAGCCAGAACGATACCCATACGCTTTTCTGCTACTACCTGTATATCGTCTTGCGGGCACACCTGCGCCACGACCCTTCTATTGTCGTGTTGAACGATGTCCCGCTCAAGTGGGGTATCGCAAAAATGGGAAACCACAGCCCCGATGTCTCCGTGCTCCAGGGGGTCCACACCCGCTACCCCTACGGGGTGTTCAACGTGAAGGAGTCGGGAGGAAAGCCGTTGTTGCTCATTGAGGTGACATCGCCGAGCACCCGTGAAACGGATGTGGACAGCAAGAAACGGCAAGAGAATAAATACCGTCACTATGCCCACATAGGGGTACCGTGGTATATTATTGTAGATACGGTCGAATGGAAAAATACGGATCTCCCGCCGCCCGTCTCCCTCTTCCAGCTAAACCCGAAACGCAAGCGGTACAAACGGGTAAAGCCTGATTCCCGCGGGTGGTTGTGGGTTGAGCCGGTTGGTCTCTACCTGGCCCCCTGCGCCGAAAGCCGCCTGCGGCTTGCCTGGTATGACAAAGAGGGGCAGGTTATCCAGGATTACGAGGGGTTGGAGGAGCAACGGGACGCAGCGAGAGTACAGGCCGAAACCGAGGCCTGGCGAGCCCAAATTGAAGCACGGCGGGCCGAAGCCGAAGCACGGCGGGCCGAAGCTGAGAGCCAGCGGGCCGAAGCCGAAGCACAGGCCCGGGCCGAAGCCGAAGCACGCCTCCGCGAACTGGAAGCAGAACTACATCGGCTCCGCAACGGCAACAGTAACGGCAACGGCACTCATGAAGCAGAGAAATAGAGAAGGAATTCAGAGATGAACGCTGGAGCCACCCCCATCGCAGGACTGGAGCACGCCGCCCGTACCATGCCCTTTGACCAGTTTGGTCGCTACCATATGATCCGCGAAGCCGTTGATGCCTGTCGTGCCCACCTGAGCGTGGGCCTGCGCGTGGAAAAGTTCGCTATTCTTGACGTGGGGGGGTATTTTCCGGGGCGGGGGCAACCCATACTCCCCATTACCCTCTTCCTCCCCGATGATACCCCCACCGTGCTTGACGTGGTTGATTGCGCCCTGCCCGGCTACGTCAGAGGCGATGGGCACACCTTGCCCTTCCCCGATGATCGGTTCGATCTCGTGGTATCGGCAGACACCCTCGAACACATCCCCCCACAACAACGCGACGGCTTCTGGGGCGAGTTGCTACGGGTAGCTCGACACGGCGTTATCTTGCTCGCCCCCTTCCACTCCACCGAAGTCGAGATTGCCGAAGCCATCCTCTTTGAATACATCAAAGCGGAACTGGGGGTTGAGCAACAGCAGCTTCAGGAGCACGCCGCCTGTGGACTGCCCGACCTCCCCTACTGGCTAGACTGGCTGGAGCAGCAGGGGCTTGCGGCCCGCTCCTACCCCACCGGCTACCTGCACGCCTGGCTCGGTATGATGCTTATCAAGCATATGCTTCTGCGTATTCAGCCAGACCTTGAGCCGCTGGTAGACTGGTATTACAATCGCTCATACTTTTCGAGCGAACGGCGCAGGCCCGCCTATCGCCACCTGATCAGCGCAACGAGAACAGCAGAAATGGGCCTGGCCATTGATGCGGCTCTCGCCCCCACTATCTTGCCCGACCAGCAGGACGCAGCCACCGACTGGAGCCACGCCCTGATGCCACTGATCCTGGCCCTGGGACAGCGACAAACGGCCCTGGAACAACAAGAAGCTCTGCTCCACCTGCACGAACAATACCGCCTCCGTCTTGCCCAGTATGACGATGCATTCCGTGACCTTTCCGCACGGGCCCGCTGGCTCGAAGCGCAAAACCAGGCCCTGCAACAGCAGCTTGAGGCCGTCCAGCAGGGCCGCCTGATGCGGCTCCTGAATATCTTTCGCAAAAAGTAGCCAGGAGGTGCGAGAGCGTGATACGATGTTCGGACAAACGGTTTTACCATAAAGGCACGAAGAACCCAGAGAAGACACAAAAGAGAGGAGCAAACGTTTGCGCCTGTTGATTATCAGCCACGATATAGTGGGGACGCATATGGCGGGGCCCGGCATCCGCTACTGGGAGATAGCCCGCACCCTGGCCGCACAGCACACAGTGACAGTGATAACGCCGCATGCGGTTGATGTGCAGCCTGATACCTTCTCGTGTGGCTCCTACACCTGGGGCGATGCCGGCTCGCTCGCCCCCTGGCTCCACGAAGCCGATGTCATCCTGGCCAATGGCTTTGTGCTGGAGGGCCACCCGGAGCTGACCGACGTTGAACAGCCGCTTGTACTCGACCTGTACGACCCCACGCTGCTAGAAAACCTGGAACTCTATCGCAACGGGCCCACCGAACAGCGGCAGGCCCGCAATCAGCACGATAGCATGTTGCTGGCCCGCCAGCTTACCGCTGGCGATTTCTTCCTCTGTGCATCCGAACGCCAGCGCGACCTCTACATCGGTTCGCTTATGGTACAGGGAGTAATCACCCCCGCCCGCACCGATGAGGACCCACAACTCCGACAGCTCATAGACGTGCTACCATCGGGAGTATCTCCAGAGCCTCCCCACAAGCAGCAACCCGCCCTCCGTGGTGTTGTGGAGGGTATTGGCGACCATGACCCGCTGCTGCTCTGGACCGGCGGGCTGTGGGACTGGATGGACCCCCTGACGCTCATTGCCGCCATGCCACCGGTCATTGAACAGCATCCCGATGTCCGGCTAGTTTTTCTTGCGGGGAAACACCCTGGCCAGGCTCACCAGATGAAGATACCCGCCGAGGCAAAAACAAAAGCAGCCTCGCTCGGTCTGCTCAATGGCCATATCTTCTTCTACGAGCAGTGGGTGCCCTACGCGCAGCGGGCCGATTTTCTGCTCGAGGCAACCATTGCCGTCACGCTGCACCGCGACCACCTTGAAACCCGCTACGCCGCGTTGCGTTCGCGCATCCTGGACCACCTCTGGGCCGCCCTGCCCAGCGTTGTCAGTGCGGGCGACCCCGCCGCTACCCTGCTCCACGAAGCAGGAGCCGGGCTGGTTGTCCCACCGGAACAGGCCGACGACCTGGCCGAAGCACTCAACCGGCTGCTTGGCGATGCCGACTTGCGAGCGACCCAGGCAGAAGCCGCCCGCTCCCTTGCAAAAACGTTCGCCTGGGATGAGGTGGTTGAGCCACTGGCCCGCTTTTGCCAGAACCCGCGCCGCATCCGTCCCGCCTCAGAAAAGACCGCGGAACGAACACAGGCAGAAGAAACCGCCGCCGCGCCCGATGCCAACGCCACACTGGCCGGGCAGGAAGAACTCCTGGAAGCCTGCCGCAACGCAGCCCTCGGGGTACAGGAGAAGACCTGGCGATTGCAGGAACAGTCGCTCGGTCCGGGGCGCATCAACCATCTTCGGCGGGTGCTCATTGACCAGATTGTCCGTCCCTTCCTCGCCCCCTTCATTGAGCAGCAGCAAGCCTACAATACTGCCGTCCTCCGTTCTATGTATGCCATGAACGAGACCAACGACTACCGACGCAGCAAAATTATTGATACCATCAACCACCACTTCCACGTTATCAACGAGCGGCTCAACCTGATAGACCAGCATCTTGATCTCCTGCGCGAGAGTATCTCCGACGTGGCCAACCGCACCCAGACACTGGAACACTTTTCGCAAGCGATAACCGAGCATGTCCAGGCACTGGAAGCATTTGTCCGCCGTGTGGAGCAGGATATGTACGAGAAAGTGCTCAATCCACTCCACGAAAATCTGGTGCTACTCCACGAGCGAACCGCGGAACAACACGGGCGCATTGAGCGCATCAAAGAGAATGATATGCGGACCCGCCAGCAGTTCTACGATATGGCCGAACAGCTTGCCGGACTGGAAGATGCCGATAGCCTGCTGGCCGCGCTCCTGCACGCCGACAGCAACGGGGAAGCCATGATGCTCCCGATGACAAAGGATCTCCCCCCCACGCATCCGGCAAGCGAGGAGTCGGCAGACAAACCAGAGCAGGCCGGGGCAGCCGGGGAACCAGAAGAAACAGAAACGCAAAAACCTGCACCACTAAGAAGACAACACCAGCACGGAAGTCTTCTCAAACAAAGCGACAATCCACCGCGAAAACATCCACCGCGAAAAAAGGGGCCAGAAAACAACCAAAAAAGCAGACGCAATGAGAGAAAATGAGAGAGGGGGAGATAGGCAGCGATGAACATTGCTATTATTGTTTTGACATGGAATGCGGCAGAAACCGCCCTGGAATGTTTGAAAACGATTGCACAGCAACAGCGTGCGCCAGAGAAAATCCTGGTGGTGGACAATGCCTCGGCTGATGATACCGTCGAGCGCATTGGCAAGGAATTTCCTGATATACCCCTGGTCCGCAATGCGCGAAACCTGGGGTTTTCGGCGGGGATGAATGTGGGCATAGAGACGCTCCGCACCGAAGCCCGGCAGGCCCGGCACCCCCCCCCCGACCTTGTCGCCCTGCTCAACCAGGACACGCTGCTTGCCCCCGACTGGCTTGAACACATCGCGGCCCCCTTCGAGAGCAACGCTGAACTTGGCGCAGCCGGCTGCAAAATCCGCTACAACGACGGCACGCTCCAGCACGCCGGAGCCTACCTCGAACGCCCCCGCGCTGTCGCCCGGCATATCGGCTGGAAGGAAACCGACAACGGCCAGTATGAAGAAGAGACCGCATGCGAGATGGTGACGGGCGCGGCCATTGCGCTCCGTATGAGTGCGCTTGACACGGTGGGGCTGTTTGACACAGGCTACACCCCCGCCTACTACGAAGATGTTGATCTCTGCTGGCGACTGCGCGAGGGGGGCTACCAGATTCACTATATCCCGAAAGCCGTTGTCACCCACCACGAATCGCTCTCAATCCGCAACGATGTTTCACGCATTAGCTACTACCACCGCGGGCGGTTGCGCTTTGTGCTCAAGAGCACCCCGATTGATGACCTGCTCGAACGTTTTGCCGAAGCGGAACACGCCTACATTGCCGAACAGCAGAGCGAGACAGTCCAGGTTGAGGAGCGTCCGCTCCGCTGGGCCTATCTCGACACCATCGGGCGGTTGCCGGGGATTCTCCGGGTCCGTAGCGCATTTTATCCCCCCCTCTCCGACAACGAGCGAGCCGAACTGCTCCGTATGCTGCTACATCTCAAACACACAGTCACGCTCTCCTACTCCCGCCGCGCATCCGAAACCATCGGAGCGTTTCGCACCATATGACACGCCATTCGCTCTACAATGCCCGCTACCGCCTTCTTACCCCCCTTCCAGAGCACCTCTGGTGTGGGGAACGGCTGCTGCTCACGGTTGAAGTAGCCAACAAAGGGAGCATCCCCTGGCTCACCTTCGGACACCACCCCGTGACAATCTCCTACCGCTGGCAAGCCGCCAATGGGAGCATTGTTGTTCCCGATGGGCTTCATACCGCGCTCCCACAGCCAGTGCCGCCCGGCCAGCAGGTGCGCGTCGAGATGCTCGTGCTCTCCCCACCCGTGCCCGGCAACTATCGCCTGCATATTGACCTGGTGGAAGAGGGGTTCGCCTGGTTTTCCGACAAACAGGTTGAGCCACTTATCGTGTCGCTCACCTACCGACCCGACACAGCCCCCCGCGCCACGCTGGTCAACAACATCTGTCTGCTGAATGATGCCGTTGGCCATCACATCGTCGCGCAGATGCAATCGCTTCGTATTGCTGGCTACCAGACCGTGCTCATCACTCAGCATCTCGACCCGCGTTTGCCCGAAGATGTGCGCCGTTCCGCCATTGTAATGCACCGGCCCGATTTTGAAACGCCAGACCGCCGCACACAGTGGGCCCTGGCCCACTTCTTCGCCTCCGATCTTATCGTCATCCATTACCCCATCTTCTACGACCTGTGCCGCGTGATTGCGCTGGCCCGCCGCAGCACAGTTATTTTTGATTACCACGGAGTCACACCACCAGAACTCTGGGACCCCGCCGCGCCCGGCTACGACGGGCTGATCCAGGGGCAGCGACACCTCACGCTGGTGCAACACGCCGACTATGGCATCGGGCATAGCGAGTTTACGGCAAACGAATTGCACCAGACCGGATGCATTGCACCGGAGCGGGTTTCGGTAATGCCCTACGCCGTCATTCAGCAATCGCGCTACTGCAACAGCACCGACGCGGGCCTCGTCCGCCGCTACAAGCCGGAGGGAGAAAACGTGCTGCTCTACGTAGGGCGGATGGCCCGCAACAAGCGCATTGCCGACCTGGTTGAAGCTATGCCCCTCATTCTCGAACGCCACCCCGATACGGTGCTGCTGCTCGTTGGCGATAACAAACTTGGCCCCTACCGCGACTATGCCGCCGAAGTGCAGCAGCGCATTGAGGAGTTGGGGTTTCAGGAACACATCATCTTCACCGGGCAGGTGCCCGACCTGGAACCCTACTACGGCCTGTGCGATGTGTTTGTAACAGCGAGTGCCCACGAGGGCTTCTGTATGCCCGTGGTTGAGGCAATGGCCCACGGAAAGCCGGTCGTTGCGGCCAATGCAACAGCCCTGCCCGGCACAATGGGCGGGAGCGGCACCCTCTTTGAACTCTACAATATCGGCGACCTGGCCGACAAGGTTTCGTCGCTGCTCGACCTCAAGAAGCAGCAAGAAGCCAGCGAGGGCGAACGAGCCGTGCCCGCAGACACATGCTCCGACCCGATAGGCGACAAAACCATTGCGTTTGTCACGCCGCGCTATGGCCTGGATGTGCTCGGCGGGGCCGAGAGCGGAATGCGCGGCTGGGCCGAAAACCTGGCCCGGCGCGGCTACCGTGTCGAAGTGCTCACTACCTGTGCATCGAGCATGGCGGAATGGAACAACCACTACCCGCCCGGCACCGAGATAATCAACGGTATCCCCGTCCACCGCTTCCCCATTGACCCGGTGGATATTCGGATGTTCCACGACATGCACGGGCAGGCCATCCACGGGAAATACGTCAGCTACCAGCAGGAGCAACACCTTGTCAGGAACAATCTGCAAAGCAGCCAGCTCACGCACTATTTGCGCCAGCACGCCGACGATCTGGCCTGCGCCATCTTCTCGCCCTACCTCTTTGGCACAACCTACTGGGGGGTACAGGCAGTGTCCGACAAGGCAATCATTGTACCTTGCCTGCATGATGAGCCGCTGGCCCGGCTGGATGTTTTCCGCGAGATGCTGGAGGACGCGGCGGGCATCTTCTTCAATACAGAAGCGGAGCGCGACTTTGCCGCCGAGGTGCTTGGCGTGGCCAACCCGAACCGGGCGGTTATCGGCTATGGCTTTGCCACCGATGGTCCCGTGGGCGATGGCGATGCGTTCCGCGCCCGCTACCACCTGCCAGAGCAAATCTTGCTCTACAGCGGGCGGCTGGAGATTGATAAGAATGTCCCGTTGTTGCTCGACTCTTTTACCCGCTACAAGCGCGACCACCCCGGCCCGCTCACGCTGGTGCTGGCCGGTTCGGGCGATGTGCCCATCCCCGACCGTGGCGACATTGTCACATTGGGAATGATTGTAGACCGCCAGGCCCTCGCCGATGTCTACGCAGCCGCAACGGTGCTTTGCCAGCCCTCGCTCCGGGAGAGCTTTTCTATCGTCATTCTGGAGTCGTGGTTGCAGCGGCGGCCCGTGCTGGTGCATGCCGGCTGTCCGGCCACGAGCGGGCACGTCCGCGCCAGCGGTGGTGGCTATGCATTCAACGATTACGAGCAGTTTCGCACAATTATGCAGCAATTGCTCAACGAGCCAGCGCAGGCCAATGCGTTGGGACAACGTGGCTATGAATACGTTGAGCAGCAATATAGCTGGGATACGATTACCCGGCGCGTTGTCGAAGGGATAGCGGACTTTACGGGCCCGCACAACCGCTTCACCCGCCTGACCCAGCGCGGCATCCGTCGGGCCCTCGCCTTCACGCCAAAGCGGTTTCACGATGCGTTTTTGTCCCTGGTAGAGGAAGCCCGCACCCAGGCGGGGGGACATATCAGCCCGCAGCAGCACGAAGCACTCGACCAGGCTGCACGGGTGGGGCCGGCCAGCTACCAGGTGCGCTCATCGCTGCCGGGCGTGGGCCGTCTCGTTGCGTGGGCGCGGCAGCAGCTTACTGCACACCTGCGAGAACCCTACCTCGATCCCATTGTTGCGCGGCAGGAACAGTTTAACGCCGAACTGCTCCGCACCCTCCTGCCCGTGCTCAAACAGCGTCTCTACGAACAACGCCACCTGCGCCAGGAAATCGAACGGCTCCGCGCCCGCCTTGAAGAATAGGGAGCAGGGAACAGGGGACAGGGAACAGGGGACAGGCAGGGGAGCGGGTGCAGGGAACAGGCAGAGGCAGGGAGCGTGGGTATCCTGCCCGCAGGCAAGCGGGACGCTTGCGCCCCCGTCCCAACATGGTGAACGCTTATTCCTCGTAGAAAACAATGTCGCGCTGCGAAAAGACATAGAGCGCAAGCCCAATCACCGAAACAAGTAGCGAAAACTGAGCGAGCAGAATGATTGCCATGTTTAGTCCGCTTTCTTTGCTGGTGGCCAGGCTAAAGCCGCTGAGGATGGGCACGAGCGGCCAGCTCAAGAGCGTTTGCAGGCTGCTGAGAACCTTCTGTATGGTCGGGGGAAGATTTTCCCACACGGGCCCGCTGATGAAGTTTCCCGAAACCGCCAGCGCAATGAGCGAAAGCGTGAACAACCGCCAGCCAGTCGAGAGAATGAGCGGAGAGATAAGGAAGAGAAACGCTATCAGCAACCCCACGTTGAGCAGGAGCGGTGGCGTGCCGAGCAACCAGTCACTCAGATTGAAAACCTCCTGGGCGATAAACTCGGCATACCAGAAAGCCGCAAAACCTATCAGCGTGAACATTGCGGCAATGATACTCATACCGGTGAGGTATAGCCCGATGATATAGCTGGTGCGCCCCAGTCGCCGTGCCAGCAACACATAGCCCTGGGGACGGTCTCCCAGGTGGAGAACGGACGATGTAGTATAGAGCGTCAGGATCAAGAGAAAGACGCTGGTAAGGGTGAAGAAGTGCTCAACATCTCTCTCGGCACTCCCCCAATGGTTGACAAAAAAACCGTAGAAGAAGGCCGCCGATACCAGCAACTCCACCAGAATACGCCACGAACGAACATACTCAACAAGGGTAAAGAGCGAAAAATAGAGCATACGGACAATGGGGCGCATAAGCGGGCGTTCCTCTCGTTGTAGTTTCATGCTGGTTCGTGCTAGGTTCTGGTTGTTCAGGGTTTTTGCCGCCGGTCTTGCGGTGTTCCATTCGATGACGATGACGATGACGATGACGAT
>DAOTUE010000099.1:0-4932 GCA_034436975.1 Chloroflexaceae bacterium
GTTCCTGGTTGGCAAGCGTGGGCGTGATGCATCGTTTCGAGCCGATGGCACCCTGTCTATCTGGACACTGGCAGGACGAAAGCACATCCCCTATACCGTACCAGAGGCGTTTCAGGAGATGCTTGCCACAGCTCACGAGGTTGACAGCATGACGGTGATCGAACGCAATGGGATGTTGATAGGACGTGTAACCGTTACGTTGGATGTGCCGGACCCTGAAGGAATACACCCTGTCGGGATTGACCTGAATATGACCAACGCTCTTGTTGCGGTTGACCCTGATGGTAACGAACTGTTCGTAAGTGGAAAAGACATCAAGGTCGCCAACGACAAGACGCGCAAGACCCGACGACGTTTGCAACAGCAACTTGCGACCCACAAGGCAGAGGGGAAGGATACGCGCCGTGTCCGTCGCGCCCTCAAACGGCTTGGACGCAAGCAGCGCAATCGTACTCGTACTTTTTGCCAACAGACCGCCGCCCGGTTGGTTGCCTGGGCCCCTGAGAGGAGTGTTCTGGTGTTTGAGCACCTGTCCCTTCCCCAAACGAGCAAGAAGTTGCGCATGCGAAAGGGAACGCGCCGCAAATTGTCGCAATGGCAACGGCGGGCCATGCGGCAAGCGGTCGAGAACAGAGCCGAACGATATGACCTGCTGGTGGAAGCCGTGAACCCGGCCTATACGAGCCAGAACTGTTCTCGTTGTGGGCTGCGTGGGACACGAAAGCGTCATATGTTTATCTGTTCTCACTGTGGGCATACCGCCCACGCTGATTTGAATGCTGCTATCAACATTCGCAATCGCTATACGGTTCTACGGAGCCGTGGGGAGTTGTCAGCCTCCCCTGAAGCCCTGCCTTCGGGCGAGGGCAAGCCACCTGCTTCAGCAGGTGGTTGTTGACAGGGCCCATATCCAGCAACAGGAGACCGGCATGAGAAACAGAATGATGTCCCCCGGAGCGGACCCCTTCGCCAGCGGGCACAACGACAACCTGGAACTGCTCAAAGCCTGGGGGGGAATATCGCTTGCCTTTGCCATCTTTATGGCCCAATCGGATACATCGGTTAGCAATTTTCGCAGCTACCTCCTTGCTCTTGCCCTCTATGGGGCTATCTCGGCCTTCACCTGCGGTATTGGCCTGGTGCTCCACGAAATCGCCCACCGCACGGTGGCCCGCCACTACGGGGCAGAAGCCCACTTTGCCGCCAACGACGGCTGGCTCCTTATCTCCATTGTCATCGCCTTCCTGGGATTGTTCGTGGCCGCGCCGGGCGCAGTGTGGCACCGCGGCCACCTCACCAGGCAGCAAAGTGGCTTGATAGCCCTGGCCGGGCCTGCCACCAACCTGTTGCTGGCCCTGGGCTTCTTTGCCCTGCTGCCGCTCGTTGGCGAAAATTACCTCTGGCGGATGACGTTTTTCATCGGGTACTATATCAATGCCTGGATTGGACTGTTTAATATGATCCCGGCCGGGCCCTTCGATGGAGCAAAGATTCTCCATTGGAACCGCGTCGTGTTCGGGGTGACAGTTGCTATCGCCCTCGTCCTCGTTTTTGTTCTGCGAAACGTCGCTTGAAATTGCCTGTACTGAAACAAGAGACAGAAAAAGACAAGAGACAGAAGAAGAAAGGAAAGGAATAGACGCTATGCGTGTCCCCTTGCTTGCTGGAAACTGGAAAATGCACAAAACAGTGGTCGAAGCGGGAGAACTGGTCGAAAGCATCCTCGCTGGTCTGGGCGAAGTGACCGATAGGGAAGTTCTTGTATGCCCACCCTATACCGCACTTTCGCACGTTAGCCAGTTGCTCGCCAATAAGCCCGTGGTGCTCGGAGCGCAGGATGTTTTCTATGAACCACAGGGAGCCTACACCGGGGCTATCTCTCCCCAGATGTTGCGCGATGTCGGCTGTACCTATGTCATCATTGGACACAGCGAACGACGGCAGCATTTCGGCGATACGGATGAAATTGTCAACCGCAAGATGCACGCGGCCCTTGAAAACGGGTTGCGCCCCATTATGTGTATCGGCGAGAGCAAACCACAGCGCGACGCAGGCCAGGCCGAGGAGATTGTCGTCAACCAGGTGCGGGGCGGCCTGCAAGGGATCAGCACCGAACAGATGAAACACGTTGCCCTGGCCTACGAGCCAATCTGGGCCATTGGCACAGGTGACACGGCAACCCCCGCCGACGCGCAGGCCATGCATGTCGCTATCCGAAAAACATTGGGAGAACTCTACGGAAATGAGACGGCGCAAGTGACCCGCATCCAGTATGGCGGGAGCGTCAAGCCCGACAATGTTGACGAATTGATGGGACAACCTGACATTGACGGGGCCCTCGTCGGGGGAGCCTCGCTCAAAGCGGAAAGTTTTTTGCGGATTGTGCAGTTTCGCCCAATCTAAAAGACCAGGGGACGCATCTCGGTGTTCCCTGGTTCCCCCCCTCCCCCCGCTGCTCACGCAGTTCCCCCTATGCGGGGGGAGGGGGCCGGAGGAAAGGGCAAAAAGGACGTTCTTTACACGTTGCCCAGGCACTTCAGCCCTGGAACGGACCTGTTAAGGAGGATCGTATGGCAGGAGAAATAACCCTGCGAACAACCCTTGCTCGACCATTTCTCGCGGCAACCAGCACGCCACAGGTTGCCTATTTGCTGCTGGATCTCCAGCCAACCCCGATTGTTGCCAATGTGCGAATGCCGGTGAATGTCTGCTTTGTGCTCGACCGCAGCGGCTCGATGAAGGGCAACAAGATAGAACGGGTCCGTATGGCAACCACGATGGCGGTAGATATGCTTGATGAACGCGATATGCTCTCAGTCATCACATTTGATCATCGCACCAGTGTGCTTATTCCTATGCAACCGGTGCAAAACCCGGATGAACTCAAGAGCATGATCGGACGTATCCGAGATGCGGGGGGCACAAAGATAGCCCCGGCTGTTGACCGCGCCCTGAAGGAAATTGGCAAAGACACCGACCAGAAGATCCGTCGTCTGGTGCTGCTGACCGACGGGCAAACCGAGCATGAGTCGGAGTGTTTGTTGCGGGCCGACGAAGCAGGGCAGGCGGGCATCCCCATTACGGCCCTGGGGGTGGGGCAAGACTGGAACGAAGACCTGTTGATTGACATGGCCAACCGTTCGGGTGGCACAGCAGACTTTATTGATCAGGCAGAAAAGATAACCGATTTCTTCCAGAACACGGTGCAGCGGGCGCAAGCCGCCGCTTTCCAGAACGTGGATCTCACTCTGCGTCTGATGCAGGGGGTTTCCCCCCGCGCCCTGTGGCAGGTCATCCCACTCATCAATAACCTGGGCTACAAATACATCTCCGAGCGCGATGTCCGTGTGCCGCTTGGTGAGCTGGAGGTGGGGCAGGGGCAAACGTTGCTGATAGAATTCCTGGTCGAACCACGGCAGATTGGCCAGTATCGCGTTGGCCAGGCCGAAGTGACCTACGACATCCCAGCCCTGGGGTTGGTGCAAGAGAAAATCCGCGAAGATGTGCTCCTGAACTTTACCAATGACGCAAACCAGATTAAACAGGTAAATCCATCGGTGATGAATATTGTCGAAAAAGTCAGCGCATTCAAACTGCAAACCCGTGCGCTCAAGGATCTGGAACTTGGCGATGTAGGCGGAGCCACCCAGAAGCTCAAGAGTGCCGTTACCCGTTTGCTCAGTCAGGGCGAAGCCGAACTGGCCGAAACCATGCAAAAGGAAATTGACAACCTGGAGGTGCAGGGGCAGTTGAGCAGCGAAGGGCAAAAAACGATCAAGTTTGGAACACGAAAAACTGTCCGTCTGAGCGACCTGGATGCGCCGCAGAGCTAACCCTGGCGGCCCCGCAGACCTGGCGGGAGCAGGAGTGGGGCGGGGAGGAGCAGGTGCCCGCGGAGCAGAAAACCAGGAACAAAACAACCGTAGATGAGGAGCTAGACCCTTGACCGACGCGCCTTCGCCTTCTCCGCCGCCGTCGCTCATTGAAACCATAAGCACCGGTTTTGTCGCACTCAACCAGCGTCCGGGGGTTCTCATCATCCCCATTGCGCTCAATCTTTTTCTCTGGCTTGGAACGCGCCTCTCGCTGGAGCCTTTTCTCAGCCAGCAGTATGAAACGCTCTCGTTCTTTGTTTCGTTCCTGACCCCGGAACCATTGCAGCAAGACCAGGTTATCTATTCAATCCAGAACGCCGATATGCGGTTGCCGCTCGCGCTGCTGAATGTTGTGCCGGTGCTGGCCCTGGCCGGGCAACGAACCAACCCGCTGCACCCCCCGCCGGAGATCCAGGTAAGTGGCTTTGGCGGCACTATCGCGGCGGCCCTCATCCTCAATGGACTGGCCCTGGCCCTGAGCAGCATCTACCTGACGGAACTGGGGTTCGGGGTAGAACGATTATCAGAACACCCGGCAAAACCCATTGGCTCACGTTTGCGAAAAGCGGCTCTTGTCGCGTTCCGCATCGTCGGCTACCTGGTGCTTCTGGTACTCATCCTTTTTGTTGTGGGAGGCCCGTTTTTCATCCTTCTCGTCCTGACCTCGCAGGCCTTCCCGCTCATTGTCCCGCTCGTTGTCCTGGTTGGATTCCTTGTCTGGCTCTATCTCTCCCTCTACACTGGCTACGCCGTCGAAGCGATCATCATTAGCGAGGTGGGCCCCTACCAGGCCCTGGTCAACAGTGTCACAATGGTGCATCGGTATTTTCTCAGTGCGCTAGGGCTGTGGTTGCTCAGCGTTCTCATCCAGGTGGGGCTTGGGATAGTGTGGGAACAGGTGTCATACTCGCTTCTGGGGTTGCTCGCCGCAATTGTTGGGAGCGCGTATGTGGGGAGCGGGCTTGCCGCCGCCCGGTTTGTCTTCTACCGCGACAGAAAACGAACACAAGATCGTTTGATTGGTTGAGACTGGTTGAGACTGGTTGAGACTGGTTGA
>DAOTUE010000100.1:0-15098 GCA_034436975.1 Chloroflexaceae bacterium
TTCGTCATCACCATGTTGACGCACGATGTCGCGTGCACGTTCTATCAGGCTTTCCAGTGGGGTGTACTCATCTGCGGGAATGTCGGTGCGGGTGGCTTGCTCGTGTTCACCATCGCGCCCCAATCGCCATAATACAGTTTCGTAGTTGTCGAAGATTAGGAGCAAGCGTTCACGGTTGCGCACTGCCGCAATCAATGCCTTTTCTTGCGCAGCGACCGCATCAGGGTTTTCAAACGCATCATCCTTCACTCCCAGGAGTCGGGCAAGGTCCATGCGCACGGTGGCAGCAGAAAGCTGGGTATTGCCAGCAAGAGCGAGGGAATGAGCAACAATCCCATCGTGGAAGTGGAAGCGCAGGCGGCGGGAGAGGGCAAGGGCCAGGGTTGTCTTGCCGATCCCGCCCACGCCGCGGATGGTGATGGTACGCTGTTTGTCGTGCACAAAAGCGCGAGCAATATCCACCTGCTCCCGATGCCGCCCGAAGATGACTTCTGGGGCGCGGAGGGCTTCTATGTTGGTCGCAGGCTCGATGGGGAACAGCGAACTGACGACGCTGCTGGTGGGAGTTTGCACCTGCCACACATAGCCCGCGGCTTCATAGAGCACCGGGACGGCCCATTCGCGGGGGGCGGTGCGGTAGTGCTCCTGAAGTTCGAGGCGGGCGTAGTAGAGGGCAACGGCGGGGTGGTTGCCACACAGCAGATGGCGATAGAATGTTTGTGCGAATATGTCTGCGGCTTCGTCAAGCACGGAGTACTGGGTTCCAATGACCATTGGGATGCCGTTGCGAACGAGATGCAATGCGAGATTTGCACCGGGGTCGGTGGTGTCGGCGGTGCGGCAGGCGTTGAGTAATGCGAAGCATGTGCGATTGCGAAGGCGTTTGGCAAGGTCGCGAGCGGGCTTGGTGTCCATCACGCCGGTACCATCATCGAAGCACAGCATGGGAACGCCATTGACGACATTGCCATGCCCGGAGTAGTGGAAGAGCATCGGTTCTGCTGCATTGGAAACGTTGTTGATAGCGGAGTTGGTGGGGGCGATGCGGTGCCAGCGAACGGGAGCTGGGGGTTGTTGGTGGTGGAGATAGTCGCGGAGTTTGTCGAGTTCTTTCAGCACGCGCAGGCGGGGGAGGGTGGCATAACCAGAGGGCAAGCCATCTGGGCCGCGCTGTTCAACAATGAGGGGGTCGCTGCCCATAGCGACGAGTCGCCAGGGGAGCAGGTGGTCTGGGTGGTTTGGGGTGGGAGCATCTGGGACTTCACGAACGAAGAGGTAGGAAAAGATGAGGAAGTCGGAGCCGTTGTGGAGATATTCCCAGGGAATAGCGGCGAGGTCAGGGTCGCTGGTGCGAATGGCGATGCGGCTATCGGGGTCTGGGGCGAGGGGGAGTGGGTCAATGAGAGCGGCAAGGTTATCGCCACCGAGGGCATTCCAGAGGCGTTTACCGTAGGCGACTGGGTCAATGGGTTGTGGTCGTGTGGGGTGTATGGGGTGATCCACGAGGAGTTCTGCTGGGTCGAAGGACGCGATCTCCTGTTCACCAGCAAGCACGGCTGCGCGTTCGGGTGCTGTGCGGGAGAGGGTGAGGGTGAGGGCGTTGGGGGATGGCGCGATGCGGATGGGGGTGGGGGGCGGGGGAGCGTGGTACACGTCCCCGAAGTGCTGGTGGACGGGGCCGGATGGGCGGTTGACGAACCCTTTTCCATACTGAGCGTTGATATCGTCTTCACTCGATGACACGGGCAATCTCCTTTTGCTTCGCTTGCTTTGCGTGCTCCCCAAACCTGTGCTACAATGCTGGCAATAGAGGTTTTTTCCCATCCGTTTGTTGTTCTGGTGTGGATGGGGCTTTTTTTTACCCAGAACGCCTTCAGTATACCACTTTTTGAGGAAAAATGCCCCCCATTGTTGCTTCACTCCTGGTATAAAGGCCGGCTGACCGAAGGAACCCGCCGCAAGCCACGCCACTTTAGTGGCAGTGGTCACCACTGAATGTTTGGTATTTTGTTCATTCCTATAATGCTTCGTTTGCATAATGCATTATCACTATATTGTGCAGGACTACCCCGCGTTTTTACTACCCCGCGTTTTTCCCATGTTTTGTTTGGCACAAAACTCGACCATGCCGAGAACACAAAAACACCGCCCCGTAGGACGGTGTTCTCCTCGACACAAACACTATGCTATAATATGTGGCGACCCGGGAGGGATTCGAACCCCCGACACCCAGTTCCGAAGACTGGTGCTCTAATCCACTGAGCTACCGGGCCGTTGGAAACAGTATACCATAGAGCCAGGAAAACAACAACAGGTCAACCACCCATGCAGGTCGCTCTTGTTCACGATTATCTCAACCAATACGGCGGGGCCGAGCGCGTGCTCGAAGCCCTACACGACCTCTACCCCACCGCACCCGTCTACACCTCGATCTCCGATCCCGCCGCGATGCCAGCGGCCTACCGCTCGTGGGACATCCGCACCTCCTTCATGCAACACCTGCCCGGCTGGAAAACATTGTTTCGCCACTATTTCCCGCTCTATCCGGCGGCATTCGAGAGCTTCGACCTCTCGCCCTACGACCTGGTGCTCAGCAGCAGCAGTGCCTACGCCAAAGGGATTATCCCCCGCCCCGGTGCGCTCCATGTCTGCTATTGCCATACCCCGATGCGCTTTGCCTGGCGCACCGATGACTACCTGGAACGAGAGGCTATCGGTGGGCGCAAAAAGGTTCTCTTGTCGGTCCTGCTAAACTATGTTAGACTGTGGGATGTGACAACAACGGTGCGCGTTGATGCGTTTGTGGCAAACTCGCGGGAGGTCGCCAGCCGTATCGGCCGCTACTATGGACGCACCGCAACGATCATCCCGCCGCCGGTTGATCTCCCCCCCTACGAGGAGCAACCGCACGACGATTACTACCTGGCGGGGGGACGACTTATTCCCTACAAGCGTATTGGACTGGTGGTTGAGGCATTGAGCAAACTGGGGTTGCCGCTCAAGGTGTTTGGCGATGGGCGCGACCGCCCCACCCTCGAAGCCCTGGCCGGGCCAAATGTGGAGTTTCTGGGGTGGGTAGAGGAGCAGCAGCGTCGTGAATTGTTTGCCCGCTGCCGGGCGTTTATCTTTCCAGGGGCCGAAGATTTTGGCATTACCCCGCTCGAAGCGATGTCCGCCGGGCGGCCCGTCATCGCCTATGCTGCTGGCGGGGCATTGGATACGGTGCGCGAGGGGCTGAGCGGACGGTTTTTCTACGAGCAGAGCGCGGCGGCTATTGCGGCGGCAGTGGCCCACGCCCGACACGACACCTACGACGCGCAAGCTATCCGCCGCCACGCCGAGCAGTTTGGCCGGCAGGTCTTTCTTGCACGAATGCGGACACTTATTGATGAGTATCTATCACACCAGCGACAGCCATAGTCGCACGCAGATCATCCGGTATCTTGCTATTCTGCGCCGTTTCTGGATGCTGGTTGTTGCCCTGCCGCTGCTGGTCGGGGGAACAAGCCTGACCCGCTCCCTGATGCAACCGCCGCGATACGGTTCGACAGCGCGGGTGCTCGTAACCCAGACTCCCCGCGAAGCCGGGGGGAGCATCGAACTCCCCGACCTCAACCTTAACTATTCCTGGGAGAGTTCAGCGTTTATTCTCGACGATCTGCCGCAGGTGCTCCAGAGCACCGCGTTTGCCCACGATGTCCACGAATGGCTTGCACAGCAGGGAAACAACCTGGACATTGCAACAATCAGGAATGGGCTGGATGCGGAAAACTTCCACCGCACCGTGACAATCGTTTCGGTTGCCGATACACCCGCTACGGCGGTCCACCTGCTTGAGGGGGCTATTGCCTGTTTGCAGAAAAACGGGCTACGCTACTGGCAGCGTCTGCCCGCCGGCAGTACGGGGAATGGGAGCGGCCTGAGTGTCGCCACCCTCGACCCGCCCGCCCCCGCCCATCACCTGAACGGTCTGCGTCCCGCCCTGCTCAACGGGGCCATGCGGGCCGGACTGGCTCTCGCGGCAGCGGTGGGCCTGGCATTCCTGCTCCACTTCCTCGACGACAGGCTCCGTGAGCCGGTCCAGGCTGAGGAATGGGTCGGGTTGCCAGTTGTGGGCGTTATTCCAGCAACACGTGACGAGAAATAAAAACGAAACCGGGAGAAGAACCATGCAATTGCAAGATTATATCACCGTTCTGCTGAAACGATGGTGGGTTGTGGTGCTGGTGGCGGGGGTTGCCGTGGTGTCGGCCTACGGTGTAAGCAAGCTGATGCCACGCACCTACCGCGTTCACGCAGTCTACCTGGCCTTTGCCAACCGCGCCGACAACGGCCTGAATATCGTTTTGCGAAACACGATGAATAGCTACCGCGAACTGGTGCTCCAGCCCGACGTGCTGGACCAGATTAGCCAGCAACTTGAACTCGACGTGCGCGGCGACCAGCTCCTGAAAGATGTTCGCATTCAGCCGCTCCCCGATGAGCAGAAGTTGGTGATTGAGGTTGACCATCGCCACCTGGAGCAGGCACAAGCCCTTGCCAACGCGGTTGGCCAGCGCATTGAGGAAGAGGTGACGAGGCTGAACGCCAATCTGGAAGGAACAGACCGCATCAATGTACGCAACATCCAGAAGGCGCGGCTGGTGGGCATCGAGCCTGACACCCGCATCAACGTGCTGGCGGGGGGCATCCTGGGGCTGATTGTCGGGGTGCTGCTGGCGTTTGTGCTGGAATTTCTCGACGACACGCTCAAGAGCAGCAGCGATGTCGAACGGTTTGTCGGGCTGACAACCCTGGGGGCTATCCCCACCGCAGATACGAAGTAGGGAGAAGGGAGAAGAGGGAGGAGGAGCAAGAATTGGGAACAAGCAACAAAACCACCAGACAGCAGGACCAGCAGACCCGCAAGAATAGCCTGGCTCTCGTTGCGCTGCGCGAGCCACGCTCGCCCGCCGCCGAAGCCTACCGCACGCTACGGACCAACATCCAGTTTTCAAGCCTGGATAAGCCCCTCCGCACACTGCTCCTCACAAGCACTGCGCCCGACGAGGGGAAGAGCATGGTCCTGGCAAACCTGGCAATCACAATGGCGCAGGCCGAGCAGCGGGTGCTCCTGGTAGATTGCGACCTGCGCCGCCCCGGCCTGCATACCCTGTTTGATCTCCCCAACGAGGAGGGGTTGACAACCGTTCTCCTGGACCAGAGCAATACCACCCTGCCGCTCCAGCCCACCGCCGTCGCGGGGTTGCATATATTGACAAGCGGGCCACTTCCCCCCCGCCCCGCCGACTTGCTCGGCTCACAGCGCATGGAGGCAGTCATTGCGCGGCTCCACGACGAAGCCGACATGGTACTCTTCGACACCCCCCCCGTCACGGCTGTCACCGATGCCGCGGTGCTGGCAACGCGACTCGATGGGGTGCTGCTGGTGATGCGGGCCGGCACAACCCGCCGCGACCGCGCCCGCGAAGCCCGCCGCCTGCTCGAAAAGGTCAAAGCAAACATTGTCGGCGTGATACTCAACAATGCTCCCCTGGAAACAACCTATGGCTACGGGTACTATTGAGAAAGTGAGGGGGTTATGATTGACGTTCACTCCCACATTCTACACGGTATAGACGATGGTCCGACGGAGATTGAGGAATCGCTGGAGATGGCCCGGATTGCCGCCGCAGATGGCACAAAAACAATTATTGCCACCCCCCACGCCCCCGGCCCCCGCACCTACACCGCCGACCTGCTCCGACAGCGGCTTGCCGAACTGCGCGAAGCTATCCAACAGGAAGCCATTCCGCTAGAAGTGTTGCCTGGCAACGAACTCTTCTACAATGCAAACCTGGTCGAAATGCTTCATACTGGCGCGTTCCTTACCTACAACAACACCCGTACCGTTTTGATTGAAACCTACATTGCCGAACCCTTCCCCCGCGATTTTCGCCAGGCTGTCTACGACTTGCAAATAGCGGGCTATCGTGTCGTCCTGGCCCACCCGGAGCGCATCAGCGATGTGCAGGACGATCCCAATATCCTCATTCCGCTCATCGAGCGGGGGGTGCTGATGCAGCTAACGGCCCAGGCCCTCACGGGCGAGCAGGGAAAGCAAATGCAAAGCCTGACCGAAAAGCTGGTCAAACATCACCTGGTCCACCTGATAGCATCGGATGCCCACGGCGTATCCTATCGCCCGCCGCGGCTCTCGGAAGCCTATGAGCACACCGTTAGCCTGGTAGGGGAAAAGACCGCTCAAGCGATGATGCGCGATGTTCCCGCCGCCCTCATCAACGGCGAGCGTCCGGACCTGCCGGAGCCACAACGAGTAGCCGAGCATCGCAAACACTGGTTCTGGTGGTGATCCTTCGGATCTGGCCCGTCTTTCTCCTCACTTCTCCTGATCCTTGCCAAAAGAAAACATCCATGCTATAGTTGACCAAATTAAACCCGCCGCAAGCTACCGCCCTTCAGGGCGGGGAGATAGGCGGGTTTCTCGGAAGGCTTCAGCCCTTGTTGTTCAGGTGTGCTATAATTGTGTTGGTACGTATATCCTTTTCTAAAGGATCACCAACAGAAGGCTATTGCGGCTCAAAAAGGGATGTGATGACACGAACCCACATGACCCCATGCAACATACATCGTGCTGAAGCCGATGCGCTCAACCGTGCCAGTGGCAAACGCTACACGCAGGTGATGCTCTTTCACTGGCGCACCTATCGCCATACCGGGCACTGGCTCTCGCAGAATGGAGCCGAACGCTGGAACGATAGGCCCGTACCAGGTACGGGTTCTGCGTAGTCCCCTGAGCATGGGGCAAGTGGCTTGTTTGTTGTGCGGACTCCCGTGGGGAGTGCACGCAAGAAGCCGCCGCGCTTGAGCGCGTGCGGAGTGTCACAGGAAACCGGGCGTGTAGTAGAGTAGGGTAAACTGAAACCATGAGAGAAGGAAACGGAATGACAACCGAAACAGCCGAACGAGAGAAAGCTCTGGCCGCAGCGTTATCGCAGATAGATCGCAAATTTGGCAAAGGCTCAATTATGCGGATGGGCGATGCCTCTAGCCACCGCATGGCCATCGAAGCAATTCCGACTGGCTCCATTGCGCTTGATATTGCGCTTGGCGTGGGGGGGGTTCCGCGTGGGCGGGTTGTCGAAATCTACGGGCCCGAAAGCAGCGGCAAAACCACGCTGGCCCAGCATATTATGGCCCAGGCCCAGAAGAAGGGTGGCATTGCTGCCTTTATAGATGCCGAGCATGCATTTGATCCGCTCTACGCCTCCCGCTGCGGGGTCAATATCGAAGATCTCCTTATATCGCAGCCAGACACGGGCGAACAGGCCCTCGAAATCTGCGATATGCTCGTGCGCTCCAACGCGGTAGATGTGGTGGTGATAGACTCGGTTGCGGCCCTCGTCCCCCGTGCCGAAATCGAAGGCGAAATGGGCGACTCGCTCCCCGGTGCCCAGGCCCGTCTGATGAGCCAGGCCCTGCGGAAACTCTCAAGCCCCATCAGCAAAAGCCGCACCGTTGTTATCTTCCTCAACCAGCTTCGAATGAAAATCGGCATTATCTTTGGCTCCCCCGAAACCACCACCGGCGGCCAGGCCCTCAAGTTTTTCTCCTCTGTGCGTATGGACATCCGGAGAATCGAAACGCTCAAACAGGGCGACGAAACGATTGGCCTGCGCTCGCGGGTCAAAGTTGTCAAAAACAAAGTGGCCCCCCCTTTCTACCAGGCCGAATTTGATATTATGGCAAACGTAGGCATCTCCTACGAGGGCGATATTCTCGATGTTGCCCAGAAATTTGAGATCATCCGCAAGAGCGGATCGTGGTTCTACCTGGGAGAAGACCGTCTGGGGCAGGGGCGCGAAAATGTAAAAAACTTCTTGAAAGAAAACCCGGCTATTACCCAGGAGATTGACCGTCTCATCCGCAGCAAGGTCCTCCCTCCGGTGGCTCCTTCGGAACAGAGCACGGACGAGACGGAACAGGAGGAAGAAGAGCCAGAAGGTGAGAAGGGAGAAAAAGCAACCAGGAAAGCATAATCGGGAGAAAAATATCTGGCACGGTAGGACAGAAACGTTGTCCTGCCGTCTTTCTGTGAAAAAAACAACAAAGCAGGAGGTTTTCATTGGCAGAAATTCAATATCTTGGGCATGCGTGCTTCCGCCTGCGCGGTCGTGATGGCATTGTCCTCTGTGATCCCTACCAGAATACGGTTGGTTTTGATATGGGGCGGCCCACCGCGCACATTGTCACCGTGAGCCACAACCACCCCGGCCACAACAACGTTGCGGCGGTGCGCCCCCTGCGTGATGGCGTGTTTGTGATAGACGGTCCGGGCGAATACGAAGTGCGCGGCGTGCTCATTACCGGCGTGCGCACCTACCACGACACCAGCAAGGGAGCCGAACGTGGCTTCAATACCGTCTATGTCATTCGCATAGACGATGTGAGCTTTTGCCACCTGGGAGATCTGGGACACGACCTCAGCCAGAGCCAGCTTGAGGATATTGGCAGCGTGGATGTGCTCTTTATTCCCGTGGGGGGGGGCGAAACGATCGGCCCGGATGTCGCCAGCGTCGTCAGCCAGGTAGAGCCACGAGTGGTCATCCCCATGCACTACGCAACCCCACAGCACAAGCCCGATTGTGGGTTGGCTCCGCTCGACCGCTTCGCCCACGAGTTCGGGCTAAAAGACCTTTCCTTCCACGACAAACTCTCGATTTCACCATCAACCATCCCCGCCGAAGACGCGGAAACCCAGGTATTGACCATGAACGCGGCCCGTGATTAGCCCACCACTCCCACTCGTATATCTCCCTATTCCTATGATATTGATGATATTGCACCACCTGTTTTCTATAATGATGCTGCGAGCCTTCTCTGGCGTGCTCCCGTCTGTCACTTTGTTTTCCCCCCAGGAATGTCAGGACGATATAGGGAAAAGTGTGACAACCTTTCGTTCTTACTGGGTAAGGGTAAGCGTTCACTGGGTTCGGGCAATCCCCAGTCCCTGGGAGCGCAAGCGTCTCGCTTGCCCCGATATGGACGGCGGCGGCCCCCCTCCAAATCCTTCCCCCCGGCGGGGGGAGGACAGGTGGGGGGCTGAACGATTACGGAATGTCAGGACGGCACAGGAAAAAGCGTGACAACCTTTCGTTCTTATTGGACAAAGACAAACCGGAGAACTTAAAAAAACCACTGCAACGATATTGATGGAATGGATGAAAGAAAATTCGCAATGGGGTCGGACACCAGGTCTTTCCGGCCCCATTGCCATTTCTCCGCAAAACAGAACCGCGAACAAGATCCCGCCCCAACGTTCATTGAGTAGTAATCCTGGGGAGCATACAGAACAGAGCGTTTTCGGTATACTGTATCTAGTGGTACTTGAGAGTTTTTTCTAATCTGGACACTATATGTTGATATTGTATTTTCTGTCGTTAAAAGAAACCAGACTATATCGTTGTTTTGCAAAAGCATGAACAGAGAAGGAAAGGTGTGAACATGGCTAAGTACATTTTTGTCACGGGTGGCGTTGTTTCTTCGGTAGGAAAAGGGATCAGTGTTGCCGCTATCGGACGATTGCTCAAAAGCCGTGGGTTGCGGGTGGCCATCCAGAAACTTGATCCCTATTTGAATGTTGATCCGGGAACGATGTCGCCCTATCAGCATGGGGAAGTGTTTGTCACGGGGGATGGCGCGGAGACTGACCTGGATCTTGGGCACTACGAGCGGTTTATTGATGAAAATCTTTCCAGCCAGTGCAGCGTGACGACCGGGCAGATCTACTCGTCGGTTATCCAGAAGGAACGCCGCGGGGACTATCTGGGGGGGACCATCCAGGTGATTCCGCACATTACCAACGAGATCAAGTCCCGTATCCGGGCCGTTGCCGAAGAGACCAATGCCGATGTGGTGATTGTGGAAGTGGGGGGGACGGTTGGAGATATTGAGAGCCTCCCGTTTATGGAAGCGATTCGCCAGATGCGAAAAGATGTCGGGAAAGATAATGTGGTCTATATCCATGTCACGTTGCTGCCACACATCGGCACCACCAACGAACTCAAGACCAAACCGACGCAGCATTCCATTATGGCCCTGCGGGGGGTTGGCATCAATGCCCATGTCATTCTGTGTCGGGCCGATTTCCCCATTCCAGAAGAGACGCTAGAAAAAATTGCCTTTTTTACTGATGTTGATATTCGCGCCGTTATTCCTGTTGAAACGGTTGATTCCATTTACGAAGTCCCGATTTTGCTTGAGAAGCATGGACTGGGTGCGTATGTGGTAGAAAAATTGGGGTTGGAAACAAGCCAGCCAGATCTTGATGAGTGGTATAAGCTGGTCAAGCTGATCAAGCGTCCGCGACGCACGCTCCCGATTGCGCTGGTTGGCAAGTACGTTGAACTGCGCGATGCCTATATCAGCGTTGCGGAATCGCTGGCGCACGCGGGTATCTATGAAGAGATTGATGTTGACATTCGGTGGATTTCGGCGGAGCAGCTCGAACGGGAAAACTCGACCCGTCTGCTGCACGATGTCCACGGGATTGTGGTGCCGGGCGGGTTTGGCGACCGGGGTATCGAAGGAAAGATTATGGCAGCAGATTATGCCCGCCGGAACAAGATCCCCTATCTGGGGCTGTGCCTGGGGATGCAGTGTGCAACAATTGCGTTTGCCCGCTATGCGCTCAATAGCAACGATGTGAATAGCACCGAGTTTGCCCCCAACACGGCCCACCCGGTGATTGACCTGATGAACGATCAGCGCAATGTAACGGAAAAAGGCGGGACAATGCGCCTGGGCAACTATCCCTGTGTGGTGCAGCCGGGCACGCGGGCTGCGGCGGCCTATGGAGCCACGGAGGTTGTTGAGCGACACCGCCACCGCTTCGAGTTCAACAATGCGTATCGGCAGAAGCTCCAGCAGGCCGGGCTTATCATCAGCGGGCAGTCGCCCGATGGCCGCCTGGTCGAAATCATCGAATTGCGCGACCATCCCTGGTATGTGGCCAGCCAGTTTCACCCGGAGTTTCTCTCGCGGCCCAATCGCCCACACCCGCTCTTTCATGGCTTTGTGGCCGCTGTTGCCCACCACTTGCGCGAGAGCAAACGCCCGGCCTTCACAATGAATGAAGCCCAGGAGCGCAATGGAGCGCGGGCGTGGGTCGCGGCAGAAACGATTAGCTGATGGACGAGACCTACGCCAAAACCCGGACACCTCCAGAACAGGTGTTCGGGTTTCCTTCCGTCCCCCCTCGTGGTCCCTGCGCCTCGCCTGGCATCGCTCGATCCTACCCCATGTTCCCCTTGATTCTGCGAACATATTCTCTGAATTTCTGGGTTTTTTCGATTTTGAGCGCACGCATCCCCGCCAGACTAACCATCTCGGTTACAAGATCGTCGCTCCGTTTCCTGATGGGGTGGGGGTAGTCCCTGACGGGGAACGCTGTCGCTTCTAGCTTTCCTTAATACATCCTTCAACCAAAATCAACCACGATCCCAAAATCTCTTCAAAAAGGGGGGGCAAACCCTCTTGAAATTCATGCTTTCTTTTGCTATAGTAACCATGCTGGAGATACTAGAAGGGATAGAAAGTAAAGCAAAGTTAATTCGCAGTTAAGTCGCAAGGAAAGAAGGTTATAAAAAGGTAAAAATGAAAACCCTTCGACTATCAGTTGTTCTCTTGCTTATCTATTTAACGTTTTTTTACAATATCGAGCGACTTGACTTTAATGAAGCAAATATCATAGATGTTCCTTCATTTATCTACATCCAGGGCATCATTGCGGTTGTTTCGATTCTTACCATACCATTTCTCTATCGTTCACCACGATATGTCTCGTTCGTGGTATGGGGTGTCATCTATGCAATAACCAGATACATCCTGGTCCATAACCGACCAGTTATCGGGGGTATCTATACATACATCTTTATCACAGAGATAGCATTCCTCACAGCAACACTCTTTCTCTCCTACAACGTTGCCCGCAACCTGTATGATTTTGAGCAAGCCATTGAGAATATCACGTTTGGAAAGATACGAAAACGGGTTCGCTCCCTCGACGAAGCAAAAGAGGAAATAAAAAGTGAGATACTTCGTGGTCGCCGGTACAGAAGACCCATATCGCTCATGGTTATGAAGGTTGATCCAGCTTCAGTCAAAGTTGCGCTCCAACGGACGGTTGAGGAAGTGCAACGAGCCATGATGGAACGGTACGTTTTTCTGGGATTGGCACGTCTTATCAGCAAGCAAACGCGACGAATAGATATACTGGTTGAACAAGAAGGAAAAGAACAGTTCCTTGTGCTCTGCCCGGAGACCGATACCAGCGGAGTCACAAATGCGCTGGGCCGTATTCAGCAAGCGGCGCGGGAAAACCTCGGCCTCACGCTTTCGTGGGGAGTCGCATCGTTTCCCGACGAAGCCCTGACATTTGAAGATTTGCTGCAAAAAGCCGAAGAGAATATGACTGCTGCTCACGGCAGCACGGGCCAAACCAGAGCAAACCAGACCAGCATTTCATCAAACGGAGCCGGGTTGTCGGACCAACAGGATAGTGATGCGAGCTGTCTTGAAATGGAAGACAGGGATCGTGACAGTAATCGTAATAGTGATCGTGAAGAAATTGCGGAATACATTGATTGAACGTAACGTATCTTTGGAGTTGAAGCACATCCAGGTAGGACAATAGTTTAAGGAGACCTTTCGATGAATACCACAATAGGCAATGTATCACTACGCCGATGGACAGGCAAGAAACAAGCGAAAAAACAGCATCTTCTTCAGATGCAAAATACTCTCCTGGGTACTTTGCAAGATGAACACATTTGCGACCAGTATCGCTGGCTCGAAACTATCAACCCACACAAAACGTTCTTTGAGGAAAAACTCTATCTCTGGGCCAAGCGAACGATGGACCTTGCCCTGATCATCCTGACCTTGCCACTGACACTCGTGGTGTTCCTGTCCATTGTTATTGCGATGAAAATAGAGGAACCCCGTGGCCCCGCTCTTTTCATGCAGCAGCGCACGGGCAAAGGGGGCAAGCGATTCCGAATGTACAAATTTCGCACAATGGTTGTAGATGCCGAGGAGCGCAAAAAAGAGCTGGCCCATCTGAACGAGCTACAATGGCCAGATTTCAAAATTACCAACGACCCTCGGATTACTTGCATCGGACGGTTCTTGCGCAAAACAAGCCTGGATGAACTGCCGCAGCTCTGGAATGTGCTCCGGGGGGAGATGAGCCTGGTTGGCCCGCGCCCCACCTCATTTGCCGCCTCCACCTACGACCTGTGGCACACCGAGCGGCTTGAGGTGATACCGGGCTTGACCGGCCTGTGGCAGATTATCGGACGCGCCTCGACAGAGTTTGATGAACGGCTACGCCTCGACATTGCCTACATTGAAAACCGATGCCTCTGGCTCGATATTCAAATCTTGTTTCGCACGGTGCTTGCTGTGGTGAAGCAGAAAGGGGCCCATTGAGCGTATGGGAGTATCTTCTGTTGCATATATTATGTCTCGTTTCCCGCACCTGCCAGAAACGTTTATTGTGCGTGAAATGACGGCAATAGAAGCCCAGGGAATAGCAGTGTCGCTCTACCCGCTGATTCGCCAGAAGCAACCGGTTGTCCATGCCGAGGCGCAGCGGTGGCTCCCACGGGCCCGCCACCTGCCCTTCGTCTCACCCTCGTTGCTGGCCGCGACAATGCAACAGGCTGTGCAGCACCCACTCCGAACAGGCAAGCTGTGGGGACAAACGCTCTGGGAAAACCGCACCAGTCCAAACTTCCTGGTTCGGGCGATGGCCCTGCTGCCCAAAGCCTTCTACGCGGCCCACCTGATGCAACGTGAGGGGATAGCCCATATTCATGCCCACTACGCCACCCACCCCGCGCTGGTGGCCTGGCTCATTCACCACCTCACCGGCATCAGCTATAGCATCACCGTCCATGCTCACGATATTTTTGTACGCACAGCGATGCTGGCAACCAAGCTGCGCGATGCAGCCTTTATTGTGGCCATCTCCAAGTACAACCGCTCCCACCTGGAGCAGGTTGCCGGCCCCTGGGTGCGCGAAAAAACCCACATCATCCACTGTGGCATCGCCCCCGAAACTTACTCCCCCCACCCGGACCGTCCCCCCCCGCAGGAGCAGTTTGAGATACTCAACATTGGAAGTTTGCAACCCTACAAAGGGCAGCGGTTTTTGATAGAAGCCAGTGCTATGCTGAAAGAGCGCAATATCCCGTTTCGTTGCCGTATCATCGGCGGGGGCGAAGAGCGGGGCGCGCTTGAGCAATTGATAGCCCACCACAACCTCACCACCACAGTTGAACTGCTGGGCCCCCTCCCCCAGGAAGAGGTCGCCCGCCTGTTGCCCACCGCTCATTGCTACGTTCAGCCCAGTATTATTACCCCCGCTGGCAAAATGGAGGGAATACCGGTTGCCCTGATGGAAGCCCTGGCCTGCGAGGTTCCTGTGGTTGCCACAGACCTTTCGGGAGTGCCAGAGCTGGTGCGTCACGGCGAAACAGGCTATCTCGTCCCCCCGGCCAACCCCACCCTCCTGGCCGACCAGATAGCCAGGGTCTACACCAACTTTGCCCAGGCTGTTCAACTGGCGCGGGCCGGTCGTGCGCTGGTGCTACGCGACTTCAACCTGCATACCAACACCCGACAACTCGCCGCCCTCTTCCCACAACAAAGCTCTCTTTCTCGTCCGGTTCGTCTCCCCCCACAGAAACACGGAGCAGAAATCGCTATCAAGGAGGAACAACGGTAGCGATAATACGCAGCGGCATAATAGTACGAAAACTATTGTAAAATAGAGAGCAGCCTGTTTTCCTGAGAGAAAACAGGTTTTTCAAGCCCTCTGAAATAAAGACGAACGGGAATGATACGACCTGATACAAGATAACCGGATGAAGATGAAGGAGATGTCAACAACCACCTGCTGAAGCGGGTGGCTTGCCCTCGCCCGAAGGCAGGGCTTCAGGGGAGGTTGACAACTCCCCACGGCTCCGTAGAACCGTATAGCGATTGCGAATGTTGATAGCAGCATTCACATCAGCGTGGGCGGTATGCCCACA
>DAOTUE010000101.1:0-9471 GCA_034436975.1 Chloroflexaceae bacterium
AGGGGATACAACAGGGAAGGGAAGAGGGGATGCAACAGGGGATGCAACAAGGCATCGAGCAAGGTGTACAACAACAGGCTATCGCCACGGCGCGGCGTATGCTCCCCACCCTCGACGACGCGACAATCAGCGAATTTACCGGTCTGGACATTGCGCAGGTGCAGCGGTTGCGGCGTGATACCAACAACAAGGAATAAGCACCCTGCACGGGAGAGGAAGCGAGGTATTACCCATGAACTTCATCAGTCCCAAAACCAACTTCGGGTTTAAGAAAATCTTTGGCTCCGATCAGAGCAAAGACATTCTTATCAGTATGCTCAATGGCTTCCTCTATGCAGGGGAGCCAACCATTACCGATCTGGAGATCCTTGACCCCTACCAGGGGCCGAAGGTGTGGGGTGGCAAAGATACCTATCTCGATGTCAAGGCCCGCCTGAAGGATGGCACGCTTGTTATCATTGAGATGCAGGTGTTAAACCTGGCCGGCTTTGAAAAACGCATTCTCTACAACGCGGCAAAAGGCTATGTACTGCAACTGGATGCAGGCGAGAGCTACACCGGCCTGCTCCCCGTCATCGCCCTGACCATTACCGACTTTGTGCTCTTCAACGATCTGGAACGTCCTATCTCGCGTTTCAAGTTGAAAGAATGTGAAACCCTGCTTGACTACCCGATGAACGATATAGAACTGGTCTTTGTCGAGTTGCCAAAGTTCTCCCGCTCGCCCGACGAAGTGGAAACGCTGACGGAGCAATGGATGGCTTTCTTTCAGCATGCCCGCTCGCTGCACGAGGTACCGGAGCGGATGTCCGGTGTGCCCGCCCTGCGCCATGCCTTCGACATAGCAAACCAGGTAATCTTGAGCGCGGAAGAACTGGAGGTTGTCGAAAAGCAAGAGGCGTTCATTCAGGACACGCAAAAAACCATTCGGGAGAGCAGGCAGGAAGGCAGGGAAGAAGGACGGGAAGAGGGGAGACAGGAAGGTATACAACAAGGCATCGAGCAAGGTGTACAACAACAGGCTATCGCCACGGCGCGGCGTATGCTCCCCACCCTCGACGACGCGACAATCAGCGAATTTACCGGTCTGGACATTGCGCAGGTGCAGCGGTTGCGTAATGAGTGAATATCGGAGAAATGAGGGACTATTCGAGTGCGTTTGAATACAATAAGTAAGGAGAATACCCGATGGCTTTTTCAGAAACCTACTACAAAAAGGGATTGGATCGTCTGCGCTCCTGTGTTGAAACCATTGCTGACCCGGATGAAAAACAAGAGGCAAAAAACGAACTCGCAACACTTGGAGACCGGTTGAAAAGCAACCTTCGGAGTACGCGAATATACGGGAGTAGCGAGAATAATAGGACGGAGCGTTCGCAGGTTATCGCTGCACTCAACGAGATGGCTATGACCCACTGCCAGGGGACCACGTTCATTGATTTGTGTGAGGGAAAGGGGCCCGCCCCCGCCCCCGCCCCACCCGATGAAAACGTTCGACAGCAGCAGGAGCGGCTCCAGGAAAACCGCCAGAACCTGACACATTTCCTCAGTCAAAAGGCGAAACTGGGGGGAGATGCCTTTGCCCCCCCCCATGTCATGCACGGTATCCGCGAGGCCCGCGCCGAAATTGCCCGTATCAAAACGATCCTGCGCGGGTGGGGGGTCGCAGTCGAAGACCACCCCGACGATAGCGACACGCCCTTTCCACAGCCCGCCCCCCCCCCGAACAAACCAGAACAGCCAATCCAAATCCGCCTGACCGAAAGCGAACACCGCTATTTTCAGGAACAACTGGGGCCAGGTATCCAACGCTACGCCATTGAACAGACAAAAGATCCCATCCGGCTAACCTTGCGCTTCCGGCCAGAGGGCGAGAAAGCGCGGATACAGTGGTATAGTCCTCATACCGGTTCGTCCGAGAGCGTTTTTTTGCCACCCTACGCTGGCGAGAATTTGCGTGTGGTGATAAAGGCCCTTGATAGTATCCAGGATGCAAGAATATCGTTCTCGCCTGAAGAGCATGAGATATTGAAGCGGTATGACTTGATTGGTGAAAGCGGTTTTGTGCGAGAGGATGCAAACAAAATTATCGGGCGCAAACTCTATGAGACGCTCACGGAGGACCGCGCTGCATTTCTCGCTATCAAAGGGATAGCAAACACTGCAATTAACGAGGGCCGCTCCATTGCCTATGTGCTGCGCTTCCCTGAGCAGGCGGTTGAACTGGCCGCGCTCCCCTGGGAGACACTCTGGGATGACCGACAGGCCCTTTTGCTCTCCCGCGGCGGGCGCGAAGTGGACTCGATGGAACGCTATCTGGAGCTTGCCAGGGCTATACCGCCACAGCCGCCGGAGAAGAAGAAACTCCATATTCTCGCGCTCTCGCCTCACTTTGCCATTGCGGAAGAAGAACGGAGCAAGGAGCAGGAAGAGCGACACCCCATATGGAACGATCTCAAGGAAAAAGGGTTGCTCGATTGGGATGAACTATCGCCAGTGACAGCGGTCTCGCTCGCTGACCGGCTGCGGCGCGGGCCCTCCCCCGACATCATTCACTACTTCGGACACGGCATCTACAAAGATGGCAAAGGCTCGCTGCTGTTTGACCATCCCACCCAGCCAGGCAATGCAGACCTGGTTGATGTCCACCGTCTGTTGGCTATACTTGGCGATATGCGGCTCATTGTGTTGCAGGCCTGCCAGTCGGCTATGGTTGCTGATACAGCGCAACAAGGAAAGCAAGTCCGCGAGGGGTTATTCACGGGGATAGCCCCGGCCCTCAGTGTGGTCTCTCAGGCAGTGGTTGCGATGCAGTTGAAGATGCCTGTTACCTCAGCCATCCAGTTTCAGCGGGTGTTCTATGAGGAAATCGGGCGGGGCCGGTCGTTGCAATCAGCCGTTGCCGATGCTCGCCGCACACTCTACGTTATTGAGAACGAGGGGGCAAGTTGGCATATTCCCACGCTCTATATCCGCTCCCGCGAGCAAGAGCCGGTCTTCCTGGTGCGGCCCATAGCCAGAGAGCGATAGCTGACGATGCTGCAACGCAATCCCTGCACCGAATGTTACCAGACCATTATCCTGGGCCTGGTCGGGATGCTCTCGGTTGTGTTCTTCTTCAGCCCGACCGACGGATGCACCTGGGACCCTTCATATTACTACGCACAGATGCGCTGCCCACTTCTTGAGCACAACCTGGAATTTGGCGACGAAACCGACCCGCCCAATCCCTACCGAACGGACACCGGCCTCCCCCCAAGCCCCTGGCCCATCGGGCCGGGGATACTCTGGTCCCCCTTCTTTCTGGCGGCCCACGGGTATCAGCTTACTGTTGGCGACTCCTCAGAGGTGAGCGGCTATGCACCTCCCTACATTGCCTGGGTTGCTGGCGGGTCCACCCTCTACGGGCTGCTTGGGGTGCTGGTCATCTACCGTATCTGTCGCTTCTTTGCCGGCAAAGGGGCCTCGCTGTTGACGGCCCTCCTGGTGTTGTTTGCCACACCCCTCTTTTTCTATGTCTACCGACAGCCTCTTATGGCTCATAGCAGCAGTGTGCTGGCTGCTGCATTGCTGGTGTATATCCTGCTGGCTATCTATGAGGAGCGTATCCCCTTTCACCAGAGTGGCTTGCTTATCGGGACCTTCGTCGGACTGAGCGTGCTTCTCCGCTGGATCGGGGGTGTTCTGGTGTTGCTGCCGGTGGTCTTCTGGCTGGTCCGGGCCGGCGAAGCCCTGGCAAAAAAGGAGTATTCGCAGTTCCGGGCAGTGGCGGTGCAGGTGGGTATCGCGGCGAGCGCGGCACAACTTGTGTTTCTGCCCCAGATGGCTTTATGGTACCGGGTGCATCAGGCCTGGGCGATCATGCCAAACCAGGGTTTCTCCGAAAACCTTTTCCCGGTCCACCTCTTCGATCTCTTCATTCACACCAACCGCGGCTTGCTCTTCTGGTCTCCCTTCATCCTTGTGGGAATGGCCGGGCTTCTCCTGGTGAGGCCGCTCCGGTTTCGCGTTGCATCCCTGCTCTTTCTGGCGGCCTACCTGGCCATTCTGGGGTCATGGGAGATATGGTATGGCGGGGGTGGATTTGGTCCGCGCTATTTTATCGAAGTGTTGCCCCTGGCCGCGGCAGGATTTGCTCGTCTGATCACACGGTTCTGGCACGGCTTCTGGCCCTGGCGCGGTATCTGGCGAGTGATACTGGGGGCAATAGCCGTGTTGCTTGTGGCTCATCAACTGGTGCTGGTGACAATCATTGAACAGGGGCAGGGTTGGATACCCTCGAAGCCATACGAGGAGGGGGAGCCAATAGGCCTGGCCTACCAGCAAACTGCTATCAAGCGCATAACCCAGAAACCCGGCGACCTGCTATTGCCCCGTCCCTATGTTCAAACAGACCGCCAGCCAATGATTGTCAATCTTCTTGCGGGTCAGCACGATTGTTCCGCCTATCGCATTCCGCTTATTGCGGCGGTGCTTGTTGGGGCCGGGCTGTTTTTCTACAGGCATATTGAGCGGGCCCGTCTGCTCCCCATTGCCTGCACCCTGATCATCATCTTTATGGCGGTGTGGTTCTGGTTTTTGCTGTTTATTGTTGAATAGCAGCTATTGTTGTGATTGCTGCGGTTGTGCGGCAGATGCTTCACCTGCCTCGCTACTCGCTTGCGATTGCTGCTGCTGCGTGGCGGGTGGCTGCGCTCGCCAGCGGTGGCGACAGTCCTGGCAAATGTAAAGCAAGACCGGGTCTTCCCGATCCTTCACAATCAGGTAGCGGATACGCTGGTAGGTGTTTATGGCAAACGAAAGGATAATCGGAATCAGCAAAGCCATTCCGAACGTAAAGAAGACGACAAACGCCAGCAAACAACCGTGGAGGTTGCCCGGTTCGGTTTCAATGTGCTTGCTCTCATCCTGCCCTTGCTCTGCCTGCTCCTTTGCCTTGCGAGCCTGCTCAATTTCCCACTTACGGACGGCGGCAACGTGGGATGAACCGCACTGCGGACAGGTGATGTGTTTTTTCGCTTGTTCTGGCATAGCGTGTCCTCCTTAATCTCGTTCTTGTGACAACTCCCAATCCAGAAGAATTGGGCTTCTCAGACAACCATCCCCACCGTGAAGGTTCGCGTCTGAAGGCCGTGCCCCGGCCTTATGGGGCAATTATACCATATTTTGGAACAAGTATGCAAAGCACTCTCAAGCGGCTGAAGCGGAGAAAGCCCCTATATCCCACCGCTAAAGCTGGTAGGCTCTACGGGCTATTCTTGTAATCTTCAGGAAGCGTCTTTCACTGCCGTGTTTGCGGGGCCGGCGAGCCAGGCCAGCACCTGCTGCCGAAAGTCGCGCAGGCTATCCAGTTCCGTCTGGATAAAGCCATAGATACGCCGATTATCTACCTGCCAGTATTGATGGACCAGGAGATTGCGAAACCGCGCCATTGGCTTGAGCCGATTGGCCAGGTCGGGCGTTATGGTTCCCACCTCAACGAGAAGGGCGAAGCAATCGGCGTAGTTTTGCGGTGCTCTGCCCCCACAGCAGGCCACAATATGGTTGCACAGGTCAATGGCTGAAGCAACGCACACCAGCAACAGATATTTTGCACTTTCGGTATTGCGGTAGTCGGAGAGAAATGTTCCCTCTGACAGGTCGCCGATGGTATGGAGTTTTTGTTGTGCGTCGGCAATACGACTGAGCATATCCCGAACGCGGTTGCTATCAACAGGTTTCATGAACCCTCAGATATTCCATCGCAAAGGGCTGAAAATCCAGGTAGTCGCGCCAGGTGTGCTCCCGAAACGTCGCCAGGCATTCGCGGTCATTGGCAATCAGGACAATACCGCGGCTGACGTTGTAGCGGAAGGCAAGCGGTGCGTCGTTGATAACCCACAGGTCCACCGGGTAGGAGACCATCGTTTCCAGTTCGTCGGCCAGGGCAAACCCATACATCAGCTCTTGCTCGGCGGGAACAACCGCACGATCTACAAAAATGCCAATATCAAGGTCGCGGAAGGTGCGCCCCTCGGCTGCCGACCCGTAGAGGATGGCAAAGCGGATTGCTTCGCGCCCCTGCAAAGCCTGGATAAGCACGTGCTTGATGGGTTCGAGCGAAACAGGTGTTGTTTGTTCACGGGTCTCGCTCATCGCCCGTCCACGTTTTCGTTGGCGGCCAGCACCGCCTGGGCAATCTCTTCGCCGCGGCCCTGCGGCAGGTAGAAATAGTGCCCGCCAAGCCAGGCCGCAAGCTGTTGCGCCTCGCCACGAGAAATAAAGTTACGTTGCGTGTCTATAACCACCGCGCTGATTCCCGCGGCCCGCACTTTTGCGGCAAGCCGTTGCACCTCATCGCGGGCCTGTTGCATCCGTGCTTCCCGCGGCTGGGTCGGGTCGAAGGTGAGCGGCACGTTGGGCCGCCCGTCGGTAATGAGCACCAGCGTTGTCCGGTGAATGCCGCGGCTCCGGGCCTGCTCCGCTACCTGATAGGCCGAGAGCAATGCAGCAGCAAGCGGGGTCCCGCCGCCAGTGGGCAGCACGTCAAGAGCGCGGCGGGCCAGTTCGACACTTTGCGAAGGGGGCATCAGCACATCGGCTTGTTCTCCCCGAAACGACAACAACGCCACCTGGTCGCGGTGGACGTAGGCCTGTTGCAACAGGGCGTTGACCGCTCCTTTGGCCTGGCGCATGCGGTGCAGGGCCATCGAGCCGCTGGCATCAACCAGGAAGCAGAAAAGGGTCCCCGCCTTGCTGCGATAGCGTTTTACATGCAGGTCTTCGGCACGGAGTTGCACCGTAGCGGCTTTGCGCCCCCTTCCTGCGGCTCCCCCCTGTTTTGTCCCGTTGCTCTTGCGGGTGCGCTGCTTTTTGCGGATGCGCTGCCAGGGAGCCGCGGCCCGCAACGTGGCGATAACATCCAGGCGGCCCTCGCCCGGCAACCCCGGCACCGAACGGATATGCCGCCCGCGCTGGCCAGATGTGGTGCCCCGCGACCCGCTCCTCCCCTTGCGTCGGATGGTGAAGGGGGTTTCCAGCACATCGGGGGGAATTTCTGTTTCCAGCGCGGCCAGGACAAGATCCTCTATGGCTTGTGGTTCTTCAGTGGTTTCCGGTGGCTGCTCATCCTCATCCTGCTCATCTTGCTCATCGTCCTCGCGCTTGTCCTCCTGGTTGTGCTGCTCCGGCGGCGGGGGAGCCTGGTCGGGTTCGGATTGTTTCTCCTGCTCAGCCCGGGGCATACGGGTTGCCCGCGGCAGGAGCACATAGCGGATGGCCCGCTCCAGGTCTTCGTCCTCAACCTCGTCGCGTCCGGCCAGGGCGGCCGAAGCCAGAGCGGCCCGTGTGACAAAAATATCGGCGCGGTGTCCCTCAACCCCCAGGGCCAGGGCCGTCCCCACAAGCTGCTCAACCTGACGTTCGCTTATTTGCACTGCGGGTAAGGCTTGCTGTGCCAGGATGATATGCTCCCGCAACAGGTCCTCTTCTTCCTCCCATTCGCTGAGCCAGTCGCCCCCGGCGGTGCGCTCAACCAGGAGATTTCGTCGCACCACCTCGCAGCGGGCCGCCGCCTTTGAGTGAGTGACGGGCGCGACAATCAGTCCCACGCGGTCGAGCAGGTGATGGCGGGGAGGGCCTTCGGCAGGATCGTAGGTGGCCAGCAGTGCAAAGCGCGAAGGCTCAACCGCGCTCAGTCCCTCGCGCTCAATGCGTACCACGCCACTATCGAAGGCAGCGATCATATGGTTGATGGTGCTTTCATCCAGCAGATTGATCCCATCCACATAGAGCAACCCGTTGTGGGCGCGGGCCAGCAAACCGCTGCGATGGACGCGGCGGCCTGTCGAGAGCGTGGCTTCCAGGTCCAACCCCCCAAGCAACCGATCCTCTGTCACCCCGACGGGAATTTCAACAAACTGGTCAACGCCGATCAGGTGGGCAAAGCCGCGCATCAGCGTGCTTTTGCCCGTGCCCACACCAGCGGCCAGCACCACCCCCCCCAGGCCAGGGTCAACGGCAAGCAGCAAGAGGGCCTGGCGGGCCGCATCCAGTCCAACGAGGGCGGGAAAGGGCAACTGCGGGGTGGTCATGGGGTCCCAAATACCTCGCTCAGGGCTTCTTCAATCTTGACAGTATCATCCTGTGTTTCCAAAGGATCTTTTCGCAAGCGGTGGCGCAATGCCAACATCGCCACGCGGCGCACATCCTCTGCCTGCACCTCTTTGTGGTTTTCGAGGGCGGCCAGGGCTGTGGCAGCGCGACTGATGGTCAGTTCGCCGCGGTGTCCGTCTACTGCCAGTTTGACGCAGAGTTCGGCAATGTTGTAGAGCACCGTGTCGGGCAGCGTTGTTTCGGGGAGCCGCTTCTGGGCCGCTTTGATCTGGCGGCGGAGGCGGGCCTGCTCTTTTTCCCAGGCTTCGACAAACGTATACGGGTCGGCATCGTAGGCGCGGCGGCGTTTGACAATTTCTACCCGTTCGGCTACATCGGTAATCGTGGTGATGCGGGCATGGAGACCGAAGCGGTCAAGCAACTGGGGACGGAGATCGCCTTCTTCTGGATTGCCGCTGCCAACCAGCACGAAGCGGGCCGGGTGGCGAATGCTGATTCCCTCACGCTCAACCACGTTGACCCCGCTGGCGGCCACGTCGAGCAGCACATCAACAAGGTGGTCTTCGAGCAGGTTGACCTCATCAATGTAGAGGAAGCCGCGGTTGGCCCGTGCCAGCAGGCCGGGTGCAAAGGCCTGCACCCCCTGGGTCAGGGCCCGCTCAATATCGAGAGTGCCACACACACGGTCTTCTGTCGCACCGAGTGGCAGGTCTACCACTGGGACGGGGATATTGATTGCCCGCGGGCGCGATAGTTTCTCCCCTTCGCCATCAGTAGCTTTTGTCGGTTTTCTGTTGGTACACCGCTCGCACAGCCCGGCGGGGTGGTCGGGATGGCACGCATAGGGACAGCGCATAATGGCTTTGATGGGGGGCAGCGTGGAAGCCAGGGCGCGGACGGCGGTAGATTTTGCGGTGCCGCGGTGTCCCATCACCATGACCCCCCCAATGGAGGGATCAACCACACAGAGGAGCAGGGCCAGCTTCAGGTCGGCCTGCCCGACAATGGCGGTAAATGGGTAGGGCGGAGTGGCGGTGTTCGCCTGCCCGTTGGTTTGTCGTTCGGGCGTTGTTCCGGGAGATTGCGTTTCTGCAACTTGCGTGGACATACCTTCACTTTTCTTGTTCTCGTGGGGAGTATCCATAGAAATAGGCGGCAAGGGAACCACCCGCTTCAGCGGGTGTGGGGAATTGCCGCCCCCTCCTTTCCACTTTAACTTGCACTATTCCACCGTCTAGTGGTATAATAGAATGTATGTACATTCAACGAACAATCAGCATCATCCTTCCCGACGATCCCGTCCTGCACGACACGTTGCACGCTTTTCAGTTTATCCAGCAGCAGATCAGCGAGACAGCCTACAATAACGGCAAGCCA
>DAOTUE010000102.1:0-15327 GCA_034436975.1 Chloroflexaceae bacterium
TCTGGTCCAGTTCGGCACTGGACTGTTTCCACTCTGCATAGCTTTGCTCCAGTCTCTGGCCTAGCTCCACATTGGCCTGTTCCAAGCGCGCATAGCCTTGTTCGAGTCTCTGGTCCAGTTCGGCACTGGCCTGTTCCAAGCGCGCATAGCCTTGCTCCAGTCTCTGGTCCAGTTCGGCACTGGACTGTTCCGAGTTTTGCCTGAACTCCCGCAATTCATCCGACAGGCGATCAATGTTTTCGGTGCAACGATCAATGTTTTCGGTGCAACGATTAACGTTGCGCGTCAATTCCGCCATCAAGTTTTCCAACCGATCTACCCGGCGGGGCAGTTCGAGTGCTTCCAATGGGTTCATAGGTGTGTTTCCTTAGTAATCGTTCAGTCTCCCCACCTGTCTTCCCCCCCCAGCGGGGGGAGGGATTGGGAGGGGGGAAACGCCCGCATCGGGGCAAGCGAGACGCTTGCGCTCCCAGGGATTGGGGATTGCCCGAACCCAGTGAACGCTTACTTTCCTTACAATGATACCATGTTCGCTTGAACACTTGGAAAAACCACAAAGACACAAAGGGCACGAAGATCTCTTTGTGTACTCCGTGCCTTTGTGGTCACTCGCCCGCGAGCGGTCTGGCCGGGTGCTTGCTCTCCAGCTCGATAATCCCACCGGAGCGGCGGAACACCAGTCCGGTTTCCCCCTCGCTCTCGCCTTCTCCAACATCAACCTCAATCGCATCGCCAGGGTGATACTCGTTTTTGAGCAGGGCCCGCGAGAGCGGCGTTTCGATGAGCCGCTGGATTGTGCGGCGGAGCGGGCGCGCCCCATAGGCCGGACTGTAGCCCTCACGCACAATCAGGGCCTTCGCCTCCGGGCTGAGGTAGAGCGAGATATGCTGTTCGCTCAGACGTTCCACCAGATCGCGCACTTGCAGATCAACAATCTGCTTGAGATCCTCTTCGGTCAACGAATGGAACACAACAATTTCATCAATACGGTTGAGAAATTCGGGTCGGAAGGTTTGCTTCATAGCTTCGTCAATCTTGCGCCGTGCTTCCTTCAGGTCAACCTCGCTTTGCCGCTGGTCTTGTGTGGCAAAGCCAATGGGCATGGCTTTGAGATGCTCCGTGCCGGCGTTGCTGGTCATGATGATAATCGTGTTGCGGAAATCTACCGTGCGCCCCTGCCCGTCGGTCATGCGTCCCTCGTCCAGCACTTGCAGCAGCGCGTTGAACACGTCGGCGTGGGCTTTCTCAATCTCATCAAAGAGCACCACCTGGTAGGGACGGCGGCGGATGCTCTCGGTAAGCTGCCCACCTTCGTCGTAGCCAATATAGCCAGGAGGCGCACCAATCAGACGACTGACCGTGTGGCGTTCCTGAAACTCGCTCATATCCACGCGAGTCAGGGCATCGTCGCTATCGAACATAAACTCAGCAAGGGCCCGCGCCAACTCTGTCTTGCCCACACCGGTTGGCCCCACAAAGATGAAACTCCCGATGGGGCGGCGGGGGTCTTTCAGTCCGCTCCGCGCCCGGCGGATCGCGTCGGAAAGGGCTGCAATGGCATCGTGCTGGCCAATCACCCGCTCGTGGAGCCGATCCTCCATAGTGATAAGTTTCTCGCGTTCGGTTTCGAGCATCCGGCTCACGGGTATGCCAGTCCAGCTTGAGACAATTTCGGCTATATCTTCCTCATCAACCACTTCGTCCAGGTTGTTGTTTTTGAGCCATTCATCGCGCTCGTGCTCAAACTCTTTCTGGAGCGCGAGAAATGTTGTGCGAAGCATGGCGGCTCGCTCATATTCGCGCCGTGCCCCAGACTCCTCCTCAGCCTGTTGCAGCTCGGCCAGTTCGGTTTCTTTGGCTTGCAGCGCGGGCGGCATGGAGTAGATGTCAATACGCAGCTTGGCCCCGGCTTCGTCTATCAGATCAATCGCTTTGTCGGGCAAAAAGCGGTCGCTGATATAGCGGCTGGAGAGGCGTGCTGCTGCGTGGAGGGCGGTATCGTCAATCTTCAGGTGGTGGTGTTCTTCGTAGTTTTTCCGCAGGCCACGCAACATCTCGACGGCGGTTTCAACATCGGGTTCTTCCACGAACACCGGGTTGAAGCGGCGTTCCAGGGCTGCGTCTTTCTCAATATGTTTGCGGTATTCGTCTATCGTTGTGGCCCCGACAACCTGAAACTCTCCGCGGCTCAGGGCCGGCTTGAGCATATTGCTGGCATCAATACTGCCCGCAGCAGACCCCGCGCCCACCACGGTATGAAGTTCGTCAATGAAAAGGACAATTCCCCCTTCTGCGGCCCGCACCTCGTCTATGACTGCTTTGAGCCGCTCTTCAAACTCACCACGAAACTTGCTGCCGGCGACCATTCCCGACAGGTCGAGGGAGAGGAAGCGGCGGTCGCGGAGCATGGGCGGCACCTCGCCCGACGCGATGCGCTGCGCCAACCCCTCGGCAATGGCTGTCTTCCCAACTCCCGATTCGCCCACCAGCACCGGGTTGTTCTTGGTGCGGCGCGAGAGAATACGCATAATGCGGTTGATCTCCGTGTCGCGCCCAATGACCGGATCGAGTTTTTGCTGGCGGGCCAGTTCGGTCAGGTCTATGCTATACTTATCCAGTATCTCGTAGCGGCTTTCGGCACTGGGGTTATCAGAATGCTGGCTGCCGCGTATTTCCATCAATTCGCGGTAGAGGGCATCCGGATCAACGCTGAATGAGTTGAGCACCCGTGCCGAGGCCCCCTCGCGCTCATTGCTAATGGCGATGAGCAGGTGATCGACTCCAACATACTGGTCGTTCAGACGGTTAGCTTCCTCTTCCGCCCGTTTCACCAGTCGCTGGGTTCGGGGGGTGACATAGACCTGGTTTCCATAGCCAAATTGCCCATAGATCTTGGGCGATTTTTCCAGATCTCGCTCAACCCGGCGGATAACATCATCGGGATCTATATTCAACCGAGCCAATGCACGCGAGGCCAACCCCTCTCGCTGTCGGAGCATGGCCAGGAAAATGTGCTCGACATCGAGCTGCGTATGGTGCTGGTCTTGCATAATTTCCTGGGCATCTTGAAAGGTTTCCTGTGCTTTCTCTGTAAATCGGTCTAGTCTCATATGTATTTCTCTATTATAATAAATGGTTCATCCTGGTTCTCAATGTTGCTATCGAGTGATAGGGTCGCCCCGTTCCCAAAAATCTGGGGTGGGGATTCTTTCGCAAGGTCGGCAAACAGGTTACGGTCTTTCGTAGCAACTACCAACAGTATACCATAGGGAAAGATGGCGAACATGGAAAGTTTTTGTCCCTTCCGTGGTCATATGGCATAGACACGCCAGATTGTGTATAATGAAGGGGAGATGCGAACCGATAACCACCTGCATATTCATATGCTCGCCCCGTTTGGCATGCGCCCGAAGGGAACCCTTGCCGTGCGGATGCTGCCAATGGCGCAAGCCCTGGTACGCCGCGGCCACCGCGTGCAGATAAGTGCGCCACCCATCCAGAACCCACAGGATGCCGGGCGGTACGATGACTTCGATGGCGTTGGGGTGTGGCATACCCCGCTCCCGCAGCTGCCCACCCCTGCGAATGTTGCAGCATATGTGTGGTTGCTACTGCGGCCCGTGCTGGCCGACCGGCCCGACATACTGCACCTTTTCAAACCCAAAGGCTACAGCGGCCTGGCCGCTCTCGCGGCGCAGGTGATCTGGCCCCGCCTGCCACTCGTGGTAGACACCGACGACTGGGAGGGACGTGGCGGTTGGAACGACCTGCTGGACTATCCTCCCTATGCGCGGGCCCTCTTTGCCTGGCAGGAGCGCGATCTGCCCCGCCGTGCCGATGCGGTCAGCGTTGCCAGCCGTACACTGCAAACACAGATATGGGGGGTGGGGGTGCCGCCAGAGCGCGTCTTCTACTTGCCAAATGGCATAGCATCGCTGCATCCCGCGCTGCCTGTTCCGACTGCTGACCGTTCGCCCACGCTCCTGCTCTATACCCGCTTCTGGGAGTTCGATGTCCGCGACGTTATCGCTATGCTGGTGCCGCTTTGCCAGGCATACCCCACGCTGCGGTTGCGGGTTGTCGGCAAGGGTGAGCGCGGCGAGGAGCGCGACCTGATGAAGTGGGCCGCACGGGCCGGCGTTGCCAAACACATTGACAATGTCGGATGGGCAGAGCCGGATGATATACCTGCCCTGCTTGCCTCGGCTGATATTGCGCTGGTCCCGATGGATGATACGCTCATCAACCGCGCCCGCTGCTCCGTCAAACTGCTGGAGTTGATGGCGGCCGGGGTGCCAGTGGTGGCGGGCCGTGTGGGAGAGGTTGCCGAATACATTGAGCACGAGCGGAGCGGGTTGCTTGTTGCGCCGGGTCGTCCGGCAGAAATGGCCCGTGCCACGCTGTGGTTGCTGCACAACGAATCGCTACGGGCACAACTTGGGACGGCGGCCCACGAAAGAGCCGAGCGGTTTCACTGGGATCGCCTGGTTGAGGTGGCTGAACAGACCTACGCAAAAGCACGGGAAAACACACCGGCAAGATGACCGGAAAGGAGACCAGAATGATAGGTTTTGTTGGATTGGGACGGATGGGGCAGGCAATGGTTCCACGGTTGCTTGATGCCGGGTTTGCTGTGGCTGTATGGAACCGCACCCTTGAGCGTATGCAACCAGTGGTTGAGCGGGGGGCCACGCGGGCCGAATCGCTTGCCGCCCTGGCCAGCGAGTGCGATGTCATTCTCACTATTCTCACTGACGATGCGGCAGTCAGGAGCGTCTACAGCCCGGAGCACGGGCTATTATCGGGCACGGTTGCGGGCAAACTGTTTATTGAGATGAGCACCATCCGCCCCGACACCATCCGCGACGTGGGAACCCTTGTAACCGAGCGAGGCGCATCGTTGCTCGATTCGCCCGTGTCGGGGACCGTTGCGCCCGCCCAACAGGGACAATTGATCGCTCTGGTGGGCGGAGCCAGCGACGATCTGGAACGGGCCCGCCCCATCCTGGATGTGCTCTGCCGGCGCATTGCCCACCTGGGCCCAGGCAGCAGCGGCACCACGATGAAACTGGTGCTCAACATGCCAATGGCGATCTACTGGCAGGGATTGTCCGAAGCTCTGGCAATGGGGGTTCAATCCGGGTTGGACCTGCGCCAGATGCTTGAGCTGATAGCCGACAGCCCGGCGGGTATCGGGGCCCTGCCCGCAAAGATCCCCACCATTCTTGGAGAGGCCAGCGAAGCCCCCTTTGATGTCACCGGCGTGCGAAAAGACTTGCTGGCGATGACCACCACGGGCCAGGGAGTCGGCGTGCCCACTCCCTGCGGGAGCGCAGCGTTGCTCTCGTTTGCAGCGGCGACGGCGGCGGGGTGGGGCAACCGCGACCTGGCCGAAATCGTCCGCTACTATCTGGAGATGGTGGCACAGCGGTAGGGCAAAGTGGAGAAAATGGTACTTACGGATAAATCTCCGGTCTGAAATTGTCGTTTTGGGGCAAAAATGACAACCGGTTTTGAGAAGGGTTTGACTCTCGTCTCTACCCACGCTATAATACAAAGCAAGTTTTGTGCCAGTTCATAGCAGGGAGCAAAGTGAGCCTGCACAAGTGAGTGAGGCCGATGTTGTTGTCTCGAAGTCCGGGTATGCTGTTCGTGCAGCGGGGCGTGGCGCAGACTGGTAGCGCACCTGAATGGGGTTCAGGAGGTCGCTGGTTCAAATCCAGTCGCCCCGACCAAACAGAAAGTCACCTTGTAGGGGCTACGAGGTGGCTTTCTTGCCTTTTTCCCCCTTTCTGGCATTGCAACAGGCTATCTTTTATGTTACAATGTAAACAGTATTGTTCTTGGTAAAAAAGTAACGGCTGCTACCAAATGCATACGTTTTCCGTGCTCTTATTTTCCTATTTCCTACAATGGTTTATGACATGATATTCCCCTTTCGTATTCCAGGATGGTCCTGTTTCGCCATGCGCTATCCTGGTATGATGTGTGATAGCCGAAATTGGGTAGCATGAGAGGCCAAAGATGGCAAAAATAAGTCTACAAGCAGCATATGATCAGGCACAGCAATTGCTTGAGGAAAACCAGCCCGAGAAATCTATTGCTGTCGTTCAGCATATCCTTGAAAACGTTCCCGACAACCTTGAAGCCCACCGTATTCTTGGAGAAGCATACCTCTTCAACCGTCAGTTTGAAAAGGCCGAAGCCGCGTTTGAGCGAGTGCTTAGAGCCGACCCGGAAAATATCCCGGCGCATGTGGGCATCGGGATAACCTACGAACGCCAGGGAAAACTCGACCGAGCCATCAACGAATTTGAGCAGGCTCTGGAAATCAAACCCGACATGACCGAGTTGCGCTCGCAGCTCCTTCGCCTCTATGTAGATGCGTGGGGAAGTGAACACGCGCAACTCCGCTTGAGTCGGGCCGGCCTGGCCCGACTCTACGCCAGGGGCTATATGCTCCCGCAGGCCATCCAGGAATTTCGCAGCGTGGTGGCCGAGCAACCCGAACGATTCGATGCCCACGTTGGACTGATTGAAGCCCTCTGGCGAAATGGTGAGGAAGACAAGATGGTTGAAATGGCTCAACACATTTTGTCGGAGCGGCCCGACGTGCTCAAAGTAAACCTGTTGCTTGGGTATGTCAAACTGACATCGGGGCAACCCGATGGAGCGCAATACTGGAAAGTGGCGCAACAACTGGACCCCTACCAGAATGTTGCTACGCTGCTGTTTGGCAAACTGCCAGACAATGTGCCAGAAGTCTCCACAACAATCCCTGAATGGGACGAGCAGGAATGGAGAAGAAAACAGGAACAGCAAGAAGCTGTTGTGGCTTCCCCACAGGCTACACCAGCATTTGCCGCAGCCACGCCGAAGGCTCCCGCAGCACGCCAGTCTGCCATTGGCCAGAATGATGATGACCTGCTCGCCAGCCTGCTCGGCCTGCAAGCACTCGATATGAGCAGCGATATGTCTGCTGTGTCTCAGGAGCAGACTGGCCCGGCTGAACCCTCGCTCGCGCCCTTCTCGTTTGATGATCTCGACACAATGGGGCAGGAACAGGCAGACAAAACGGGCAATGGTCTCGAACAGGTCCAGTCCCCCCACGCACCGCCGCAACCGCGACCGTCTCAGAAAGAACAGGAAGAAACCGCCGACCAGCCGGATATTACGCCCCTCTCCCTGGCAGAACTTGGGTTGAGCGAAGAAGAAATTGCTCTTATGCAGGGAGGCGGAGAAACCCCTTCCGAGAGCAAGGAAGAACCGTCGGCTGAGCCATCTCCATTCGAGGCTGGACTGGCTGAAGAAGATGCTGGACTATCTGGCATTGATATGGTCGAAGGTCAGGAAACGCAAAAAGAGCAGGATACCAGCGGCGAACTGAGCGGCCTCTCGGATATTGAACCGTTTGACTGGATGTCCGAACCAGGCGAACCAGCGGAAGAATTTCCTCCGCCAGCCCCACAGGAACCAGAACCAATGCCTGAGATGGAGCAAGATCCATTTGCAGGAATAGAGGGGGACCCATTTGCCGGGGGTATGCAGCCCTTTGATCTGGATGACCTGGGCGAAGGGGGGCTGGAAGACAAGGTTGCTACAGAGATGCCGTCGGAGCTACAACCATTTGATTGGTCCCCTGACTATGATGATGAGGATGAAACCTCGGCAACGATGCCGCCTGGAGCAGCATCATCCGATCTCGACCAGGATAATCTTGGCTCACTCCAACCTTTCTCATTGGATGACCTTGATCTCACTGGCGGAGAGGACTTTCCAGAAGGAGTTAATCCTGCACAGGTCTCCTTGCCTCCATCGCTCCAGCCTTTCTCCCTGGAAGAAGGCGAATCGCTTCCGCCCCCTCCATCGGTTCAGGAAGCCCCGGCGATGCCGGAGCCAATACCGCTCCAGTCGGATGAGCAAGACGAGGGAGAGGTGAGCAACCCGGCCGCGTATAGCTGGCAGCTTCCCTCATCCAAACCTGACACCGATTTCTTGCGTAAGTCCAGCGGCGAAAAGTCTGAACCGCCACCTTTGGAAGAAACGGAAACATCCATTTTTGCCAAACTCAAGCAGCGACGGCAAGAGCTTGCCCCGACTGAGGAAACCCCGCTCCCCTCCGTGTCGGACGCTGAGGTTGCAGAGGATGAAAATCTCCGTTTTTTCTCCGATGATGATATTTCTCTGCGTGGTGGGGAAAGCGGGACAGATGAGAGGAGGAGGTTGCAGCAACAGGAGCAATCCCGCCCTTTTTCCGAAACAGAAGAAACCGGGGGAGATGAAGAAGGAACCGAGCCTTTCTCAACCGAGCCTTTCTCGTTGGAAGGGGAAGAAGGTATTGGGGAATGGGAAGAGCAAGCCGAAGATTCAGCGGCTTTGCCCGACTGGCCGGAACCATCCGAACCGGCAGCGGGCCCCGTGCCAACGGAGAGCCTGGAAAGCGGCGAGCCAGAGATAGCCCCGCTCTCGCTGGCCGAACTGGGGCTGAGTGAAGAAGAGATCGCCGCCCTGAATGAGCAGGAGGGACAACCATCCGAAGAGCTAACCATTGCGCTCGAACAGCAAGAAGAAGCGGGACGCACCCAGGTATTGCCTGATGAGGGTACAGGAGCCACTCCCTTCTCGCTTGAAGATCTAGGTATGAGCGGCTCGGACCTGGCCAGTGAGCAACCTGCTCCTGCCGAACCGGAAGTATTTTCACCAAAGAGCAAAGCTCCCGAAACGCAGCTTCTGGATGATGTAGATATTCTCCCCTTCTCGCTTGATGACCTGGGATTGGATGAAGGCCCGAGCTTTGGCGATGAGCAAGAAAAATTGGGGCTGACTGCCGATGAACTCACCGGGTGGGATACGCTCGGAAGTGTGGACGATACGGGATCAAAAACCCTGGGTGGCCCCCCGGATACTGGCGACCCTGCACTCAATCAACTCATCTCCCTCGGACAAAAGCAAGGGTTTGTTGACCTGACCGATATTATCAACATTGTAGATGACCCGGTTGCTGAATCCGAGCGAATTGAGGACATTGGGCGTGCGCTCTACCGCGCCGGTATCGAAATCCGCGATGGGGACGAAGTGATAGATATGGAAGAGGTGGAATATCCCGAAGAGTATGAAGGCGAAGGCGAAGAGTTGGATGCGGCAGCAGCAACACGAGTAGATGAAGAGATTATGCCGCTCTCGCTGGAAGAGTTGGGGTTGAGCGAGGAGGAAATCACCTCGCTTGGTCTTCAGGAGCAAGAGGAGCAAAAGCAGGAGGCAGATTTTTCAACGGTCATGTTGCCACCTGAGCCTGAAGAGATACAACACCCTGAACCAGAACCTGAGCCTCTCCCACCACCTCCCCCGGCAGCGGAGGCTTCATCGGGGAAGGATGCGGAGATAGCCCCGCTCTCGCTGGCCGAACTGGGGCTGAGTGCAGAAGAAATCGCTATGCTTGGTCTAGAGAGTGGAGAAGGCGGCGAAAAAGTGAGCGAAACGAAGAGCGAGGAACCGTCCCCCGCTTCGCAAGCGACTTCACCGGCCCCGCAAGCCGAGCCAGATGTTGCGTTCCCGGCTGAACCCGCCCCGCCGTCCCCGCAAACCGAGCCGGAAATTGCTCCGCTCTCGCTGGCGGAACTGGGGTTGAGTGCAGAAGAAATCGCTATGCTCGGGCTGGAGAGTGGGGAAAGCAGCGAAAAAGCGAGCGAACCAGATCTCCCCGCTTCGCCGCCGGCTCCCCAGGTCGAGCCGTCCCCGCAAGCCGAGCCAGATGTTGCGTTCCCGGCTGAACCCGCCCCCGCCCCGCCGGACCCACAGGCCGAGCCGGAGATTGCGCCCCTCTCGCTTGCCGAGCTAGGGTTGACCGAGGAAGAAATCGCCATGCTTGGGTTGGGGAACGAACAGTCATCGCAGGTCAAGTCGTCGGAAACCACAGGCAAGGGAGAGCCTGAAGGGTTCGGGCTGACAGATGAGCAGCTTACGGCCCTCAGCGGACTGGCCTCAACCAGTTCAGGCCGAGAGGAATCGGCGTTTTCGGGAAGCGCGCCTTCGCGACGGACTGAGAGTGAGCCTGGCCTTGAGGATGACGGCCTCTTCGATTTTAGCCTGACGAAAGAAGAGGAAGCATCCCTCACATCAGCACCACAGGGCCCGCGAAAAGAGGATCTGGAGCCGGAAGAGCCATACGAACCTACCCCAGAAGACCTGGCTTTTGTGCCTGCGTCTCTTGATGAGATGGATGATATATGGGATCTGCCCGATATTGCTCCCGATATGGGACCGGCCCGCATTACCATTGAACGGCCCCAACGGCCTGACAACCAGCATGGCGACCAGCACCTGGATGATGCTCCCTCGCACAAAGCTGCATCAGACGATGAGACCCGAACGACGAGGATACGCCCGAAACTGCCGGGGGAGCGGGTTCCAATACGCGACAGACGGACAAGGCCAGGCTGGCACGGGACATCATCATCTGAGCAAAAACAGCAGCCCACCGCGTTTATTCCCACGGGTGATGAAGACCTTGATGAAAACCTGCGTCAGTTTGAAGCCGAACCAGAAAACTATGGGTTGTGCTTTGCCATAGCTCATATTGGAATGGAGACAGGACGCTACGACCTGGCAATCTCTCACTATCGGATTCTTGTAAAAGCCAGCGAATTCCTTGACGATGTCCTGGACGATCTTCTGGAACAGGTTCAAGGAGTTGAAGATGAGTCAATACGGAAGCAGTTCTATCGCCTGACTGGAGATATTTATACCAGGCAAAAGCGATTCAAAGAAGCGACGGCGGCGTATCGTGGAAAGTTGTTCTAGTATGGTGTTTCCTCTTCTATACTGCCAGACGAAAGGCTAAGGTATGCGACGGATCGTAGAGGACCTGATCCGAGTGGACGGGGTGATCGGCAGTCTCCTCGTTGGCAAGGATGGTCTTGTTGTTGCCAGCACGCTCCTCGATGAAGAGGACGCGGAAATTCTGGGGGCAATGTCAGCCGCCATCTTTGGCGAAATTGACAAAGCAACCAAACGTATCGGGGTTGGCACCCTCATGGATGCCATCATTGATGCAAAAGATGGTTCTATTCTCATTCTCGAAGCAAAAGACCTGATACTGGTTGTTATCACCCAGCTCACCGTCAACCTGGGATTGGTGAAAATGGAAATGCGCCGTGCAGCCAAGCGTATCGGCGAGGCTGTACCGATTTAGGAGTTGAAAATCTATGGCTATGGAGCGTTCGCTCATTATTCTGAAGCCCGATGCGGTTCAGCGCGGGCTGGTGGGGCCGATTCTGACGCGGCTTGAACAGCGCGGGTTAAAGTTGTCCGGGTTGAAGCTGATGCAGATAGACGAAAGCCTGGCCCGCCAGCATTACCAGATCCACGAGGGGAAGCCGTTTTTTTCTGGCCTGGTGCAATATATCACCTCCGGCCCTGTGGTTGTTGCTGTTGTTGTGGGGGCCAATGTCATCCAGATTGTGCGGAATACCGTGGGGGCAACAAACCCCTCTCAGGCCGCCCCCGGCACCATCCGCGGCGACTTTGCCCTGGAAATCGGGCGAAACCTGATCCACGCATCTGATTCGCCAGAAAATGGCGAGCAGGAAATCTCCCTCTTCTTCCAGCCGGAGGAACTGATGGATAGCTGGAGCCGTAGCGTGGATAGCTGGATCTACGAGGCGTAGAAAAATCGGAAAAGCGGAAGCGTTCAGGCCCCCCACCTGTCCTCCCCCCACTGGGGGGAGGGATTCCTATCCCCTATCACCCCAGAAGCTGGATCTGGCGGGTGACGAAGGCGGCCAGTTCGCTGGCGGTTGCGCCTTCGGCGTTGGGCACCTCCGCCAGCGGGGGGACGTTGCCAAGCTGTTTGAGCACATTGCGGTAGCTGCGGCGGGCATCCTCGGCACGGCCCATTTGCCGCCAGACATTCGCCATCCCAAGCATTCCCATAATATGGTTGCGTTCGAGAAAGACGACCCGTCGGTATTCCGTCAGGGCCGCGTCGTATTGCCCCTCGTGCTCGTAGAGCTGCGCTAGAATGTAGTGGGCCTCGGTGTGCAGAGGGTTGTATTCAATGGCGTTTTCGCAATGATACTGGGCACAGGCCCACTCCCCACGGTCTGCATAGAGACGACCAAGCGTTGTCAGGGCTTCGACATGGTCCGGCTGGATGAGCAGGAGGGTGTTGAGCAGTTGTTCGGCTCCTGTTTTGTTGCCCTGGGCAAGCATTGTGGTAATTTTGCGCCACAATTCGCCAGGGGATAATGACGACGGTGGCTGTGGAGCGTCCTGGGAGGAGGGCTTTGAGCGAGTCTTTGTCTTCGGTTGCACTTGCGGTGATGATGGCGACGTGGACGGGATAGGTGGAACGGGTAAAGCAGCCGGGGCCGGGGCAAAAAAGGCCGGGGACGAGGGCGTGGCTTCGTGGGGAGGATCACCAGGGGCCGATCTGACAGCAAATGGGGATGGCTCCTGGCGTGTCGCTTCACCATTGTGCGAAGAACCTTGCAACGCATTGGAAGCATCAGCGGTGAACGAGAAGAGCGGTGCATCAAGCCGCTTGCGGTAGATGACCGTGTTGGGAAAATTGTACACCTCGAACTGCTGATACATTGTAGCCTGCGGCTCCGAGTGCCCCACAATGAGCCACCCACCGGGCGCGAGCGCGTGGTAGAACCGATTCACAATCTGGCGGGTCGTTTGCTCATCAAAATAAATCGTGACATTGCGGCATATGATTATATCCAGTGCCGAGGTTCCTGTAATGATTGAGGGATAGACTGGCTCGATCAGGTTGAGCCGATTGAAGAGCACCATTGAACGGATTTCGGGTTTGAGCCGCCAGCGGTTTTGCTCCGGGGTAAAATAGCGGGTTTTAATAGCCTCAGAAATCTCGCGGAAGGACCAGTTGCCATAGAGGGCCTGGCGGGCCCGTTCGAGAAAATTGGGGTTGATGTCGGTTGCCAGAATGGTAATATGCCATTCGGAGAGATTGGAGATTGCTTCGCTCAGGAGGATGGCGAGCGAGTAGGGTTCCTCGCCCGTCGCACAGCCCGCGCTCCAGATACGCAGGTTGTGCAGCGTCGAACGGCGTTCGAGCAGGTCGGGGATAATCTCATTGCGGAGTGCATCGAACTGCGGTTTGTTGCGAAAAAAACTTGTCTCTCCTATTGTCAGGTGGATCAGGATAGCATCCCAGACGGTTTCATCACTGAGGGCCTGCCCATAGAGATCGTCGAAGGTTCGGGCCCCACAGGCTTTCATCGCCAGTATCAACCCGTGTTCAAGATCCTCCCGTTTGTGCTCAGGATAAAACAGCCCGCTCCGCCGGAGAAGCAAATCGCGGAACAGAATATAGAGATCATTGCTGAGTCTGGCAACTGGTTTCCCGCTCATCGCGTATCACTGCTTATTACTTTATCGAGAATAGCCTGGGAAATGCGCGCCAGTGGCTCGACCTGGATGATTGCGCCGTTGGCCGCGGCAGCCTGGGGCATCCCATAGACCACACAGCTTGCCTCATCCTGCCCCACCGTGTAGCCCCCCTGCGTCCGTATGGCTCGCAATCCCTGCGCCCCGTCGTCACCCATCCCGGTCAGAATAACGCCGATGGCCCGATTGCCATACCCCCGCGCCACCGAATCGAAGAGGATGTCGGCACAGGGGCAGTAGCGGTCAAAATTCATGGCCCGGCGTAGCCCGATGGTGCCCATTGCGCTGGCCAGCAGATGGTGCTCATCGGGAGCCAGGTAGACGTGTCCGGGCAACATCTTCTCGTTCTCCTGGGCAATGCGCACCTGTAGCGGGATTGTCGTATTGAGCCAGTCGGCCAGGGCTGCCCCGAACCCTTGCGCAATGTGCTGCACCAGCAAGATAGGGAGCGGAAAATCTTTGCCAAGCCCCATGAGCACCGTCTGCACGGCCGCGGGGCCCCCCGTCGAAGCGGCTATGGCAACAACCGTCATATGTGGTTTCTTGACGGTGGGATGTTCGTCTGGACGCGGCGGGCGCATTGCGTGGCGCGTCACCACGGGCACATCGGCCATAAGCCGCAACGTTCGGAGCATATTCTGGCGGTCGGCTTCAAAATCCTGGTGGCTCACATTGCCCGGCTTGCGGAGCACGGCCAGCGCACCGGCCGCGAGGGCCTGCACCGAGCGACGGCCCTCATCGCCCATGCTGTTGCTGACCATGACAATGGGGGTCGGGCAGCACTGCATAATCTGGCGGGTTGCCTCGTAGCCATCCACAATGGGCATGTGAATGTCCATCGCGATAACATCGGGGCGGAGCCGCCTGGTCTCTTCAACGGCCTCCTGCCCGTTGGTTGCGATGCCCGCAACCTCAAACTGTTCGGAAGCACGCAGCAGATTGATCAGCAATTCGCGCTGGGCGCGGGAATCCTCGACAATGAGAACGCGAACAGGCTGGCCGGGTTGTCGTTTGCTCATTGCTGCGCCCGTTTGCTCTGCATTTCATGGGAGAGTTCCTCTTCGGGAACCATATCAAGCAGCGACTCGACATCGAACAACACCACCGAGCCATCGTCGGTATGGACAACCCCCTTGAGAAAGGGAGCTGCGAGTCGCTTTTCCAGGGTCGTCATCTGGCTTCTTTGCAACGTGCGAACATCAATCACCTGGTCTACGCGCAACCCGAGCATTGGAAGGATGGTACTCCCCTCGGAAATCAGCCCGGCAATGATAATCTGGCTGTTCAGGTCATAGTGGGGCGTTTCGTCAACCAGGATGCTCCCATCGAGCACGGGCACATAGTACCCGCGCAGGTTGAGCAACCCGATAACCGCGGGGGGGGCACCCGCCAGCGTAATCAGGGCTGGCAACCGCACAATTTCAATAACCACGCTGACGGGCAAGCCATATTGTTGCTGCCCGATGCGAAACGTCACGGTCAGCATCGTATCGGTGCGTTCGGATTCGGCTTCTGTCAGGGTGCCGCGGGCCAGCGATGTTGTGGCCTGTGTTGCCTGCATTGCTTGTACTGTTCTCATAGTTTCAACACCTCGTCTCTGAAGTATGGTCTTTATATTATACCACTCCTAACTGGCGCAAGGACGCGATAACGTTTTCGTTTGCAAACGAATCTTTGGGGATATAGTCTATTGCCCCAAGTTGAAGCCCTTTCAGGGTATCATTGGCTTTGTCATAGCTGGTGAGCATAACAATGGGGATATGGCAGGTCAGGGAATCCGCTTTCAGGGCCCGGCACACCGCGTAGCCATCCAGTTCGGGGAGTTCAATATCAAGCACAATAGCATCGGGCAGCAGGCGGCGGGCCGCTGCAAGCCCATCCTTGCCCGTGCTGGCCACTGTCACCTGCACCTGG
>DAOTUE010000103.1:0-2646 GCA_034436975.1 Chloroflexaceae bacterium
GAAGGTCTGGTGATGGGCAATGGACCGGGCGGCCCCCGTTGGCAGCGGCTCCCCGACGGCATCCGCGACATCACCGAAAAGGGACTGGCCGGGCACTACCAGAATGACGATGTGCTGTTGCGTGATGTCCAGCGTGAGCGGGAACAGGTTGAGATGGGATGGGAACAACTGCTTGAAAAAGCAAGGATTGCCAATGGGAACAACCTGATCATCGAGGTTCTGGCTCCGGTGTGGCGGGCCGAGCCACAGATAGCAGCTCTGGATAGGGAAGACCCGAAACGGAAACCAGCTCTTGGCCAGTGCAACGAACTGCGCGAACAAGCTGGAGCACGGCGCGGCACTGCCAGCGACAAACGCATTGCCTCGGCCATCAACATTATGCGGGGGGGAAATGCACCGGTTGCCAGCGAACAGTTTGAGCGCGTCTACCGCGATGCGAGGTCGCAGTACCCGCGCCCGCGTCGCTGGTTCTGGTTGGCGCGGTTGGCAGTAGACAACCCCGAGATCTACCGAAACCACAGAAACGACCTGGAGACGGCGGTTGAAGCACTCACCCAGGGAGATATTAGAACAGCCCGTACTCACCTGGGCATCGTCGCCCGTGCTCTTCCGGAACAACTGCCCGACCAGGTAAACTGGCTCACGGTAGAGGCAGAAACTTGGTTTTCTTCGGATACCGGAGAACTCGACAAAGCTCTGGAGCAGATTGACCAGATAACACACCTCTTCAACCAGTACCCGGACCTCCAGGCGTTCAAAGAGGAATTGGAACACTGTCGCGAAATGCAGCAAAAGCAGCGTGCAGCGTATGAACGGGAACAGCATCTTCTGAGCACATTGAAAGACCACCTTGAGCAGGGCGAGAAACAGCTAGAGAAGAACAATGTTGACGAAGCGGAAAAACGAGGTAGGAAAGCAGAAGAGATATTGCGCCTGTTGCAGGGAGAGGAATGTCTTCCCGAAACTGAACAACAAATGAAAGAAGCGGTGAGCGCACTGACCGCTATCTGGAAAGAAATCCATACCCGACACCAGGAGTTGCAGGAACAGCTTCTTTTGCAGCCACTCTCCTCCCCTCCCCCTCAGCCTCCGCACTCAGATGCCCCCCTCCCACCAGAACCTACCCCCAACCGGACTCCGTCGCCAAAACCTTCAATCCCATCGCCCCCCCCCTCCACTGTGTCATCGCGGGTACCTTCGCCTCTGATAGCTATTGTGGCTATCGCGGTGGTGGGTCTGGTTATCCTGGTTATCTTCTGGCACAATGCAGTAACCCCATCTTCAATGGATCATTCCCCGACACTCACCCGACAGATAACCACAACCACAGGTGTAATAACACGCACAGATATTTCACCACAGGGAGAGACTGGAGTGGCAGAAACGGTTGTTGTCACTGCAACATCAACCCCCACAGAAACACCATCTCCCACCGTTGCACCATCTCCCACACCGTCCCATGTTGTCATGAAACTGGTGGATTTGACAGGCTATAAGAAAGAACACCCGGATGATTTCTCGAAGGAAGGTCAGGATGGTAGCGGGAGTGTCGCTCTCTTCTTGTGGGAGGACCAGGGACAACAAAACAAAGTGACTATAGGAGGTAATGATGAGAAAGTGCCTGTGCTCTTGCAGCCAGGGGATGGCGTGAAGATTGTAAATGAACAGGAGGAGTATTACTATATTCGTATTGTGTATAGTAATGTAAGCCCTGATTTTATTGATCAGCAAGGGTGGATACGCACACGGTACATCAAGGAGTCGGAGTGATGAAACCGGCTGCAACAGACCGGAAATTGTTCGCTTTTTTTGTGTTAAATCGTGTATACTTATTGATTATATACCTGATCGTCTACAGGGGAGAAACAGGGAGAAAAACCGATGCTAACAGGTGACAGGATTCGCGGCAAATCTGGTACGGAATACGTCATTATCAAACCGCTTGGGAAGCCGGGGTTGTTCGGGCAGGCCTTCGTGTGTGAGGCGTGGGGAGAGGCACAAAAAGAAAAGGCTGTTGTCAAAACACTGCGCCCCGAACGTAGTACAAATCCAGAGGATCGGGACCGTTTCTTCGCCGAGGCCCGCACCCTCGAAGCCGTTGCCGCTGTTGAAAAGCGCAATAATGCTCATTACGCCGTCCGCCTCCTCGATGAGAGTCCCCCCGACGCGCCGGAACCATTCATCATTCTGGAGCAGGCCACGGGCAAGAATGTCTTGAACGACCTCATCGAAGGGGTGGGAGATTGGGACTACGCCCCCCTCCTGGAAACGCTCGTGCTCGATATTGCCTTCCATTTCGCACGGGCCCTTTCCTACACCCACCAGGCCGGCCATTGCTACGACGATATGAAACTCGACAACCTCTTCTGGCGGGCCGACCAACCTGGCGATCCCTTGCGCATCATTGATTGGAATGTGACCAGTACGGTCGCCGAGCGTGGCGTGGCGAGCGACTGGAAACGGTTTGCGGCGCGGCTCTACGAACTCTACACGGGTCAACATATTACCATCAGCCGCGAAGGTCTGGTGATGGGCAATGGACCGGGCGGCCCCCGTTGGCAGCGGCTCCCCGACGGCATCCGCGACATCACCGAAAAGGGACTGGCCGGGCACTACCAGAATGACGATGTGCTGTTGCGTGATGTC
>DAOTUE010000104.1:0-2411 GCA_034436975.1 Chloroflexaceae bacterium
CAACCGAGTGGTTGAAATCAATCTGCTCTTCGATGAGGCGTGCGGTGTGGTTGGCGTGACCCGCCCAGTCTACCGCTCCCCCCTCAACCATCAGCATGAAGCCGTCGCTATCTTCGTCGAGCACGTTCAGCGCAGCCTCGGTCATCAGCGTGAGCGAGGGAACGTTGCTGTTGAACGGAATGGTATAGGGAATGGTGCTCTCCATAAATTGTGAACGATTGAACTGGAGCGTTGAACGCACCTTTGGCACACCAATAACGCGGGAAGGCGGGGTCGGGTCGGCGGCAAGCGCGGCAAATTCGCTCTCGTCCTGGATGAGCGTCCAGGTATCGGGGGTGCCGTCGCCGTTGGCATCGGCCCCTTCTGCGCCGTCCGCGTCGGTCAGGTCGTTCCAGGTGTCCTCTCCCCCGACGTATTTGTATTCAAAGTCGGCGGTGTTTGTCAACACGGTACTGCTGTCATCATAGGTGGGGTGCCCCGCACCCATAATGACATCAACCGCACTGGTGTAGATCATCTCGCGGGCGATTTCGGCGTAGTTGCCGCGGGCGACGTTGTGGGCCACAAAGCCTGCGGGCGTGGCGTGGCTTAACTGCACACTGGAGACAACCCCGCTCATCTTGCCCTGCTCTTCGGCATACTCGAAGATGTGCTTGAGCGGGTTCTGGTGCATATCCACACCAATAGCCCCGTTGTACGTTTTGATGCCGGTAGACATCGTCGTTGCCGCCGAGGCTGAGTCGGTGTAGGCATCCTGCACATAGCCAGGGTTACTCCAGGCCTGGTCCGGGTCGTAGCCCTCGTCGTCGGCCTCGTAGGTGCTCATTGCAAGCTGAATGGGGAACTGCTCGTACACCTGCTGCCCGGCATCGCCATACTGATAGTAGCTGGCAGCATCCATATGGTTGTAGCCCATCCCGTCGCTGATGAGGATGATGACGTTTTTGGGCGCGTCCGTCGTGTCGGCGGCCTGCGCTTCGCGGGCGGGGGCCGCCGGGGTCAAACTGCCTGCAACCAGGCAGAGAATTAGCAGAAGAGAAAACAGGCTTCCGAAACGCTTTTGCTGTTTTCTCACCATGTTTGATACAACATCTGGACTCATATGTATTGTCCTCCAGGTATCTTCTCTTTACCTTCCAAATTTTCCAACATTCTTACTTATTCGTCTTTCTCACTCTTGCTTAACTTCCGTCTCTTACCCTCCAGACCAACCTTCAACCTTCAAACCAGCCTTCCCAAACCTTGCTTATCCGGCAAGTATTTTGAACAACACAAAACCCCATCGCTAGATTCCTCTCCCTTTGAGGATAACTGAGGATGGATGGGTCCGGGTGGTACATCGTGGTACCTGCGTATTGTTTGATTGCCTTTGATTCTTCCTGACAAGCCACTTTCAGTAATACCATACACGGATTAAGAATCTCTGACTAGAAGATTAAGAAACGATGAAGAACATTTTTTGAAATAGTGGATTTTTTGAAAGGAGAAGTAAAGGGGATGGTAAGCCTGCGCCAGTCTCGCTGGGGTCCGGCCCGTTGCGAATTTTCTGAAAATGGTATAATCTTGAGGCAACGAACCACAAAGAAGTTAAAATGAAAGAAAGAAGGAAAGAAGAAGGAGACCCTACCCATATGCGTATGATCATTGTTCGCCACGGCGAAAGCGAGTGGAATAGAATACACCGGTATCAAGGACAACTGGATGCTCCCCTCTCGGAGCTTGGCGTGCGCCAGGCGGAAGCCCTGGCCGAGCGGCTCCGCACTGAGCAGATTGACTGTTTCTACACCAGTCCACTGCAACGCTGCTCCCACACCACCGAAATTATTTCGGCTCTGCATCCCGGCGTGTCTGTCCACCAGGAGCCGGCCCTCATGGAAATTCACCACGGCGAATGGCAGGGCAAATATGCCGAAGAAGTGACCGCCCAGTTTTCCGAAGGACTGACCGAATGGCGCAAATACCCTATGCGCTCACAGATGCCGGGCGGCGAAAGTTTTACCAATATCTACAAACGGTCCATCGAATTTAAGGAACGCATGCTTGCTGCGCACCAGGAACAGACCATCGCTGTTGTTACCCACGATGTGGTGATCAAAATTCTGGTTGCCGACGTGTTGGACATGAACATGGATGCGATCAACCGCATCTGGCTGACCAATGGCAGCATCAGCACCATCGTCTATGGCGCGGATATGTCCTATCTCGCCAGTCTCAGCGATGCCTGTCACCTGGGCGATATGGCCGTTGTTTTTGGTGGCCAGAAAGCATTGTAACGAGAAAACATCCATAGGAAAAAGCGGCAAGGGAACCACCCGCTTCAGCGGGTGTGGGGAATTGCCGCCATCCTCCTTTCTCCTGGTTGTCACGACTGAATGAGTGTGCTAGACTGTTGTACAAGGCACTCTCTGCAA
>DAOTUE010000105.1:0-44587 GCA_034436975.1 Chloroflexaceae bacterium
CCGCCCGGCGCAACCGTCCCATCTTCAAGGGGGATGGTGCGGGTGGTGCTGCCGCTCGTGCGCTGGAGGGTCCAGCCAGAGAGTGTCACCGCTTCCCCGTGCGGGTTGTAGAGTTCCACCCACTCCGACCCGCCGCCGTCGGGGGCAGCCAGTACCTCATTGATTGTGAGGGGCAATGGGGGTTCGGGCGTGGGCGTGGGGGTGAGCGTGGGCGTGGGAGCGGGGTGGTTCGGCTCGCCCGGCGACGGCGGGTAGTCAAGCACCCAGACCGCGCCGCCGTCTGTTGTGCGGGCGTAGACCTGGCCCGTTGCCAGGGCGGGGTAGGTGATTGTTTCCCCGACAGACCGGCCCTGCGGGTCAAGCAGTTGTAAGGTTGCGCCGCTATTGGGGAGGAAGCTGCTCTCCACCTCCTGCAATAGGAACCCGCCCGGCGCAACCGTCCCATCTTCAAGCGGGAAGGTGCGGGTTGTGCTGCCGCTGGTGCGTTGCAACACCCACCCGTTGACAGACACTGCTTCCCCGTGCGGGTTGTAGAGTTCCAGCCACTCCGACCCGCCGCCGTCGGGGGCGGCCAGTACCTCATTGATTGTGAGGGGCAATGGGGGTTCGGGCGTGGGGGTATCGGTTGCTGCGGGCGTGGGGGTGAGCGTGGGGGTGGGAGTTGTTGTCTCCGTAGGAGATATGGTTTCGGGTGTCATTGTCTCAACTGACGGGGTGTTTGATTCGCCGGGGGAAGGGGATTGGTTATCTTGCCAGTTGCTCCCACCGTCCGGTAATCGCGCACAGGTCAAGCCGGGTATCAAAGAAAAAGCATTATATTCCCTTTCGTCCTGCAATGTCCTGTCAGAATCCAATAATTGAACGGTCCCAGTTCCAAATTGTTTCAGGAAAACAGGGTCAAGTTCAACGACAAGAAAGCCTTGTGGAGGGACAATCGTTGAGTGTTGCGTTGTTCTACTAATAGTGAAGAACCTGTCGTCTTCAATGGCATCGTCTATAATCCATCCGTCTACGTCAATGGGATTATTGTCTACGTTGTACAATTCAACCCACTGTTGCAGACCATTATTTGACATAACAAGAAACTCATTGACGAAAAGGCCTGATGTTTGGGCCTGGGACACACGATGTCCCACCTGAAAGACCATCAAAACCGTCGTAATCAAGAATATGCTCAGAAATAAGGATCGCGTAACTCGTGGCAGCAGGTCCATAGCTCTTTTCCCCTTCAACAATACCTATGCTATTTTTGGGACAAACAGACAGAAGGAATAATAAAAAATGATAAGGAAGCCGTCATGATATTCAGGAATATCCAGTTGATAAAGAGCAGTGATACGGTTTTGATAATTATACCACAATTGGTCGTAGGAAGACAGTAGAGAGTCTGTTTGCTGAAGCCGATCTTTTGTGCTATCATAAGGGGCAGGGTAAGGAAGGTAAGGAACGCGGGAGGCACGATGTCGCTGGATTTTACGGTCCTGGGCAAACAGGTTCGCCAGATGAGCAATACCCTGGCGCAGGATACTGACGACTACCAGAAGCGCATTGCTGAGGTACTGGCGATGTACGAAAGCCAGGCCGGGAATGAAGTTGACACAACAAAGAGGGCAGACTTGAGCCGCAAGAGTGCTGGTCTGCTTGCTTGCCCCTACGAACCCTTTCTCAATGTTCACAACTTGCCCCCCCTCCCCCCCGACTACACCCTGATTGCAACCGATGGCTCGCAGATTGAGCGAGACCGCCACGGACGGGCCGACTACTACCTCATCAATATCGGAAAAGTCTATCTGCGCTATGGCTCTACTCCCACTGCCCGCCTCACCTCGGAGCCAACGCTCTACTTTGAGGAAGACGATCTCTACATCGGGAGCGGCCCGCGGCGGATGCCCATTGAGGGGAAATATATCGGGTTTCAACGCGATGGACAGGAACTCTCGACGCTTGCCGAGATGAGTAGCGAGATAGCCGATAGCGAACGCCCTGCGCTTGGCTTACTTGACGGAATGCTCATTCACTGGAAAATCAGTGGAGAGGAAAAAACGTTTCAAGAGAAGTTTCTCGGCGCATATCTGGACTGCCTGGACCGGCTGCACGAGCGCGAGTTTCCCATTGCCGGCTATACAAGCCGCACTCGTGCCAATGAGGTTGTCGGGGCAATACGGATGATGTACTGCCCCCACGTTGAAATAGAAGAGGGGAAGGCAGCACAGTGCAACCAGTGCCCCGATTTGCGCGCCGGACTGGAGCGCACCTGCCACCCCTGCCACGATCTCACCGATGCCCAGGTATTTTCCGCGTTCCTCTCCGAAGGGCAGCGCAGCCCGCTCTTCATCTCCATGAGCCAGATCAACATAGACCGCTACCGTGAGCATCTCATCCACTTCTTCTACCTTCGTGTTATGCGCGATATTGCACGGGTCGAAGTTCCGCAATGGGTTGCACGAGATGAAAAGCAAGTTGATCTGGTGCATGCGCTGGTGTATGATCAATGTGTGCGGGGGCAGGGCTACCCGGTGGCGATAGCGCGGGCCCACGAGAAGGCCGTTGTCCGCGGGGCAGACCGGCGGGCCTTCCTGCAAATGGTCGAGAGTAGCTTGTTGCGAGCAGACCTGCCCGCCACCCTTTCGAGCAAGCAGGAGAGCAAAGAAGTTATCAGAACATAGCCATACAAGGGAACAGGAGATAGGGGACAGGGGACAGGTAATCGTTCAGCCTCACCTGTCCTCCCCCACTGGGGGGATGGATTGGGATGGGGACGCACCCGCCCCGGAGCAAACGTGACACGTTGCGGTTTTTTGTTGGGGGATATGTAGGAACATATGAAGCAAGAACTACGAGAAGAACGTGTCGGCGAAGTTATCGAGTCGCAGACCATCGGCTTTACGGCGGGCACCTACGAGTTACTCAACGCGCCCCCTTTCGGGTCCCTGGTGCGGGCCAGCACCCGCACCGCGGGAGTAGCAGTCTATGGACTGGTCTACGATATTTCGACAGGCAGCAGAGAACCGGGCGGGCGGGCGATGGTTCGTGGGCGCACCTACACCGGCCAGAATCTCTACGATGAGGAAATCTACCGCGAGCACCCCGACCTGGCCGAGGTGTTGCAAACTGAATTTTCCGCGCTAACCGTTGGCTTTGTCAGCAATGGCATCATCTCCTACTACCTGCCGGGCCATCCCCCCCCCGTGCATTACAGCGTCTACGAGTGTTTGCCAGATGAGATCATCCAGTTTAGCCACTCGTGCGATTTCTTCCGCGGGGTGCTCTTCTCCCCGCAGATACCGGGCGACGAACTGCTGGCAGCGGCCATCCGTGCGGCGGCCAGCATCCGCAATGATGGCCAGGCCTACCTGGTGCAGTCCGGGCGCGAACTGGCCAGCCTGCTCAAAGATAACTACGACCGGCTCAACGCGCTCATCCGACGGATTATGCCGCCGTCGTAATCGTTCAGGGGGGGGGATAAATATAATCCTTCAGAACAAGGTGTTTTGAACCGTAACACAGGGAATCATGGAAACAGCAACACAACACCAGACACAAGAAATGCAAGAGATGCCAGACCAGGAGTTTGCTATCAACATCAACCAGGTTGAGCGGGTGTTCTGGCTCAATGGGCGGGAGATACGGGCCCTGAGCGGGGTCACGATGCAGATACCGCGGGGGTCACTCGTGGTGCTGATGGGGCCAAGCGGCAGCGGCAAGACGACGCTGCTCAATATCATCGGAGGACTGGACCGGCCCACCGCCGGCACCGTGACGGTCGAGGGGCAACACCTCAACCAGATGAGCAGAGGGGATCTGGCGGCAATGCGGCGGCGCATCGGGTTCATCTTCCAGAGTTTCGCGCTGATGCCCACGGCTTCGGCCTACGAAAACGTTGAACTGGGGCTACGGCTCTCCGGCGGACTCTCCCGTCGTGAGTGGGATACTCGTATCCGGCGGTGTCTGGCAATTGTCGGGCTAACGGCCTGGATGCACCATCGCCCCTACGAGATGAGCGGAGGGCAGCAACAGCGCGTCGCCATTGCACGGGCCCTGGCCATTCGCCCGCGGCTCATTCTTGCCGACGAGCCGACCGGCGACCTCGATAGCAAAACGGGCGAGCATATCTTGAAGCTGCTGCGAGATCTGGTTGATCATGAGGATGTTACGCTGGTGATGAGCACGCACGACCCGGCGGCAACCGAGTTTGCCACCGACCTCTACCAGCTTCGTGATGGGCAGATTGTCAGCCGCGAGAGCCTGCGCTCATGAAGGGGACAGGAGACAGGGGACAGGAGACAGGGGACAGCTGGCTCGACGCGCACTTCTGGCCCCTTCTGGCAGCAGGGACGGTGCTGTATGCGCTGGTATTTGGCATTGCTGCACTCTACAAATACCACTCCTTCTGGATGGGGTTTGATCTGGGGGTCCACGAGCAATTGCTCTGGAATACGATACACGGGCATCTGGCGGAAATTTCCCCAAAGGGCGCGACCCGTTCCTACCTGGGGGTGGACATCATCATCACCGAACTGCTCCTCGCACCACTCTACTGGCTCGTTCCGCGCACCGAAACCCTGCTGCTCACTCAGGTTGTCGTTGCCGCATCAGGAACCATCCCCCTGGCTCTGCTGGCCCGCGACCGGGCGGGGGCGGGGCCGGCCCGCGCTGGATGGGGGCTGTTTGCTGCTTTCCTCTATGCTGCATCTCTGCCTATCCAGTATGCCATCCTCTACGAGTTTCAGATACGCACCATCGGGACGGTGCTTTTTCTGTGGGCGTTTCTCTTCTTCGAGCGTAAGCAGTTCTGGCCCTTTCTCGTTGCCGGGGTGCTGGCCATCTGGACCCGCTCCGACGGCAGCTTTGCCCTGGTTGCAATGGGGCTATACGCGCTCATTCACCGCCGAGCGTGGCCCTGGGTGGTTGTGCCGGGCGTGGTGGGCATGGGTTGGCTCCTGCTGTGCCTGAAGCTGCTTATTCCCGCCTTCCGCGACGACAACGGCTTCCTCTATGGTTTTGTCTATGCGTGGCTTGGCGATGGGCCGTTTGAGATGGTGCGAACTATGCTGTTGCGCCCCGCCTATGTGCTCGAACAGGTTATCACCGCGGGCAAGCTGCGCTACCTGCTCGAACTCTTCGGGCCCCTGCTCTTCTTGCCCCTGCTACGCCCGGACATTCTCCTGCTGGCGATACCCTCGCTCCTGCTCAATCTGCTTTCGCCGGAGCACATTCACTGGAGCGTTCGCTACCACTATCAGGCGTTTGTCATTCCCTTCCTGCTCATTGCTGTGGTATACGTACTCATCCCCACGCGCCCAAAACAATTTAACCACAAAGACACGGAGAACACAAAGGGAAAGAATATCTCTCTGTACTCCCTGTGCCCTTTGTCTCTTTGTGGTTCTATCAACCGGCGGTCCGCCCTCGCCGTGCTCCTCGTGGGGGTTGCGCTGCTCTCCCAGGTTGTCCTCATTCGCTCGCCCCTCATCCACCTGTCCACGCGCCCCCGCGACAGCGAACGGATCGCCCTGGCCCGCGAGGTGATGGCCCTGGTGCCGCCCGATGCGCCCCTCACGACAACAAGCGCGTTTGGTTCGCACCTGGCCCGCCGCCGCGAACTCTACTTTTTCCCCGGCAACGTTATCTACCCGCCTGAATTTGCTGAGCGTGGCGAGTATCTGCTGGCCGACCTGCGCGAGGTGCCGGCAGAAGCAATGGGACGGCTTCGCCAGATGCAGCAGAGCGAGTCCTGGCAGGTGCGGTTTGAGCAGGGCGGGTTTCTTCTGCTTGTTCGGGGGACAGAGAACAAGGGATAGGGGACAGGGGATAGGGAGCGATGAGTAATTTTCGAGTGCTGATTGTGGGGTTGGGAGGGGTGACGCGAACGTTTCGCCACTGGCCAGAGCGGGTGCTGGCCCTGGCCCTGGCCCGGCGGGGGCACCAGGTCCGCGCCATTGGCACCCACGCCCCCGACCGCCCGGCCCTGTCCACCCACCACGAAACGATTGAGGGGGTGGAGGTGGTGCGGGTGCGCTCTGCCTACTGGCCAAACCGCGAACTGGCCCGCGCCCTGAACGCAGGCCCGCGCCCCGACGTGATTCACCTGATGCACCCGCGAAATGTGCTGGCGGCTCAGACAACCGTCTGGGCACAACAACACCATATCCCGACAGTCTATACCTGGCTCGGCCCCTTCCACGACGAATACGCTACCCCCGACCGCGAACACCCCTTCGAGGTAGAACCAACGTATGAGCGATTGGCGTTGACGCGGCGGGCCATGCTCTGGCGGCTCCTGCACGAGCATCGCCCTCGCGATGTGCTGCGAAACTACCGTCTCCACTGGCCGCTGCGGGCCGCGGCAGCCCTGGCCCCCTGTTCCGCGTTCGAGGCCGATGTCATGCGCCAGTTCGGGCTAGAGCAACCAATGGCAACCGTGCCACTCTGGATTGACGCGCCATTCATTCATGCTGTCCCCTACCAGGCTCCCGCCCTCACACTCCCGCGCCCGTGGCTGCTCTTTGTCGGTCAGTTGACTCCGCGCAAGGGCTACGATCTGGCTATTCGGGCCCTGCCGCAGATTGTCGCTGCGTTTCCCGAAACCTCACTGCTCATTGTGTCGGGCATCAACCAGGCCCGGCGGGAGCACACCCTCACGCTAGCGCGGGCGATGGGGGTTGAACACCATGTGCATATCCTGGGCTACCTCTCCGACGAAGACTTGATCAACCTCTACCGTGCCAGTGATGCGCTACTCTTCCCCACTCGCTACGAGGGGTTCGGGTTGCCGCTGCTGGAGGCGATGGCCGCCGAATGCCCGATTATTACTAGCAATATCCCCGTTGTGTGCGAGATTGTCCAGCACGAAAACAATGGTATACTGATTCCATATGGCAATGTGGATGCCCTGGCACAGGCCGCAATACGTCTGGTCCAGGATGAGACCTTGCGCGAGCGTGTCGTTGCCGGGGGGCGGGCCACGCTCCGCGAGCGGTATGACGAAGCACACCTGGTTGCTCAGATCGAAGCCCTGTATGAGGTTGTAGTATAGCTGTAATCGTTCAGCCCCCCACCTGTCCTCCCCAGCGGGGGGAGGGATTGGGATGGAGGTACCGCGCTCGCATCGAGGCAAGCGTCTCGCTTGCACTCCCAGCATTGACCCTCAAGCGTGAACATACCCTACCCACCTGGCCAGGAGCAACCATAGCCATGATACTGATATATTGCCTATGTGCCGGTGCTATGCTTATTGTCAGGAGATAGGGGACAGAAGAGAGAAGCCTGTTTTCCCGCTCTTTGTGGTTTTTCTGCTGATTTGAAAGCAATCTGGTATCAGAGGAATGTTACGTAATCATTCAGTACACAGTGAATGGTTACGTTTACTTCGTCATTCATAAGGAGGAAAAAATTGCACTATCCGAAAAACAGACAGCAAAAAAACGTTTTTGCTGCACACCGGCCCCCGCTACGGGTGCTGGCTCTGCTCGTGCTCATCGTTGCGCTTGTGCTGAGCGCGTGCGGTGAGGACACCGGTGAGAGCGGGGAAACACCAGCAACCGGCGTGGCCCCGACTGCTCCCGACGCACCGCAAATACCCGCCGAAGCCCCCGACACGGGAGAACCCGTCATCATTGGCTTCGGCATATCGGAGTTTCAGCGACAAGCCTACGAGCCTATCGTTGAAGCATTCAATACCGAACACCCTGGTATTCAGGTCCAGATTGTCTCTCTTGATAAGATTATGAACTTTGGCAGAAGAAGCACGCCCGATATTGATGGGATTATGCGGGACATTGTGAGTGCTGCCGATACCGCCGCGCCCATCTTTCCCGTTCGCCCCGAAGACATTGAGCGTGGCTACCTCCGTGACCTCAAGCCATTGATGGACGCGGACCCGAATTTCAACGAGGACGATTTCTACCCCCACGCGCTTGACCCGATGGGAGAGGATGGGGGAGTGTATATGCTGCCGGAGCGGTTGCCGGTGCCTGTGCTCTCCTACAACAAGGAGCTATGGATGGCAAGCGGCTTGCCGACCCCCACCGCCGACTGGACCTGGCATGATCTAACAGCGACAGCCGAACAGCTTGCCCAAAAGCGGGGCGATACCGTGGATGTCTACGGACTGATGCTCAGCGGGGGGAGCATTGCGCTTTTCAGCGAACTCAGTGCATCCGGGGTCGATCTCTTTGGCACACCACTTGACCAGGTCAATATCACCGGGCCCGAGTATCAGACCGCCATAGAGCGCATTCGCAACCTGGGCGATTCGGGGGGTCTCTACCTCCCGCTGACCGAAAGCGGGGTGATAGAATTTAACACCGCGAAAGCAGAAGAAATTGTGATGGATGGGCGCGTTGGTATGTGGATGCCACACCAGCTCCCCAACCGCCCGAACAGCCCGCAACCCGCATTTGAGGTTGGCACAATGGTATTCCCGGCTTCGTCGGGCGATCCCATTTTCTACTTTGGGATGCCAATGGGCACGATTATGAGTAGCGGCACACAGCACCCCCAGGAAGCCTGGACCTGGCTTGAATTTCTCAGCCGCCAGCAGGTAGATACCCCTTTTATGCAGCAGGATCGCATCACGCAGATACCGGCCCGCCGCTCCATTGCCGAGCGGAGCGGCTACTGGGATGATCTCGATGAGGAAACAGCGGAGGTGGTGCGGGCCGCACTGGATCAGCCGGCTCCCTCGCTGCCGGCTGGATTGACGGGCGAGTTTAGCGACAAAATGCATATCCTTGACCAGGCCCTCTCCGCTGTGGTCTCCGGCAAACAGACCACTATGGATGCACTCCAGGATGGGCAGGAAGATCTGAATGAGCGAGTTGCCGAACTCCAGCTCACCCCTCAACCCACTGTGGAGAGCGGGCCGATTGTCGTTGCCACGCTGGAGCCGGAGCCAGGAGCTGCCGCGGAGGGTGCAACGGAGATCTCGTTTGGAACAGTCTGGTTTGGGGCCGACGATGTGCGCCAGTTGGCAAAGGAGTTTCACGAGCAACACCCCGATATTGCCGTCACCATTACCAACATCGGGAACGTTGGCAGCAACGAATCGCCAGAGTTTGCCGAAACAGCCAGCAACAACGATTGTTTCGCCTGGCTTGACGAACCAGAAAAAGAGGATTTCCAGCATGTGTTGGACCTTCAGCCGCTCATAGATGCCGATGCAACCTTCTCGCTCGACGACTACCCCGCCGTTTTCCTGCAACCCTACCGCGATGGGACAGGGCTGTATGGCTTGCCCTATTCGGCCAATCTCGCTGTGCTGATGTACAACCAGACGGCCTTTGACAACATGGGTGTGGGCTACCCCACGATTGACTGGACAATGGATGATCTGCTTGCCGCCGCAGAACAACTTGATACTGGCGGGAACGAAGCCGAACGGCAATATGGGTTTGCCGCGGTCTCAACGACTCCCTTTGTCTTCAATCGGTTTAATGCCTCGGTGACGCAGGAAGCCAGCGATACGGTGGAACTTGATTTCACCAATCCGAAGGTCATTGAGGCGACTCAGTTCTATATCACGCTGTTGCAGGAATACTCGCCCCACGAGGAACTGCCCGGCTACCGCCAGGGAGCCTGGAGTAGCGAGGTGTTCCAGCTTATTGGCGCGGGGCGTGTGGGAATGTGGTTGAGCCAGGGCGGGGCGTTTTTTGGAATGGGAAGCAATACGCGCGATTTTACGATAGCCGTTGCGCCGCCACCACTTGGGAATAGCTCAATTACCGATGACGATGTCAGCATGCGCGGGTTGCACATTTCTGCCGAAACCAGCCACCCCCAGGCCTGCTGGCAATGGATAGCCTACCTGAGTGAAGATGCCTCACTCTCACTGCTCCAGCGCAGCTTCCCGGCGCGTCTCTCGCTTGTTGATGAGGCGATTGCTGGCGAAGAGACCACGCCGGGCACCGCCGAGACGTTCCAGGCCTATCAAGCCCGCCTGACCAGCATGCCCGAACTTGCACCGGGCCAATCGTTCCCCCCCGAATTCGACCAGTTCTGGCTGATGCAGGCCATAGATCGTGCCTTGCAGGGCGAAAACCTGGAGCAGGAACTCATCGCAGCAGAGGAAACGACCGAACAGTATCTTGCCTGTGTGGAAGCGGGTGAGGAAAAGAGTACCTGTGCGACCCAGGTAGACCCCGACTACGAGGGGTACAATGTTGTGACTGAAGAATTGGAAGGAGAAGAGTAGGGAGTAGAGAGTAGGGGACAGGGAAAACTTCTCCCTGTCCCCTATACCCTGTTATGCATATTCGTGGCGATACATGGTAATTTTGCGATCCTCTGCTGCCCGGTGCCATTCCATCACATCAGTTGCGTGGTGCTCCAGCCAACTCCGGAGTGCGCTGGCCTCACTCCCTGTGAAATGCTCAAAGTCCTGCTGCGTGGGAGCATCGCAATCCCCAGACATCGTCGCGTAGTAAACTATAACATTCCAGCCATGCAGTTCATAACTGTGTATTTCGGTCACGTTATCCAGATTGATAAACTTATTGTCCACTTTGATGAGTGTTGCCATTGTCCTATTCCTTCCATATTTCCTGCACTGCGTGGTACGGGAATCATAGATCGTGTATATCCAGTGTAGGATATGGCGTTACGAACGAGTAACAGCGTCGTTAGCGTCGTTTTCGTTGGCAATCTCGTTTTTGTTGGCAATAAGCTGGCGGGCCAACCCCAGGGCTTCCTCGCGTGAGGCTATCTCGCCGGCCATCTGTGCGTCGCGGATTTCGCGCAGGATGTCGCCCACGAGTGGGCCCGGTGCGAGGCCCAGAGCCGTCATCAGGTCGTGCCCATTGAGGAGTGGGGGGACAGGTTCGGAGGGCTTCTGCCATTGGGTATCGAGCAGTGTGGCCGTCCATGCGATATGAGCACGCCAGGTCTCCGGGTCAATCTGCGGCCCCCGCGAGGCCAGATGGTCGGCCAGTTCATGCACCAGCACATCTGTCCCTGCCTCGCCGGTATCGCGGAAGAAGCGGGCAAACGCACGGGGAGTAACATCGTCGGCGGAGCGCAACTGAAACGGGCGCATATGCTGGCGGACAATCAAGGTGATATATTCCCGCTCCTCGCGGCTCAGCCGCAACCTCCGGGCAATGTCGCGAACAACTTTTGCTCCTATCTGCTGGTGCCCGTGAAACGACACCTTTCCCTCTGGTTCAAGCTGTTTTGTTTGCGGCTTGGCGTTGTCGTGGAGCAGAGCAGCCAGCTTGAAGAGCGCGGCACGGGGGTAGCCCGAACGTATAGGAGCGGCAAAATGAGGGATGAGCCGCTCTTCATAGGGCAGGGTGCGCTCCAGGTCGGGGCAGGTCTGCACCGCTACGGGGATGGCAAGCCGCGGCGAACGCTCGATCAGCCACTCCAGGCAGACGACGGTTTCCAACTGGTGCGCCAGCACGGGGAGAAAGTGGACAACAGGTTGCTCGCAGAACCGCCCCGCCTCAAGTTCGGGAAAAAGGCGCGTGAGCAACCCCACCTCGTCAAGGTAGGGAAGCCAGGGGGCCGCGCCGGCCACACTCAGCAACTTGAGCAGTTCATCGCGCACACGCTCCCCCGCCACCTCCCCGATGCCTGGGGCCGCCGCTCGGATAGCTGCGTCGGTGGCGGGGGCAATGGACATATCCAACCCCGCTGCCAGGCGCACCACACGCAACAACCGCAGCGGGTCATCGTGCAGGCTGTTGGGGTGGCAGAGCCGCAGTGCTTGCCGCTCCAGGTCTTGTTGTCCATTGCAGGGGTCAATGATATACTCGCGTAGTTGTTGCACCATATTTGCCGGTTCGCAACTATCGAGGGGAAGGGGGAGCGGCAGGGCCAGTGCATTGATCGTTACATCGCGCAAGGCGAGATCGGCTTCCAGTGTGGCTCCCCGCAGCCGAGCCAGGTCAACTGTGAGCCGCTGCGTCGTGCCGGACGGAGCCGGGCAAACCACGCGCCCCGTCCCCCGCTCATCATCAAGCGCAACAAACGCCCCCCCGATCCGGTCGGCAAAATCACGCGCCAGCATCACCCCGTCGGTATCGGTGGCGATGTCGAGATCGTCGAGAACGCGGCCCCGCAGCATATCACGCACGGCCCCACCCACGAGCCACGCTGCCGCCTCACGTTCCGCACACAACGTCGCCAGGCGGCGCAACACCAGAAACACATCTTCTAGTTTCATCATGCTCACCATTGTACCGTATCTGTTGTCCCGTTGTCTATTACTGCCAGGATTTTTGTAATCATTCAGGCCCCCCCCCACCTGTCCGGCCCCCCAGCGGGGGGATGGATTGGGAGGGGGCTGCGTCCCTCCAGTGGGGCAAGCGAGACGCTTGCGTACCCAGGAATCAGGGATTGCCCAAATACCGTGAACGATTACAAAAACGTGGGTCGTTACAGAAAAGATGGGTATTGTTCAGAGAAAACGGTACGATAGTACCATGTTGCCCGCTTTCTTGCCGCCGTCATTCACAGAGTAGGTGAATTCTGGTAAAATAGATGCATGGCATTCTGCTTTTGTTTTTCATAATACAGGTCTGGTACCTATGCTGGTATTGATGTTCGCATTTGTTTCAATAGTTTTTTCAGGAGATATGTGGTATGTACCGCCAGAATCGTCCCCTTTTTCTCGCCTCAGTGAGTCTTTCACTGTTGATTGTTGCGGCTCTCTTCCTCTTCTCGCTCCCCCGCCTGCCGCTCTTCGCCGCGTTTGATCTGAATGATGGCCTCGAATCCTTCTGGGAATTTGAGGAAAATACCGGAGATAAAACCTACAGCGATGTGGCGGGGAGCAAACGCTACACCGGCACACTGGTAGGAAACGTAACGTGGTCAAGTGATGACCCTGTTACAACAACGGGAGACTATTCGCTCGAATTCGATGGCTCAGATCCTCTTCATAACTATGTCCAGACAACCCAGAAGATCCCCGATGTCTACACGTTTACGGTTTCCCTATGGTTTAAGGTCAGGCCCGAAAATAGTGGGAATTATGTTGCACTTGTGCGAACTCGCACGACAGAGAGAAATTCCGAGGGTCTTTTTCTTGGCCTGGGGAGGGTATTAACGCCGGATGGGTATTATGGAGCCGACGATACCATCTTTTATGGGGTTGACAGACCGGGGGCAATTTGCGGGATAAACACACAGAACACCATACAATTCGGTGAGTGGCACCATCTTGTTGCTGTATGGGGGGCGCACCTGGCCGGTGATACCTCCGCCAATCCGCCTATTGATCCAGAACAATTTAAGATCTACATTGACGGGAATCTTCAAGAAGAAACCTCTATTGAATACAGATGCGGGAATATATCTGCTCCTGTGAATGAAGATACTGCCGGGAACGGACTGGCTTTTGGCCACGAGTTCTGGCTAGGTGGTGTTATTGAGGGATTTAATGGCTTTCTCGATGACATCCGTATCTACAACCGTGTGCTGAGCGACGAAGAAGTTTTTGAACTGTCGGGGCGCACGATAGATGGCATTGAGATTGATGGGCCAACGTTGGGTGATGTCGGCGAACCATATGAGTTTACGACTTCATTTTTGCCGGCAGGAAGTGTCACGATTCCCTTTACCTATACCTGGAGCGCAACCGATGGCTTCCGCGAGGTATCCGATAAAAGCCAGACAACCATTACCTGGGATAGCGCGGGCACAAAAACTGTTACAGTAACGGCCCGTAGCGATTCGGGGCTTCATATTGTCACCGATACCCACACCATCAACGTAGAGGTGCCGGGGCAACGAGTTGTGTTTAATAGTCCACCTGATGAGGGGACAATGTATGCAACCATTCCCTTCAGTGCCACGGTTTTGCCCATTACCATTGCCACGCCCCTTGACTATACCTGGGAGGCCACCGGGCTTGATACCCAGACCCATGCAGATGTAGATAGTCGCACCGACTACGCCAGTTTTACCTGGCTCTCGTCCGGTACCAAGATCATCACCGTGAGCGTGACCGGCGGGCCAACCCTGGGGGCTACTGTCCTCTCACGTACCCATACCATCGAAGTTGAAGAGGTGAATGTGCGGGTGAATCTGAATGGCCCCTCACATCAGGAGATCCTCAGTTCGGGAACCTTTACGGCTACCGTCTTGCCCCCCAGCCTCCAGACTGCTCCGCTCACCTATACCTGGGAGGCAACCGACCTGGATGAGGTTGTTCATGTGCCGGGTACGCTGGAATTGACCGACACGGTGCAATTGAGTTGGCTTATCCGCGGTGCAAAGACCGTGAAGGTGACAGCCTGGAACGAGTTTTTCTCGCGTTCCGATACCATGCAGGTCAATGTTTTTGCGGTTGATCCTGAAGACATTTTGACGAATTTCCCTGATACGGCGGAATATGACCAGAACTATGATTGGTTTTATGCAGCAACCCGACCTGTTTCAGTCACGCGCCCCTTTACCTATACGTGGGACTGGAGCCACCCCTCCGAGGTGACAGCCTCGAAGCCACATCCATTTGATCATGTTATCGGGGCGACAGACGAATTGACGAGCCGAAATCAGATTGAGTTTACCTGGCATCCCGGCTCCCCACCCGCCCGCGACCATGCGCTCCGCACGCTCACAACAACAGTGGCGAGTGCTGGAGGGGGCATCTATACCGAGACGCATGCTATCCAGGTGACATACCGCCCGCTCCTCAGGAACAATACGGGCACCGGCCCCATCCCCGACCAGGCCATCTTTGAAGACGATACGGTAACGGTTGCGTTTACAACAATAGATACCGATACACTTGGAACCCTTGATCATTCGGGGTGGTCTTCGAGAAACTGGATCGTCTCTGGAAGCAACATCGTTTTTGGCAACGACTCACCAACCCAACGCAATACGACAGACCAGGACAACCCGAATTACAATATCTTCGATAGCACGGTGGTGATTACTCCAACAGAGAATCAGTGGGGCGATGTTCGGATCACCCTGGCCTCTGATGATGGGATACTTGAAGGCGAGATTGATTTCACGCTGACGATTACGCCCGTCAACGACGCACCGGAATTCACGCTCAGGGAGACGACCTATATTACTGAGGAGGATAGTGGCCCGCAGGTCCTGAACAGGTGGGCCCGCAATATCAGTGCCGGGCCAAACGAGAACAGCGAGCAAGATGTCTCGTTTACGGTTGATGGGGTGGCTGTTGAAGGCGGGTATGATCCCGATGAACTCTTTGCGGTGCAGCCAACACTCTCGCACACAGGAACGTTGACCTTTACCCCCGCACCCAACGCTCACGGCACCGCAGTTGTCACTGTAACCTTGCACGACGATGGGGGAATGGACCACCCCGAACAGAACCCGCAGGATGCTTCGGAATCCCGAACCTTTACCATTGTCATTAAGCCAGTTAACGATGAGCCAGTTGCTGCCTCGGCCGCATTTACGATAAACGAAGAGGAAACCCTCATCATTACCGAAACCGAACTCCTCGACCTTGCGACCGATGTTGATACCGATGAGGACAGGCCGCTGTGGTATGAAAATGATGCGCTGTCGCTGGACGCTGTTGCTCCCGCGCAGGATGGCACAACTGCTCTGCTGACCGATTCAGATGGGCCGGGTGCTCCCTTCGAGTACATCCGCTACCGCCCGGACCAGCATTTCAATGGAACGGATACCTTTACCTATACCATCAGGGACCGTCCGGGCGAAACATCGGTCGCAACCATCACCGTTACCATCCTGCCCACTGGCGACCCGCCTGTTGCGGCTGATATGGAAATGACCACGTATGAAGATACGCCCCTGGTGATTACCGCAACCCGCGTGCTGACCCATGCCACCGATCCAGACGATGACACCCTGACACTGGCAGACAAACCAATGCTTGATGCAACCACGCCAGTGACCAGTGTCCAGAATGGCACTGTTGACCAGACCACCAGTGATATTACCTATACTCCCCCCGAAAACTTCCACGGTCTTGATGCCTTTACCTACATGATCTCCGATGGGGTGTATACCGACACGGCTATTATTACGGTGACAGTGCTGGCGGTGAATGACCCGCCCTCGTTTATGATGGGAACCAGTCCGATAACAATGGTGTCGAAGAGCGACCCGCAGCCCTATCCCGATGGGGTTGGCTGGGCCACGGAGATTATCGCGGGGCCAGAGGATGAGCAGGAAACCCAGACGATCTCGTTTACATTGACCAATGATAACGAAGACCTCTTCACCGAGCAGCCTTCTCTCGATGCGGCAACGGGGGATCTTGCCTTTACCATAGCGGGCGATCATGTGGAGGGGAGCGCAACGGTTACAACCACGTTGCGAGACGATGGTGGGGTTGACCCTGAGCATGGGGGAGATAATACAACAAGCCAGACGTTCCTGGTTGAGATTACCCCGAACCAGGCTCCTGTGGCCACAATTGCAACGTTTGAGACCGAATTTGAGACCCCGCTCGACATTCCCATAGCGGATCTTGGCTCCGACCCGGATGGCGACGAAATCTGGTTTGACAGCGTGAGCGACGACCAGGAAGGTGATGGCACTTTCTCGCTGTCGGCTGATCGCAAGACGATCCACTACGAGCCGGCTGCGGGCTTCTCCGGCGAAGATTCATTTACCTTTACGATTAGTGACGATGATTTGAGCGACACTGGCGAGCATGCAGTGGTCATTGTCCACGAAAGAAGCGTCTACTATGCCTACCTGCCTCTCATAGTCAAGCGAGGCAAAGCCGATCTGGTTGTCAGCAACATAAGCATTTTGCCAGACCGCTCGCAAGAAGGGAATGTGTATACCGCAGGTGAGCCGGTGACGATTACGGTTGAAATTGAGAATATCGGAACGGGGCACGCCCCCCCCTTCTGGGCCGATGTATTTATCAACCCATCCTCTCCTCCCACACAACCCAACACCGCCTGGTATACGCTCTGTACGCTTGACCCTTGCTTTGGTGTGACATGGGGGGTGCCCGATCCGCTTCCCGCCGGAGAAAAGGTTGTCCTTACCTCGGTGCCCGGTAGCTATGGCTACAAAGAGGGGAATGGTGTCCAAATTCCCGAATGGGAAGGGTGGTTTGTCAGCGGGACGAGTAATCTGTATGCATATGTGGATAGCTGGCACGATAATGACCCGGACAATGGGGGGGTACTCGAAATAAACGAAGAAAACAATACTGCCCATATGCAGATAACAGTTGTGGGAGAGAACCCGCCCACGCTCTCCAGCACCACACCGTGGGACAACACGATGCTACAGTTCTTGCGGGCCCCTTCGCGCCCATTGCTTGTTGAGGAGTAGCGGGTGACTGAAGAGCAGCATTGGCACCGCTGGCTGAGTGTCCTGGTTGGCATCGGGGCCGGCGGTGTCTTTCTCTTCCTGGCCGTGCGCCGGGTCAATCTCGATGAGGTGCGTCTGGCTCTGGCGGGGGCCGACCTGCGCTGGCTGATCCCGATCATTCTTGTGCTGCTCATGAGCTTCTGGATTCGTGCGCTACGCTGGTCGGCTATGTTCCCGCCCGGCCAGCGTCCCCCGACCATACGCACCCTCAATGCTTTTCTCGTCGGGTTGCTCATCAACAACGTTCTGCCGGGTCGTCTTGGCGAAGTGTTACGCATCGGTGTTATCAAGCGACACGTTCCCGCGGTCAGCATCAGCACTATTCTTGCTACTGTGGTGCTGGAGCGCGTGTTCGATGGGCTTGTGCTGCTGCTCCTCCTTGCGCTTGTCCTCGTTGTCGCTCCCCTGCCGGCGTGGGTTAGCCAGATGGGGATATTGGGGGCCGCGCTGTTTCTGGGAGTGCTTGTCGTGCTGCTGCTGCTCAATACCAGAGGCGGCCTGGTTGAGCGGTGGCTCCAGACAGAGGAATCGTCTGCGTTGCCCTGGGGAATCGGAAAGTTGCTGACCATAGGGAAAAACCTGCTGTGTCGGTTTTCCCTGGGACTGTCGGCCCTGAATACCGGGCGAACAATGGGGATTGTGTCCGGGCAATCGCTGCTTGTCTGGCTGGCCGAAGCTGTTGTGATGGCGATGACCTTCCGCGTGTTCCATCTATCGTTGCCCTTCGCTGCCGCCACTGTCACGCTTGTCGTGCTGAGCCTGGGCATGATGATTCCCTCTGCGCCGGGCTTCATCGGGAGCTACCAGTTTTTTATTATGAGCAGTTTGCAACTCTATGCAGTCTCACCTGCCCAGGCATTGGCGGTCGGGCTGTTTCTCAATCTGGTCGTTTTCGCGCTGGGAACGTTGTCCGGAGTGGTCGCGCTGCTGGCCGAGTGGCCGTTGCTCTGGGGAAGACACGCCAGCAAGGAGGCCGAGAGCAATCCGTTATCAAAATAAGCAAGGATGTGAGATGGCGACAACCCCTGTCTGGATACGCTGGCCGCGCCTGCTGCTCGTGGCCCTGTTCCGTTGGCTCAAATTCGATAAGCTCTCGGCACACCAGCGGGAAACACGCATTTTTATTGCGGGCCTGCTTATCTGGTTTGTGGTGCAGGGGACACTTATCAATATTCCTCTCTGGAGCTGTGCCCATCCCCCCTTTCTCGATGATACCTACGCTTATTTGTTGAGATCGTCACAGATGCAGTCCTGCTTTTTCCAGGACTGTATGGCTATGGATGATCTTCGTAAACAACTGCACAATTTCTCCTCAGATGTAGAGCCAGAAATTGCCTGGCAGCGGTATCGGGCGTACAACCGTTCTTTTTTTGTCTACTACCCCCTTTTTACTCTGGTTCATCTTGGCATCCAGCAGATTGGAATGAGTGGAGAGCAGGCCTACCGTATCATCTGGTCACTTGCTCCTTTCTTTTTCGGCCTGACGTTTGCCTGCTGGTTGCGGATTTTGTGGGGGGGCGCACCTGCCGGTATTGCGCTGGCCATTCTGTCGTTTCAAGTGTTTGAGGGGCAGGGGTTGCATCGTGTTGTTCCATCCAATCTTGTCCTGGGTTTTGCTATGCTGCTATGGGGGCATATCATCGCCCGCCGTGGCCAGGCTCATTGGGCCCTGGCCATCGGGGCCCTGGTTCTTGTTCTCATGCATCCCATCGGACGCATCTATACGGTGGTTGCCGTCGGGCTTATGCTCTTTACTGACGGGTTTCCCCGTCGGCCAGCGGCATGGTTCCCGTTCCTCTTTGCGGCGTTTCTGGTGGGAGCAGCATTTGTGCTGCCGTTGATAGTCGAACGGCCGGACTTGATGTTTCAAGGGGACCCCTGGCCACCAGGATTGAACTGGATTGATGCTGAGACGTTAGTTGTAGGAAAAGGTTTGAATGCTATATTGAGTTGGGCCAGGGGAGCAGGCTCAATAGCAGTGGCGGGCGTGGGCGTAGTAGCGGGTTTCTGGGTAGTGGAGCACGAGCGGCGAAAGTCTGCCCTTGCAATGCTGGCCCTGCTAACCGTGTTTCTGCTCATCAGCCTTTTCTATGTGTTTCCACGCTATCCCGCCGACCTCTTCTTGCGGCTGTGGGTGCCTGTGGCAGTGCTTCTGACGGGGGCCATAGGGGCCGCGCTCTGGCGGCTTGTGCAAACAATGGGGACGTTGCTCACCCTGGACGAACAGTCCCCCTCTTCCCCGCCCGGAACTTCGTCCGCCAACTCCGACACATTCACTGAGTGGCTTGCACAACACCCGCCTGTGGTCCGTTCCGCATTCCTGCTGGTGGGGGTGGTCGGGCTGGCGGGGCTTGCGCTGGATGTTGTCGTTGCGGGGCAGGAGCCACTCCAGACCACAATCAAGAGAATGAAACAGACAGAAGATGTCACGCTTAGCCCAGAGCAACCCGCGCTCCTGCTGGCGCGGGCCAATCCTGGCGACCGTGTGCTCTACCTCGACGAAATCCCCCGAATGTTCTACCTGACACATGGTGCACTTCACCTCGGAGCCATCCACTATCCCGGCATCAACGGGTCGCCCGAAGAAGCACAATGGCTCCAGCGTCCCGACCTGCGCTTTGCTGTGATGTGGGACCCGCTGGAAGCTCTCGTAATGGATGAGCAATACCTGGAGATAGGCGTGGTCAATCGTGAAGGAGCGATACCCGTTGAAAAGCTACGTTGGATGGAGCTAGAACTACAAGAACCAGTGAGGGGAAAGCCATTGCGGGTGCTGGTGACAAACGGTGGTGGAGCGGCACAACTTGTGGCTGTGCCGCTAGAGGCCAATGGCCAGGCAAGTCCGGACCCTGCGGCGGCGGTGTCGGCAGATATTCCGCCGGCATCCTCTGGCTGGATCACCCTTGATCTGGAGCAGAGCCGGGGCAGGGAGCAGGCCCGTTCCCCCTCCACTCAACCAGCAACTCGCTGGCGGCTCCTGTTCAGTGGCAAGAGGCAGTTTCTGCGGGTACGGGGGCTGGTGTTCGGCGATGACTCGCGGCAGTGGCCCTGGGAACAGCGGGCCACGCTCAGGCTGGTGGCCGGGCAACAAATCTCTCTCGATTTGATGCACGACCTCAAGACCACAACAACGGTAACGCTACACTTTGACCCACAGAAGATATTGCCCCATATGCTGGCGGACCGAAAGATGACAGTTCTGGATGACCGGGGCGCATCGGTGCTCGTGGAGATACAATAATGTTATTTGCTTCCGTCAGGTTATTATAATCAAAAAAGGGTGATGCAGACTCACGATAACCGTATGCGTCCGGTATCCCAACGTCTTGCTACCCTGGATATTCTGCGGGGGTTTGCATTGCTCGGTGTTTTTCTTATCAATATGCTGCTGTTCAGTGGCACCGACCCCTTCGAGCCAATGCAGTGGTATGGTGCCGATCGCGTGGTCCTGTGGCTTGTTGTGGTCCTGGTCGAGGGCAAGTTCTACCCCATTTTTGCTTTCCTGTTCGGCGTTGGCTTTGCCCTTCAGGCCCGGCGGGCCAGCCAACGCTCCCCTCGGTTTGCGTCCTTCTATGGACGGCGACTGGCGGTGCTACTGCTGATAGGGATACTGCATACTGTACTCCTTTCCCCCTACGACTTTCTGGTAGAGTATGCATTGATTGGCGCACTTCTCTTTCCGCTCCGCACCATCAAACCCGCGATGCTCCTGTTGCTGGCTCTGGGAGTTTTGGGAGCGTCCGTGGTCCTTGTCTTGTTGCACAGTGCCCATATTGTGCCCGATAGTCTCTGTGACGTTGGTTGCCAGGCCCATGTGCTGGCGGCCTACAACAACGGCAGTTTTATCGAGGTGGTTGCGTTGCGTTTGCACCACGGCCTGTGTGACTTGATCGAATTGCCGGTCAGTCTTTTTCCCTACCGCATTCTGGGGATGTTCCTGATCGGAGCGTGGGCCGGGTCTATTGGTCTGTTCCATCGTGTGGCGGCTTTTGCAGGCCTGTTCCGGGTCGCAATTGGAGTGGGGATTGTGCTCGGCGTGGGCGGTATGCTCAGCTTCAAGGTCAAAAACTGCGTTGGCGATATAGCACTGGCGTGCTGCTATGTCAGTGTCGTATCGCTGCTGCTCCTGCGGCCTCGGTGGGAGCAGCGGTTGATGCCAGTAGCCGCAATGGGGCAGATGGCCCTGAGCAACTATGTGCTCCACTCCCTCATCAGCAGCATCTTTTTCTATGGCTATGGTTTTGGACTGATCGGGCAAATCGGGCCAGCAGGAGTGGTGGGGATGGCTCTGGCGTGCTATCTGTTGCAAATGATGGGCAGCAGATTGTGGCTACGTCATTTTCGCCGGGGCCCGCTCGAAGCACTCTGGCGCAAGCTCAGCTACCCGCGTGCTGACTGATATTCAGGCGAATATGGCATACCAGGCTATACCGGCTTCTTTTTTCTGCGGTACACTTCTGGCTTGAGTACGCCAATGTAGGGAAGATTGCGATAGTGCTCACCAAAATCCAACCCGTAGCCTACGGCAAATTCGTTGGGAATGTCGAACCCCAGGTAGGCCAGAGGAACATCGGCGATGCGGCGTTCAGGCTTGTTGAGCAAGGCGCAGATATTCAGGCTTGCCGGGTTGCGTTGCTTGAGCTGCTTGTAGAGATAGGCCAGCGTCAACCCGCTATCAATGATGTCTTCGACAATCAACACATGGCGACCGCTGATATTCGTCTCCAGGTCTTTGAGAAGCTGCACTTCCCCACTCGATTCGGTGCTGTCTCCATAGCTGGCGATAGCGATGAAATCGAGGGAGACTGGAATATCGAAAGAAAGCGACCGCGCCAGATCCACCATAAACATCATACACCCTTTGAGCACGCCAACAAGAAAAAGATCATCCTTTTCGGCGTAGTCGCGGCTAATCTGTCGCCCCATTTCCCGCACTTTTTGTTGTATCTGCTCTCCACTAATGAGCACGCGGTCTATATCTGAGTGGAGCCATGCATCTTGCATCGGGTATCCTTTCTTTTCTTTCGTATCCGTTCTCGGTTTGTTTTCCCGGTCTATTTCATTCCTGGCCTGCTCGTTCATCGGCTGTTAATAAATGAAAAAAGAATAAACAAATGTGCGATTTTGGTAATTTCCAGGTGATAGTCTGACTGATTATCTGCGTGATCGACCGGCCGCGCCGGTTTTCCTGTTTTCCTACTTGACAGCACAAGTGTTTGATTGGTATAATAAAACTACTACAAAAGTTCTAGCAAAGCTAGAACAAACACAACATCTCTGCGGGGCGTTTGTCAGGCTTTCCCTGCTCGTATAGCCTGGTTAATCATGTGGAAGAAAGGATATACACAATGCGAGAAAAGAAGGAGTCGAAGCTAAAGAAAGAACTATCGCCAAGACAACAGCAAATCCTGGCCTATATTCAGGATTTTTTTCAGAAACGAGGATACTCCCCATCTATTCGTGATATACAGGTGAATCTCAAAATTTCTTCGACCTCGGTTGTCGCCTACAATCTCAAAGGACTGGAAGAAAAAGGAAAACTGAAGCGCGAAGACAAAATCTCCCGTGGGATACGGTTGGTAGGTCCCCCTATGCCTTTCCAGGGAAAGACCTTTCAGGTACCCATGCTGGGGGTGATTACCGCAGGGATGCCGCTCCCCAACCCTGAAGATACCAGCAATAGTCATGAAATGGTTGATGTTCCCATTGATGTTATCCCATCCCACAAACGCGATGATGTATACGCTTTGCGGGTGCGCGGGGAGTCTATGATTGATGCCCTGATTGACGATGGCGATATTGTTTTGATCCGCTATCAGGAGACAGCGGAGAATGGTGAGATGGTCGCTGCGATGCTGATAGACGATAATGCTGTCACCCTGAAGAAGTTTTACCACGAAGGCGAACAGATTCGCCTCCAGCCAGCCAATAAGACGATGGAGGCAATTTATACCACTCCCGACAACCTGAGCATTCGAGGGCGCGTGGTCGGGGTATTGCGTTCGCTGGCGTGATGATGGAGCCTGACAACCCTGGTGGGGCACTCCGGGAGGCCGTGCCCCACTGCCGGTTGCACGTCGTGGTGCAACGATAAGGTGCAACGATAAGGTGCAACGATAAGGTGCAACCCTGGACACCTTGCTGGTATTGCTGCTGTTATTGCTGACAGAGCACCGGGCGAAATTTGTAGCCGTAGACAAGTAGCCCGTCTTTGCCCGTATCTTTCAAAAGGCGCGTGACCATCTCCACCGGCTGTCCAATGTTGATCTCGTCTTCGTGGCAGTCGGTAAGCTGTGCTGTCACCATCGGGCCCTCGACAAGTTTGACAAGGGCAACGACGTAGGGGGCAAAGCGTTCAAACCCCTCCGGTGCATCCCGCACTCCCGAAAAGCTGTAGATTATTCCTTTGCCGCTCAAGACGAACGGTTCCCACTGTTCCGCCTCCGCCGCACTCTCGTTGAGGGAGTGGGGCCGCGCAGGAAAGCGGACTTCGCCCGTTTCGCGGTGACGCTGCCCTTCCATGCGGTAGTAGGCGGCTTTTTGTCGCCAATGTTTGGCAAGATGCATCGCTATTGCTCCTCACAGGTATTTTTCCAGATATTGCTTTCAGTTTCACGCATCTTTCACGCATCTTTCACGCATCGCGGATGAGGACATGGGAGACGGCCGTTGCGCCAACGCCCCCCAGACACTGGGCAAAGGCAATCCGTGCATTGGCTACCGCCCCCGACGGAGCCTCGCCGCGAAGCTGTCGCACCAGTTCGACAATCTGGTATATTCCGCTTCCCCCGCCCACATCGCCACGGGCTTTGTAGCCGCCAGCGGTGGCCAGCGGTGTTGCGCCATCGGGGACAATCCCGCCGTCGGCGGCATGGTTGGGGGCGGTGCCCCGCTCGACAAAGCCGCAAGCCTCAAGCAAGAGGGCAGCGGCTATGCCGTGGGGGTCCGAGAGTTCAAGCACATCAACATCGGCCGGCTGAATGGCCGCCTGCTGAAATGCGCCAACTGCACTGCGTTGCGCGGCTCTCAGCCAGAGCGGGTCGGGGCGGCTATGCAGAGCCAGGTGGTCGGTGGCCAGGGCCCGCCCGGACACCCGCACCATTGCCCGCCCCATTTCTTGCGCCATCTGCTCGGAAGCCAGCAACACTACCGCGGCCCCATCGGCCAGCGTCGCGCTATCAAGCATATTGATAGGGGATGCGACCTGGCTTGCCTTCTGGTAGGAGCTGAGTTTCATTGGGAAGCGGTAGAGGGCTTCGGGGTTGCCTGCCCCGTTTGCGTGGGCGTTGATGGGGAAGGGGGCGAATGCGTCGGCGTGATAGTCATACTCGTGCATATAGCGGCGCATCAGCATTGCCCACTGTGCCGTAAGCGTGATCCCATGTTCGGCCTCGAAGTCGGAATCGGTGGCCAGGGCCAGGCTTGCCTCCTGTGAGGCCTGGAGTTTGTCCGTTACTTTTTCCACGCCGATGACTGCTACCAGATCGTGGGCCCCGCTGGCAATGGCAAGCGCGGCCTGGTGCATCGCCAGTCCCCCGCTGGCCCCCGCCGAGGACAACCGCAACGCTTCGACGTGGTCCAGTCCCGCTGCGGTTGCAAGCAAGGCTCCCAGGTGGGCATCGCCCGACAGGGCTTCGGCCATCGCATTGGCCACATACAGGGCCCCGATGGTTCCGGGGTCAACATGCGGAGCACCATCGGCGACGGCTTTTCGCAGGGCTTCGAGAGCCAGATCGATCAGCGAGCGTGAGTAGTGCTCGGCAACGGGTGCGGCTCCAATTCCAACAATGTAGACATTTTGCATTGTGTTCTTCGCTCCTTATCCCAGTACCAGCTCTTCTTGCCATTGGGCATAGCGGGCGTAGTCTATGAATTCCTGACGGGCAAGATAGGCAGCGGTCAGCGGGGCCCGCGTGCGGCGTTCTTCCAGCGCATCGGTGACAACCAGCGAGTAGGCATCGCTGCCAGCCCCGCTCCCATAGCTTGTCATCAATATGGTATCCCCTGGCTTTGCCTGGTCCAGCACAGCGCAGAGGCCAAGCATCACAATGGCCGAATAGGTATTGCCTATCTGGGGCGAGAGCAGGCCGGGCGCAATCTGCTCCTCGGTAAAGCCAAGCTGTTTTGCCACCGATTGGGGAAACTTTGCGTTTGGCTGGTGGAAGATGGCGTAGGTGTAGTCTTGTGGTTTGCGGTCCAGGTCGTGCAATAGCCGTGTGGTGGCATTGCGGACGTGGTGGAAGTAGGCCGGCTCGCCGGTAAACCGTTGCCCATGCACCGGGTAGGGGCGTTCGGCTCGGCGGAAGAAATCGGGCGTATCGGTGACATAGGAGACCGTCGCCTCGATGAAGGCCAGCGATTCGCTGGTCGGGCCAAGCACGAGGGCCGCAGCTCCCGCCGAAGCGGTGTATTCCAGCGCATCGCCGGGGCGGCTCTGGGCTGTGTCAGCCCCGATAGCAAGCATATAGCTGGCCATGCCTCCCCCGACCATACCGATACTCGCGGTGAGGGCTTCGGTGCCGGCTTTACAGGCAAATTCCCAGTTTGCCGCGCTAATCCAGGGCGACATCCCCAGGGCTTCCGAAATAACGGTGCCACCGGGCTTGACGCTGTAGGGATGGCTCTCGCTCCCCAACCAGACTGCGCTCAGGAGGTGGGGGGGGATGGCAGCCCGTGCCAGTGCATTCCGCGCCGCCTCGATGGACATGGTAATGGTATCTTCGTCGGGGCCGGGGACGCTCTTGGCAGGCACGGGCACCCCGCGCTGCCCATCGGTCCAGATCCGAGCAATTTCCTTGCCGGCAATGCGGTAGCGCGGCACATAGCCCCCATAGCCAAGAATGCCGACCGAACGATCTGGCCGCATCATATCGCCACCTCACGCTCACATTCCCGCTTGCGTAGCTCAAGCACCAGTTCCTGGGCACGGGCCGGTTTGATGTTGCGCTCCTTCACCATCTGTTGGGCTACCTGGTCAATCAGGTCGCCAGTTGCCCCGGCAGCCAGCGCAATCTGGCGGGCGTGTAGCCCCATATGCCCACACTGGATACCCTCGGTGGCAAGGGCCCGCATTGCGGCCAGATTGTTTGCCAGACCAGCACAGACGCAGATTTCCGCCAGTTCGCTGGCCCGCTTCACATTGAGCAACTTGAGCGAAGCCTGGGCGGCCGGGTGGACCTTTGTTGCCCCGCCGACAATGCCGACAGCCATCGGCATTTCGAGCGTCCCGACCAGATTTCCCGCCTCGTCGCGCTCCCACTCGCTCAGCGAGGTGTAGCGGCCACTTCGGGAAGCGTAGGCATGCGCCCCCGCTTCAACCGCTCGCCAGTCATTTCCTGTGGCAATAAGCACCGGGTCAATCCCATTGAGTATCCCTTTGTTGTGCGTCGCAGCGCGGTAGGGGTCTACAGCAGCAAACGAATAGGCCCACAAGATACCCTCGACCACATCCTCTCCACGCAATCCATCGCGGGCCAGAGCTTCCGGGGGGACAACCACACGCGCACGGGAGAGCCGCCGATCACTCAGGTTTGAGAGTATCCGCAGGTAGGCCCGCCCGCCGGTCAGCAATTCAAGCATCGGGGCAACAGCTTCGCACATACTGTTGATGGCGTTGGCCCCCATTGCGTCCAGGCAGTCTATCACAAGATGGACCACCAGCATTGCGCCCATTGGACTCGTGGGGAAGAAATGCACTTCCACATCTCGCGCACCGCCACCAAGCGAAACCAGGCTCCGGCTCTGTGCATTGGCCAGCTTCAAGATTTCGCCACGGTTGGCCAGAATAGCCGACCGGGCCTGCTCTACATCATCCACATGCACGAGCTGGATCTGCCCGATCATCATTGCATCGGTGCTGCTTGTCTGAAAGCCGCCTCCGGCGCGGGCTATCTTTGCAGCATAGCTTGCCCCAGCCACAATGGAAGGTTCTTCAACAACCATCGGGATGAGGACATCTCTCCCATTGATCTGAAAATTCGTTGCAATTCCTAGCGGAAGCTCGTAGGTTCCGATGACGTTTTCTATCATCTTGTCGGCCCGCTCCATTGTCAGCATACCGTCGCCGCCACGCAGGGCCAGCAGATCCAGTTCGTTGAGACCATCGAACGACTTGACCGCGGCAAGCCGATTGGTGGGGTTGAGATTGTAAAATCCTTGCAACCGAGAGTTCTTCGTGCCCATCTTTACTCCTGTGTATTTTGTCATATCGTACAACGTGTTTGTCAACCATGTCATACATTCTCCGTAGTGGGTATTGTAGCACATAAGAACACGGGATCGAAGAAAAAAAACTGTCAGAACCTATCAACTTTCTCTCTCTGGCTTCCAGAAAGGGAGGAAAGCAAGGTGCTCTTCTGCCGTTTCTGGAAGCCAGAGGGAGATGGATGAGAGGGGAAGGTGTGTTATAATCTCCAGAGTATGATTGTGATGTGACAACGTGATAACGAAAGGCTTTCCGTTATGGAAATCTACATTGATTCTGCCAACCTGGAGGAAATCCGCGAGGCTGCAAGCTGGGGGGTTTTGACCGGCGTAACCACAAACCCCTCGCTCGTTGCCAAAGAAAAAGGAACCGACTTCAAGACGCTCATCCGCGAAATAGCGACGATTGTTGATGGTCCCATCAGTGCCGAGGCAGTGTCGCTTGACGCACCCGGCATGATCCGTGAGGGGATGGACCTGGCCGAGGTGCATCCCAATGTGGTGGTCAAAATCCCCTGCACCACCGAGGGGCTGAAGGCTGTCCACGAGCTGGCAAAAAACGAGGTTCGCACCAATGTGACGCTCTGTTTCAATGCCGTGCAGGCCCTCCTCGCAGCGCGGGCCGGCGCGTTCATCATCAGTCCGTTTATCGGGCGGATTGATGATACGGGCGTGGATGGGGTGGAACTGGTGCGCGAGATACGCAATGTCTATGAAACTGTCCCGACGAAGATTCTGGCCGCATCCATCCGCCACCCGCGCCACATTGTCGAGAGCGCGATAGCGGGGGCCGACATTGCAACCTGCCCCTTCCGTGTGCTTCAACAATCTATGAAACACCCGCTGACCGACATTGGCATCGAGCGATTTCTCGCCGACTGGAAGAGCAGAACATAGAAGGCCGGGCAGGCCAGAGCCGGGGGGCAGTATCCGAGCCGCGACTATCGGGGAGCGGGCCGGGCAATTGTTTAGAAATCAAGGGAAACGTTACCAGGGAGCGCGGGTATCCTGTCCGCCTTTGATGGAAGCGAGAGACAAGCGAGATGCTTGCGCTCCCAGGTTTCTCCCCAGAAGTGAACAGATACCAGGTAGGATTGTCTTTAATTCTATGAAATACACTCTTTTACACCTTTCGGACCTGCACGCCGGCTGGCATTTCGATTTGCGCGTGGCGGAGCAGCTTGCTCGCCAGGCCCACGAGCTGCGCCCCGACCTCGTGGCCATCTCTGGCGATTTCGTGCTACGGGCCGATTTTACCAGCCAGTGGAAAACGATAGTTGCCTACCTGACAATGCTCCCGCAGCCTCAGCTTGTGGTGCCCGGCAACCACGATGTTTCCCTGTTCAACGGGTTTTACCGGATGTTCTTTCCGCTCCGGCGATACCGCCACTATATCTCCGACACGCTCAACCCGATGTTCCGCCGCCCGGGCCTGACGGTTGTGGGAGGCTGTACGGCCCACGGTTGGACGATAGATGGCGGCTATCTCTACCGAAAGCAGGTCCACGCGATTGACCAGGCGTTTGAGAGCACCGACCCCGATGCGTGCCGGGTGCTTGTGCTCCACCACCATGTGGTGGACCCACCCAGCAGCGGCTCCCGCCGAAAAATTTGCAATGCCCGCGCTGCCGTCAACCTGATGGAGCGGCAGCGCGTTGATCTCTTTTTGTGTGGACATACCCATATGTCCTACATTGGCGCACTCCAGCCACTCTGGTCCGGCTTGCACCACCAGATCATCATCAGCCAGTGCGGAACTTCGACCTCGCGCCGAGGACGCGGGCTTGACCGCGGCAAAAACTCCTTCCATCTCATCCATATTGACGAAGCAACCATTCAGATAACGCCCTACTTTTATCATTCGGAGCGTGGCTCCTTTGTGCCAGCAACCGAATACACTTTTCAGCGATATGAACCAGTGGCAATACCAGGCCAGCAAGATCCGTCGCGCCCTCGCTGATGTGACCCCTGTCCTCTGGGATGATCTCCTTATTCCTCATTCAACCGAGGGGCAGATTATCCGCAAGATGACTCCGGACCCCCACATTGTCCCGCGTGAGGCAGCGGCCCTGCTGCTTTTCTATCCCTACAACGACGAGCTGTGGTTTCCCCTCACGGTGCGGAGTAAATCGTTGGCGCGGCACGGCGGCGAAGTCTCGCTGCCCGGCGGAGCCACCGAACCTGCCGACGATAGCCTTGTCACCACTGCGCTCCGCGAGACCCGCGAAGAGATTGGCGTAGACACCCACACGGTTGAGGTATGGGGATTTCTCACCACAGTCTACATTCCAGCAAGCAATTTTCGCCTTTCCCCGCTGGTCGGCTTCGCCCCTGCTCCCCCCCTCTTGAAACCGTGCCCTCTGGAGATTGCCGAAGTGTTTCAGGTGCCGTTTCGCACCATCTGCAACCCCGCCACTGTTGTTGTCGAAGAGTGGACACTCCAGGCTGTTCAGGCCAATGTTCCCTTCTTTGCGCTGAACGGACACAAAGTCTGGGGAGCCACGGCTCTAATTTTGAGCGAACTCCTGGCCCGCATCCGTCGGCTCTAGCGAGGTTTTCCCAAAATGGTTCTGAATCTGACCTGATTTCCCTCTGTTTTTCTTGAAGATATGGTATGATAATTCATGATATTGAAAGGGGGAACCGATGATGCACAAAATTGCGGGTGTGGCAATCATGCTTCTTGTTGTCACCGCCGGGTGCAAGATACTGGCGGAATCTTCTCGCAATGTCTGTCTGGTCCCTTTGGTTGAGGGAAATACCTGGAAAAAAGCACACGAAAAAGTGGATGCGGTCGGGCTTATGGTGGTCCCCATCTATGAGAATACACAGGAGCGAGAAGGGATAGTGATAGCGCAGAAACCAGCTTTCGGAACGCTCTTAAACCCCTGTCAAGGGGTTGTCACCCTGACGGTGAGCCTGGGGCCCCACCCGCTGACTTCTCCATATGATCTGACCCCGACTGCCCTCTCTGCCCCAACCAGTTCCCCCCTCCCAACGGCCACGAAGGGAGACCCCATTGAAGATGAGGACGAGGAAATTGAGAATGCAGAAGAAGAGCGGGAGAATGCACCATCGCCGCAGGCAACAACCACACGAGGACCAGGCCCGACAGCAACACCACAGCGTAGCTCATTTGAGGAATGCGAAGCGTGCCCCCAGGAATGTCTGGGTGTCCCGTCGCTTGACAGGGTTGAAACATGTCACAATTGTGCTGATGAATGTTTTCAGCGAGGGAGAGAAGATTTGACAGTTCCGCCGGTTCCGCGAATCACGGAAGTCCCCATTCCACCGGGGTTGCCTTTCCCCTGAGCATTGTTGGTATCAGGTTGGTATCAGAAATGAGTGACCGAACCAGGGTAAGTGTAGGCGATTAGCTAGAAACGAAGGAGTGCGTTTGTGTCTCATACACCACCACAGAACCAGCAGGGCCCGGCCCTGATCATCCACGAAACCTACCAGGGACAGGAAAAGACCGATGAGATTGCGTTGACAGGCGTGCCCCGGACTATCGGGCGCAAAAAAGAGAATGACATCCAGCTTTCGGCGCGGTTTGTGTCGGGGTTTCATGCCCGCATTGAGCCAGCAGCAGGAGGGGGCTACCAGGTAGTAGATGTTGGCAGCACCAATGGAACGGTTCTTAATGGAAAGAAAATCCCCCCGAACCAGAAACATATGCTGAACAATGGCGACGTGATGCGGGTATTGGATACGGCAACGGGGGATGCGGTGACAATGACCTATCGGGCCCCTGCCTATGCCCCATCTCCCGCCCACGCTCCTGCGCCTGCCCCTGCCCCCGCTCCTGCGCCCGCGTCCCCCCAGACCGTTGTGGCTGCACCAGAGCGGGCCCCAAAAACCCAGATGCTCCCTATGAATGCTTTCGACCCCAACGCTCAACGAACAACTATCGGGCGGCAAGGCTGCGATATTGAGTTGCTGCACCCAACAGTTTCCCATTTCCACGCACAGATAGACCGGCTGCCCGATGGCGGCCATATCCTGCGCGATGCGGGCAGCACCAATGGAACGTTTGTCAATGGGCAGCGGGTGCGAAACACGTTGTTGCAGGCTGGCGATATTATCAAAATTGGCCCCTTCAAGCTGACCTACACATCCTCCGGCATTGACCAGTATGACCAGCGCGGCTCAATGCGGATAGATGTCCGCAACATGCATTTTGTGGTCAAAGTGAAAGGCAAACCGCTGACCATTCTAAACGATATTTCGCTCAGCATCGCCCCGCGTGAGTTTGTTGCGCTGGTGGGTGGGAGCGGGGCCGGCAAAAGCACCCTGATGAAAGCCATCAGCGGCTTCACACGGGTCGAGGGTGCGTCGGTGCTGGTTAATGGTGACGACTATTACCAGAACTTCGATTCTTACCGCATGATGCTTGGCTATGTGCCCCAGGACGATATTCTCCACAGTACGCTGCCGGTAGACCAGGCTCTCAACTATGTGGCACAGCTTCGGCTCCCCTCTGACACCCGCCCGGATGAGATGCAACAGCGCATTGAGAGCGCGGTTGAGGCGGTGGAAATGACAGATCACCGTGCCAAATACATCAAGGGACTGTCCGGAGGGCAGCGCAAACGGGTCAGCATTGCCGCCGAACTGCTGGCCGAGCCGAGCCTCTTCTTTCTCGATGAGCCGACGAGCGGGTTGGACCCGGGACTGGAAAAGAAAATGATGGAAACGCTACGTGCGCAGGCCGACAGCGGGCGCACCGTGGTGCTTGTAACCCACGCCACCGAGAATATCACCCAGTGCCACAAGGTTGTGTTCATGTCGCGTGGACACATGATCTACTATGGCCCGCCCGAAGAGGCTCCGGAGTTTTTCGGCGTGAAGGGAGGGAGTTTCTCCGAAATCTACACCCGCATTGATGGACCAGTCAATCCTTCCGAACCGTTTGTCCAGGAGGTGTTTCAATCGCCCGAATACCAGCAATGGCGACAGGCCAACCCGCGTAGCAAAGATCCGACAACGCTTGCAGAACTCTGGGCCGCCAAATATAAAGGCTCGGCACAATACCGCCGCTACGTGGTGGAGCGACTCAACCAGGCCCCGCCAGAGCCAATCATCAAAGGGAAAGAGGATGCGAGCGACCAGTCGCCACGTATCTCCCCCCTGCGCCAGTTTTTCATCCTCACGCAGCGATACCTTGATCTGACCGTTCGAGACCGGACCAACCTGCTCATTCTGTTTCTCCAGTCGCCCATTATTGCGCTGCTGCTCTGGCTGCTTGCCGACAAAAACGCCCTCGCTGGCGTGAAAGCGGTAGATATGATCCAACGGGTCGAGGCCCAGAGTTTTCTTTTTGTGCTGGCCGCTGTCGGGGTGTGGTTTGGCATCATCAATTCTGCTCGCGAGATAACCAAAGAGCAGACCATCTTTGCCCGCGAGCGGATGTCGAAACTCAGCATTGGAGCATACATTGCTTCAAAAGCGTCGGTTCTTGGATTGCTCGTGTTTGTGCAGAATGTTGTGTTGCTTGGGCTGCTTATGCTTCAGCTTGGCGACAAGGGCATTGCAATACCCGACAATCCAGGGGGAGTGGACTCGCTACTCGAACCGATCCCCGTATGGGGGGAGATGTTTATCACAATGATGCTGACCTCCATAGCAGGGCTGGCCATAGGGTTGCTTGTCAGCACCATCTCGCGCACCTCTGACCAGGCCATCAGCATTGTACCACTCCTGCTCATCCCCCAGATCCTCTTTGCCGGGCTTATTTTCAAGATTGCCCCGGCAGAGAACGGGATCATTGAGGCGATTATCTGGCTTGTCTCGCTGCTCATGATCAGTCGGTGGGCGTTGGATGCGCTGGGAACAAGCCTCAACCTGCCGGAACTCTGCCAGCTTCCCAACGTGGATTATCCCAACGAGGATAACGACGACAAAATCCAGACACAATGTGCCGCAGTCAAGCAAATGGGAGACGATTCGACAACTGCACCGATATTTGAATCCGTTCCCTTCCTCAACCGCGGGTTGGAAGATCCAGATGCTTTTCCCAATGCGTTCACGTTTAAAATCGAGCACCTCCTGACAACGTGGGGGGTACTGCTGGCTTTTGTTGTGGTGTGTCTTGGTATTACCTATGTGCTGCTTCAGCGGCGCGGGAATTAGTCCAGATAGCGAACAAAACAAGAATGGAAATAAAGAAAAGAAAGGTGGAAACCGTATGAATATCCGACCGTATCTCTCCCGTTTGTCCTGCCGGCCATTCCTGCTGGTGGGCGTGCTATTGCTCACATTGCTGCTGGCAGCGTGCGATGGCGGTGTGCCCTCTTCGCAGAGCGGCAGTGGGGATGAGGAAGCACCGGTGCAGGTGGTCAAAGATTTTGTCGCTGCCCTCAAGAATAGAGATGTAGACGCAATGATGAACTATATTGCGTCCAATGAAGAAACCGCCAGGTATTCGCCCGAAATCCAGAACTCGATTGATCTGCTGGAAAAACTGAACATCGAAAATGAGCAGTATACGCTGGAGGAAAACGACGGAACGAACGCAAAAGTACGGCTCAAAGCGACCGTTTCCTATGCAGTGCGAGGCGTGCCGCTTGCTTCGGAAGAGGGCGAAACTATCTTTTCGCTGATCAAGGTGGGGGACAGGTGGTATATTCGGAACATTCAGCCAGTCATTGAGCAGAAATAAGGGGGGATCATGGAGACACAGAAGAGGCAGAAACAGGGAAGGGGCCTGCTCCAGCACATTTTCGCTCCCCTGCTCCTGCTCGGCCTGGTGGCCCTGCTTGTGGCAATGCTCCCTATCGGGCCAGCGGCGGGGGGCGTGGCACGGGGGCAGGGCAGCGTGGCCAACGACCCGCTCTATGGCAGACAGTGGGCCCTGGAACGCATCGGGGCCCCCTGCGCCTGGCAACGCACCACGGGCAGCGACCAGGTGACAGTGGCGGTGGTGGATACGGGCGTGGACCTGCGCCACCCCGACCTGGTAGGCCGGCTCCGCACCGATGGCTACGATTTTGCCAGCAATGACAACGACCCCTCCGACGAGCAGGGACACGGCACCCATGTGAGCGGGATTATTGCGGCCACGCTGAACAATAGCGAGGGTATTGTTGGACTGGCTCCCAATGTGCGCATTCTGCCCGTGCGTGTGCTGGGCACACAGGGCGGCTCCGACCAGAGCGTCGCTTCGGGCATTCGCTACGCTGTGAAGAAAGGGGCAAAGGTGATTAACCTGAGTCTGGGGGCCCCCTTCCTCGTGGTGAACATGATGCCAGAGAGCAACGCGGCTATCCGCGAGGCAATGGATAGCGGGGTGCTTGTTGTTGTCGCGGCTGGCAACGAATATCTCCCCTTCCTCAACGCCGTCAGTGTAGAAAACATGGACGCTGTGGTTGTAGCGGCCTCAACACAGGATGAAGAAAAAGCCGAGTTCTCGAATTCGGGCCCGTGGGTATCGGTGACAGCACCGGGCGAACGGATTCTCTCCACAATGCCCACCTACGAAGTTGAGATGACCAGCAGTTCGCTCCCCGCAAATGAACGATTTGAGCAGGGATATGATTATATGAGTGGGACTTCGATGGCCACCCCCTATGTATCGGCCCTGGCCGCCCTCATCTATTCGCTCCACCCCGACTGGAGCACGGGCCAGGTGCGCGACGCACTCGAAGACGGGGCCAGCCAGGCTATCTACGACAACCACCTTCCACACTACAAGGTTCTTATGCTGCTTGGATCTGGGAGAATTGATGCCTGTCGCACCCTGAACGAGTAATGCGGAGGGAGGGTGAATACCATGAACGAGATGAACCAGATGAACGATATAAAGCGTTTGACCGTGAGACAGTTGAAAGCGAGATGGCTGAAATGGGTATTCCTGTTGCTGCTCTGCCTGGGAGGGGGGCTTTTCCTCTCACCTGTGCATTCTCAGTCCGAAGGAGAATGGGTCTTTGTGCAGGTTGAATCAATTGATACGCAGGCCTTCCCCCAGGTTCGCCTCCGCCTGTCTGTGGTAGACGACCGGGGCCGCCCCCTGACGGACCTGAGGCCTGAGCATTTCTCCCTGACAGAAGATGGGCAGAGCGTATCGGTGAGCAGCGTGGAAAAAACACCGCCACAAGAAGTCAATCTCAATATCGCCCTGGCCCTGGATATTAGCGGGAGTATTGAAGAAAACCTGGAGCAAATCAAAAAAGCTGCAATCCGCTTTGTTGAAAAGCTGGAGCCAGCAGACCAGGTATCGCTCGTGTTCTTCGGAGCCACAGCGCGAGTGGTTGAGCCACTTGCTCTGGAACGAGGACGGGTCGTCAATCATATCAGCACCCTCTCTCCCGCTACGCTCGAAGACTACACCGCACTCTACAACGGGGCTATCGAGAGCATCAACCTGGTGGCCGATCAGGATGCAGGCCGTGGTATTGTTGTCCTGATGACCGATGGGAGAAATACAACAGCTCCTGGCAATGCGACGCACAGCCTGGAAGAGGTGCGACAGATGTCGAGCAACCGGGGAGTCCCCATCTACGTTATCGGAGTCCGTTCGAGCGACCTTTCGGAGCAAGATTTGCGGCAGATGTCCAGCAATGGGCGATACTACCCGGTGGACCGACCAACAGACCTGATGCATGCCTTTGACAGTGTGGGGGCAGACCTGCGCCATCGCTACGACGTGTCATTTGTTTCGAGCCTTCCGCAAGATGGACAGGAACACCAGCTTACCATTGTTGCCACAGAGCCAGACCTGGGGACATCGGCCCCGGTCAATGTTCCTTTTCGCACTGCTCCTGGCCCGCCCCCCCCGGCAGGCTCCCCCCCCATCACCGCAACCACCACCACAACACCGGCGGTATCCGCCGCATTCCCAGTATTCTTCACCGAACCGGCAGAAGATGCAACGGTTGCCCCGGATGAAGAAATCTCCGTATCTGTCACCATCGAAACAGATACACCCGCTTCTCTTGAACTATTTCTAGACAATGAACTGGTTATTAGCGACATGCTCTCTTCCGATGGTGAAGCAAGGACCATCTGGGACTATAGCTGGACCCCCGAAGAAGAGCTGAGCGAAGAGGAACACACGCTCGAAGTGCGCGTGCTCGACCAGGCCGGGCAACAGGCAACCAGCACCCGGACATTCCAGGTCGAAGAAGGGAGTATTGTTTCCTGGCTGTGGGTGTTCATTCTGGTTGCGGGTCTTTCGTTGCTGACCATTGCCGGACTCTTGCTCTTCTGGCAACAGCGCAAACAGTCCACAACCAGGAGGACAAGATGAGCGTGAGAGGATGTGCAGAGTGCATGGTCTGGAGAATAATTTGATGACCTGATTGACAATTCCTGTGTTGTCTCCTATGATTGTGTCTCGGTTCCATAGAAATACACAAACTTGTTGTGGGGCCGCTACTGGCGGTGTTTGCCAGATATTCGCTGACGAGTAAAAACGTTCAAAATCCAGGAGGAGAATTGTAGATGGCTGAGAAAAAATGGGTCTATTTGTTTCGAGAAGGAAATCCCAGCATGCGTGACCTGCTCGGCGGGAAAGGCGCAGGCGTAGCGGAAATGACGAACGCCGGAGTTCCCGTCCCACCAGGCTTTACCATTACTACGGAAGCCTGCAATGCCTACTATGCCAGTGGGGAGCAGTTTCCGCCGGGGATGTGGGAGCAAGCCCTCGAAGCTCTCAAAGATATTGAGGCACAGACGGGGCGCAAATTTGGCGACCCCACCACCCCATTGCTCGTTTCTGTCCGTAGCGGGGCCAAGTTCTCAATGCCAGGCATGATGGACACGGTGCTCAACCTGGGGCTAAACAAGCAGACGCTTGAGGGGATAGCCAGACAGACGGGCAACCCCCGTTTTGCCCAGGATGCCTACCGCCGCTTCATCCAGCTTTTTGGCAAGATTGTTCTTGGGGTCGAGGGAGAAAAATTTGAAGACCACCTGGAAGAGGTGAAGGGCCACGGCAAGCGGCTCGATACCGACTTGAGCGAGAAAGAGCTGTCCGAGATTGCCGAACGGTTCAAGAAAATCATCAGAGATGAGAAAGGGATTGAATTCCCCGAAGACCCGATGGAACAACTCCGCACGGCTATTGCCGCGGTGTTTGATTCGTGGAACGGGCGGCGCGCCCGCGACTACCGCCGGGTGAATAAGATCCCCGACAGTCTGGGAACCGCGGTCAACGTCCAGTCTATGGTCTTTGGCAATATGGGCGATGACAGTGCAACGGGTGTAGCTTTTACCCGCAACCCCAGCACGGGCGAGCCGATCCTGTTTGGCGAATACCTCGTCAATGCCCAGGGCGAAGACGTGGTCGCCGGGGTTCGTACACCGCAGCCTATCAGCGAACTCAAAAACAATATGCCCGAAGTGTACGACCAGTTCATCGAAATTACCCGACGGCTGGAATCGCACTACCGAGATGTCCAGGACGTTGAGTTTACCATTGAGCGCGGCAAGCTGTGGATGCTGCAAACCCGCACCGGCAAGCGCACCGGTGTTGCCGCTGTCAAAATTGCGGTAGACCTGGTGAAAGAAGGCGTGATTGACAAAGCAACCGCTGTCCAGCGGGTCGAGCCGGCTGCGCTTGACCAGCTTTTGCACCCGATGATTGACCCGAAGGTAAAGACCCAATACACCCCGCTGACAAAGGGATTGCCCGCCTCGCCTGGCGCGGCTACCGGCAAGGCTGTATTCAACCCCGACGAAGCGGAACAGATGGCTACTACAGGTGAGAAAGTTATCCTCATTCGCGTAGAAACCGCTCCCGATGACTTCCACGGGATGGTTGCGGCCCAGGCCATCCTCACGGCCCGCGGTGGGATGACCAGCCACGCCGCCGTGGTGGCCCGCGGGATGGGCAAACCCTGTGTGGCTGGCGCAGGCGATTTGAAGGTTGATTACAAGAAGAAGCAGGTGGTTGTTGGCAACACCACGATCAAGCTCGGAGATTGGGTGACGCTCGATGGCGCGACGGGCGAGGTCTTTGCTGGCCAGCTTCCCACAATGCAACCCGAATTGTCTGGCGACTTCGGGACCTTTATGGAGTGGGTAGACGAGTTCCGCTCTATGGGCGTTCGCACCAATGCCGACACCCCCCACGATGCCCAGGTAGCCCGCGACTTTGGCGCGGAGGGGATTGGCCTCTGCCGCACCGAGCACATGTTCTTTGAGGGCGAGCGCATTGACGCGGTGCGCGAGATGATCCTCTCCGAAAACGAAGCAGACCGCCGAAAAGCCCTGGCCAAAATTGAGCCACTTCAGCAGGGCGATTTCGAGGGCATCTTCCGTGCAATGGATGGCTTCCCCGTCACGATCCGCACGCTCGACCCGCCACTGCACGAGTTCCTCCCCCACACCGAAGAGGAAATACAATCGCTCGCCAAAAAACTGGGCATCCCCGAAGACAAAGTCAAGGGCAGCGTCGAGGCCTTGAAAGAGGCCAACCCGATGCTTGGCTTCCGCGGGTGCCGCCTCGGTATTATGTACCCGGAGATTACCGAAATGCAGGCGCGGGCCATCTTCAAGGCAGCAGCAAAGGTCAAGAAAGATGGCGTTGATGTTCACCCCGAAATCATGATCCCGCTCATCTTCAGTGCCGAAGAGTTGCAAATCCAGGAGCAGCTTGTCCGCCGCGTGGCCGACGAGGTGCAAAAGGAAGAGGGGATACAGATAGATTATCTGGTGGGAACCATGATCGAGCTGCCGCGGGCTGCCCTCACCGCCGACAAGGTCGCCCAGACCGCCGAGTTTTTTAGCTTTGGCACCAACGACCTGACCCAGACCTGTATGGGATTGAGCCGCGATGACTCGGGCCGCTTCTTGCCCTCCTATGTTGAGCGCAAGCTCCTGCCAGACGACCCGTTCCAGTCCATTGACCAGGATGGGGTGGGGCAGCTCGTCAAGACAGGTATTGAACTGGGCCGCCGCATCAACCCCGACCTGAAAGTTGGGATTTGTGGCGAGCACGGGGGCGACCCGGCCAGTGTTGAGTTTTTCTTCCGTGCGGGGATGAACTACGTCAGTTGTTCGCCCTACCGCGTGCCGATTGCGCGTCTGTCCGTGGCGCGAGCATCGCTGGCCCGCTACAGAAAGCCAAGCAAATACACCGTGACCGCCGATAAGTAGGGTTCAGATACGGGTAATCAGCCCCGTTTTCAGTCCACCCCCCCGCCATCTCCGGAGAGATGGCGGGGGGGTGGACATAAGTGATTACCCCAGGTCGAAAGCATTTCTGAACACCATCTTCTCTGTGCTATTGCAGAAAGGTGTGCCCCGACCAGGTAAACAGCGTTAGGAAGAGAAATACTCCTGCATTCAGGAAAATCCCTACAAGGGAAAACCCCTTCTTTTCGGGATCAACGCTCAGTGTCACGCCGACGGCTCCCAGACCTGCCCCGATAAAGCTGGCGATAATCATTCCAAAAAACAACAGGTACTTGAGAAAGACAGGCAAGATGGGCGAAAATCCCATCAGCACACAAAAGGAGAACGCACTCAATACCGCCATTGCGATGGAAATAATACTCACCAGCGACAGGGGTTCTTTCCTGCGTGGGATTGTCGGCTTTTCGGGCTTAGATTTTTTCATTGCTCCTTATATTCCCTACAATATCTTCGTCTACAACATTACCGGTGTTGCTTCTGTTCTTGCTGGCTATCGCTCCCTGATTTGCGGATACCTCCCAGATTATACCAAACCTCTGGCCCCTGTATGGCAAGATGTGGTACAATCTTTGGTAAGGAATAGTGAAAGGTTCTGGTTATTTTAGTGGACTGGCCAGGAAATAGACAAAGGAAAAGAAATAATGCGAGATATGGCACATGAACTGGAAACGCTGCGGAGCCGCTTTGAGCGCATAAGGGGGCATCTTTGACCTGCCAGGCAAAGAGCAGGAGATTGTCGCACTGGAAGAGCAGGCGGCTAACCCTTCGCTGTGGGACAACCAGCGCGAGGCCCAGACTATATTGCAACGGCTTGCCCGGATCAAGCAGAGTGTGGACCAGTGGAACGCGCTCGGTAGCCAGCTTGTGGCTCTGAGCGAACTTGTCGAGATGGCCGCAGCCGAAGATGATGCCTCGCTCCAGGAAGAGCTACAGGCTGAACTTGAGGCAGCACAGGCCGAGCTAGAGAGGCGCGAGTTTGCGCTCCTTCTCAATGGCCGCTACGATGACCGCGATGCGTTTCTCTCTATTCAGGCAGGGATGGGTGGCACCGATGCGCAGGACTGGGCCGAAATGATGCTGCGGATGTATACCCGCTGGGCCGAAACGCGAAGTTTTCAGGCAACCATTGTGGACATTAGCCCCGGCGAAGAGGCGGGTCTCAAGAGTGTGATGTTGGAACTACGTGGAGATTATGCCTATGGCTATGCCAAAGCCGAAGCAGGAGTCCATCGGCTCATCCGTCTTTCGCCCTTCAATTCGGGCAACATCCGCCAGACATCCTTTGCCCGCGTCGAGGTGATGCCAGAGGTGGACGACGCGATGGAAGTTGTCGTCCACCCGGATGATTTACGGATGGATGTCTTTCGCAGCACGGGCCACGGCGGGCAGGGAGTCAATACCACCGACTCCGCGGTCCGGCTCACCCACCTGCCAACCGGACTGGTTGTCACCTGCCAGAATGAGCGTTCGCAGCTTCAGAACAAGGAAATGGCTCTCCGCGTGTTGCGCGGGCGGTTGCTCGAACGCGAGATGCAGCGGCAGGAAGAAGAACGCCAGAAGTTGCGCGGCGAATATCGCCAGGCCGATTTTGGCAACCAGATGAGAACCTACTACCTGCATCCCTACACGCTGGTAAAAGACCATCGCACAGAGACAGAAACCAGCGATGTCCGCTCGGTTCTCGATGGGAGTATCGACCGGTTTATTGAATCTTATTTGCAATGGAATATGTCCCATGAATAACAGGAATAAACAGAAATTTCAGCGGAGTATCGCGGCCTTGCTGGTAGCATTGCTACTGCTGGTGGGGAGTGTGCGACAGGCCGCGCCGACGAATACGGCCCACGCCAGCGACCCCGCCATTGCCGCTACGTCAAGCGAGGCGCGGGTATCGTTTCCCCGCAGCATCACGTTTTTGCTGGAAGCCGAGAGTAGTGCAGCCCCTATCAACGAGGTCAGCCTGCTCTATGGTGCGGAACGCTCGGATGTTATGACCATTGTTGAGGCCGAAGTAGAGCCGGGGCAGCACGTCAATGTGCGCTATGTGCTCAATACGCAGGTCTTCTACCAACCACCGGGCATCGATCTCGTGTACCAGTGGATTATCCGCGACGAGGCCGGAAATAAATTGGAGACGGAGCCACAAACGCTGGTCTACCACGATGATCGGTTTGACTGGCAGGAACGAAACCATCGGGGCGTAACCGTCTACTGGTATGAGGGGAGCGAAGCGTTTGGAGACCAACTCATCGAAACAGCCACCGCCGCGCTCGACCGGCTTGAGCGGGAGATTGGCGCAACGGTGGCAGAACCGGTAAAAATCTATGTCTATGCCAGCATCCACGATATGCGCTCGGCGTTGCAATCGAACGAAGTTGAGTGGGTGGGGGGCGAGGCGCGGCCCTCGCTTGGCCTGATTCTGGGGGCCATTCCCCCTGGCAGCGAGTCGGAGATAGGCCGCCTTATTCCCCACGAACTGTCTCACCAGGTATTGCACCAGGCCACAGAAAACCCCTACGGCGGAGTGCCGCTCTGGTTCAACGAGGGACTGGCTGTTTACAATCAAGAAACCGTAGAGATGAGTTTCGATCTCTATCTCGAATCGGCGGCCCGCGATGGAGAACTTATTCCTCTGGAAGCGTTGTCGGCCAGCTTCCCTACCAACCCGGAGCAGGCTCTTCTCTCCTATGCCCAGAGCCATAGCATTGTGGCCTACCTCATTGAGCAATATGGGACCGAGGCGACACAGCAGCTTGTTGCAGCCTTTGCCGAAGCTACGCCGCTGGAGCAGGCCCTGCAAGAAACTATCGGGCTGACCATAGATGAACTTGACGCGGAATGGCGCGAAACGTTGCCACGGCCAACCACCACCGAAGAACCCACCGCCGAACCGCGCCGCTCCGCGCCGCCGGACCGCTTTCAGGGAAACCCGGTTCTCCCCTCGCAGCCGGTCAGTGGTAGCCCACCGCCGCAGTCACAGCCAGGGGTATCGCTCCCGCCAAGTGGCCTTGTTCCCCCGCAGGCGGCCCCGCCCCAGGCTCCCACGCAAAAGGTTGGTATTGTGCTGCCGCTGTGGGCCGAGATCGGCCTGGCTCTGGGGTGCTGCACTGTCATGATGAGCATAGTTGGAGTATCGTTGCTGGTTATTCTTCGGTTGGCAGGTGGAAATAGACAGGGTGCGTGATGGAAATAAAATTTACTCCCTGGCGGATGAACTATATCAAGGGAACAGGCGAACCAAAAGGTGGCGGGTGTGTTCTGTGCGATTTGCACCACGCCGACCCGCAGGACGACCCTCACAACCTGCTGCTCTATCGAGGGCAAAGCTGCTATGTGGTGATGAACCTCTACCCCTACAACACGGGCCACCTGATGGTTGTTCCCTACGAACACACGGCAGACCTGGGAAACCTGGTCGAAGCCTGCGCCATCGAACTCTTTGCCCTGACCCGGCGGGCCATACGCTGCCTGGAAGAAGCCTACCACCCCCACGGCCACAATCTCGGTATGAACCTGGGGCGGGTGGCAGGGGCTGGCATTGACGAACACCTGCATATGCACATTGTCCCCCGTTGGAGTGGTGACACAAACTTTATGCCGCTCGTCGGGGGGACCAAACTGGTACCCGAAGAATTGCACCAGACCTATCTCCGCTTGCAACCGTTGTTTTAGCTCGTTGTTTTCGCTCGTTTTGCCGTTCTGACCCCTCCGCTGGCCTGTTTGTTGGTCTGGCTTCAGGCTGTATCGCCGTGAAGAGTATCGTGAATTTAGAGCAGGTTCATTTCCAAAAGTTTGAGCAACAGATCAACCTTGAACGGCTTCTGAATAATAACAGCTCCTTCGGCTTCGAGGTCGTTGAACCAGGGTTTTCGGTTGAGCGCAGTCATAATAAAAATCGGCGTGCCGCTATCTTGCAGGCGGTCCTTGATCTGCCGGAACATCTCCACACCATCCATGTTGGGCATCATAATGTCGGAGAGCACCAGGTCCGGGCGCATGCTTACCAGCTTCTCCAACCCCTCCTGACCATCTTCGGCCATCACAACATTATATCCCGCGTCTCGCAGCGTGAGGTTGAGCATTGCTTGCAAGTTCAGGTCATCATCTATGATCAAGATTGTCTTCGGTTCTTCGGTCATACGCTTTTATCTCCCTCTGGACAAAACCAGCATCGGGGTTTTTGTTCCTGACTTGTATGTTGCTGACATAGAAGCAGAACCTTCCGGAATTTCTCCATTCTCCCTGATTTCTTGTGCCCGCAATTATACCATAGCAAATGGATATAATTTAAGGCTCTCCGAACGCATAAAACTGGTCGTTCAATCCATTGTCTTCCCTTTTCGCCCGCAACCCTGGTAATGTTTCTCAAAAGCAAAGACCCACCCCCGCACTACTAATACCAAATCCGGGTAATCCCCCACACTATCATTATGCCAACAACGGCCACCAGTAGTACAGGGTGCGGGAACGCATGTGTGCTGTTTCCCGTGTTTCACAGTAAAGAACTGCGCTCAAACCCAAACAGGCTCGTATCTTATTTTGGGCTTTACGAAAACGTTTTTTGCGATCTGGGGTGTCCGGGTTTTGGCGCAGTTCCCATCCGTCAAACACGGGAAACATCTCAGTGGACGTTGTTGGCATTCGGGCATTACCGTTCTTTGTGGGCAAAGAGATCACGGAGCGAAATGCCAGCTATTTGCGCAATGGATGCAAGAATGGTGATGACGACGAGGGCACCAGCGGCAATGCGCCCCTGCCAGAATGCTTCAGGCAGGAACAAGATAGCCAGAATAGCCCCTAACAATCCCAACAATGTCAAACCAATCCCCATCCAGGCTACCGGTTTCTGTGTTTTCGCAGTTGGTAAGAGCGGGTCGAGACCAGGGTTTTCTTGCACTTCGAGCACGGAGAGGCGATTGGCAAGGGGGTACAGTCCATCAGGTGTAGCGGCTAACCA
>DAOTUE010000106.1:0-21190 GCA_034436975.1 Chloroflexaceae bacterium
TGGGGGCAAAAAAGGGGAACCCTTGCGTATGATCATGGTGCATATGGGTCAGCAAAATTGTTGCAACGAGAGGCGAGGCAGTGGTCTGAGAACGCCGAACCATCTCGTGCCCCAGGTTGATAATCCCACTACCAGAATCAATGATCACGGTGTGAGGACCAACCTGCAATTCGATACATGTGGTATTGCCCCCATAGCGCAGGACATGCTCACCGGGAACAGGATAGCTCCCTCGCGTTCCCCAGAATCGAACGATGAAAGCATCCGATTTCATAATTTTTTCTTTCTCTACTCATCATTACATCCGTCGTTTTTCCGTCGTCTTTCCGATAGGGGGTGTTTGTCCGAGCATCCTCTCATGCGAAAGGAACCCTTCCTCGAAAACGTCTGCATCAATATAAAACGTCTGGCAGAGCATTTTCCGCAAGCCAGCTCCTGGCTTTGTTTTTGTGACCTGATGACAGCCCTATAATAGCACAAAAGAATAGGGGATTACAATATGGACAGGACAAAAGGCCAGACAACGAGGAAGCAAGGAAACGGCGATGCTCTGCCCGATCTGCCCGACAAGCAAGAAATATGGTATCATAGGATAAGAGAACCCTGCGAAAAAATCTTGAGAGTAGGAAAGTCGTGAAAGCACACATCTTGCTGGTTGAAGATGATTTGCGGATGCGCCGCGCCCTGGATAGCTGGCTAAAGCGGGCCGGCTACCAGGTGACACAGGTGGCCGATGGGGAGACGGCCGTCGAACTGCTGGAAGCAAAAACCTTCGCGGTTGTTGTCACCGACATGGTAATGGGAGATGTAGATGGTATCGAAGTGCTCCACACGGCCCGCCTCCAGCCCTACCGCCCACAAGTTATCCTGCTCACCGGACACGGAACGCTGGAGACAGCCATTTCGGCCTTTCGACAGGGGGCATTCGACTATCTCCTCAAACCCTGCGACGATGATGATCTCCTCACAACCATCGAGAGAGCTTTGCAGCAACATCACTCCGAACACCAGCTTATAGATGCAGCAACAACATTGTTTCCCTCAATGCACCACCGCCACAACAACAAGCATCCTTCCCCTGACACCAGCACACCTGAACCCGAACTCCCACTGGTCGGCCAGCCAGCCAGCCAGCCGCAAACCCAACCAGCACCTATCCGCTCCCAAACCATCACGATTGGCCTGCTCTCCCTGGGCCCCACACGCCACGAGGTGGTTTTTCGGGGAAAACCCGTGCGACTTACCCCGATAGAATACGCCATTATCCAGTATCTCGCGCAGACACCGGAGCAGGTTTGCCGATGCAAAGACATTGTTCGGCACAGCCACGGGTTGGCAACCGATGAGCCAGATGCCCAGGCATTGGTCCGTCCGCATATCTACAATTTGCGAAGAAAACTGGCCGCCGAGTGCCTCGTTACAGACCGGGGGGCCGGCTATATGCTGGTTGACCCGGCACAAGAAGAAGAAAGCCAATAGCAAAGGAAATAACGAGATGGACGGTACTCCGGAAACCGCCTGTCCAGAACCGGCCCCGACCCCGGACAAGGAGCAGGCCGTGGCCCCTGGTGGGCAGGAAACAATTCTTATCATTGACGATACCCCGAACAATCTGCGTCTTCTTTCTATGATGCTCATTGAGCGTGGCTACAAGGTCCGTGCCGTCATCAATGGACCGATGGGGCTGAAATCGGCCCATCTCGAACGCCCGGACATTATTCTTCTCGACATCTGTATGCCAGAAATGGATGGCTACACGGTGTGCGAACAGTTGAAAGCCGATACGCAGACAAGCGATATTCCTGTTATCTTTATCAGTGCTCTCGATGAGGCGATAGACAAGGTGAAAGCCTTTGCTGTCGGGGGTATAGATTATATTACCAAGCCGTTTCAGGTTGAGGAGGTGCTGGTTCGCATCAAAAACCAGTTGATGCTCCGCCACCTCCAGCGGCAACTTGAGTATCGCATTGAAGAGCTGCAATCGCTGACGCTCCGGTTGCAAAATGAACTACAACTTGCGCGGAATATCCAGAAAGGATTTCTCCCGCCCACCCGACCTGAGTGGGATGATCTTGATGTCGTATGCTATAGCGAGCCGGCCCACGAGGTGGGCGGCGACCTGTATATCTACCATCGCTTCCCGCTGGTGCAAGAAGATTGCCCCATGACCCGATACGTTTTCGCGGTCGGCGATGTGTCGGGGACAGGGATGCCCGCAGCTCTGTTGATGTCGGCCAGTGTGGCTTCGTTTCGCTCACTGGTTGAGCACAATCTGTCACCGGCAGCGTTTCTGGAGCAGATGAACTATGCTATAGCCGATTATACCTGTGCGACGGGCCTCAATTGTGCTTTTGTGTATGGAGAGATTGACTATCTCTCCCCATCGGGCGTATCGGCTCTCGGCGGGGCCGGGAAATCTGGCGGACGGGTGATGCGGTTGATCAACGCTGGCGGGGTGTATCCGCTTCTCAAACGAAGCAATGGCCTGGTCGAATGGGTTGATATTCGGGGATTGCCGCTCGGAGTCAAACTTAACCCCCCACGCAACAATAGTGAAATTTCGCTCTGGTTTGAGAAGGGGGACATCCTTATCCTGACAAGCGATGGGGTGATCGAAGCGAAAAATGCAGCGGGGGAGATGTTTGGCTTCGAGCGGCTAGAAGCGTCTATCCGGCGTGGCCCACAGGAGAGCGCAGAAGCAATGCTGAACTCCCTGCGGGCCGAGATAGCTACGTTTGTTGGCGAAACGGAGCCGCACGACGACATCACTATTGTTGTCGTGCGGGGGGGATACGCCCCTTGTTCTTCAGAAAACCAGTTTCACCACACAGGCACTATGAGGTTCGCTGCTGGTTAGTGTGTGGCAATGAGAAACAGGAGTGCAGTGACAACAAACACGCCCGGCGCAATGACCACCCCGGCCAGGGCCGCGAGCCGCCAACCCCGACGATGTAGCCGCGATGCTTGCACGAGAAACGCCAGCGGGAGCGCGAGCGATGTGACCATTCCAACACCCACAGCAAACGGACTGGCGAGCAGCGAGGAGTCGCTCAGGAGCACAATAGCTACCAGCGCGGCAAGAGAGGCTAGATAGCCCCCGCCCAGGCCGATGGTCTGCCATACCAACCGATCCCTCTGCATCCAGGCAAAATAGATCAACCCCATCAAGCCACTGGTTGAGATGGGAATGAGGAGCAGAAACCCGATAAACACCAACCCTACAGCAGCCCGCGGAAAGGAGATCATCCCCAGAAAAATCAGTCCGTAGATGATAGCGGCTATCAGGGTGGGGCGTAGCGTTTGCCACAAGAAGCCGCCACGTCGCTCAACAGCCATATTGTGCCACAACACAACAAGTGGCAACACCAGCACCCCTATATAAAAACCCACAGCACACCACCCGAGAGCAGCAACAAGTTGGACCATCCTCATCTATTCCCTTCTTCAGTATTCAGCCTTCTATGTGCTATCGCACACCCTGACGGACTGAAAAACGTGCGTTTTCAAGTGAGTGAGAAGCGTCTGGCGGTCAGCTTGTAGCCAAACGTTTCCCGTTGCGTTCCTGTTGCTTTATTGCCGTTTTATCAGTGTTTCCGTTGCTTCGATAATCTGTTCGTAGCGAAACAGGTCTATCAACTGCTGGAGTTCGGCCCCTAGCGGCGGGGCCATTGCGGTTGCCAACTGGTTGAGCAAGTCAATATCGCCCAGAATAGCCGCACGGTTCAGGGCAGCTATTTCTGCAACCGACAGGGACTCCAGGGTCAGAAGCGATTGGGGGGAAAGCGTGTTCTGCAAAAGAGTGGTTTCCTGGGCCGCTTCCTCTTCTGCATACACATAGCGGATGTCGAGATGGGTTTTCATTGTTTCAAAAATATCGCACTCTTGAAACGGCTTGCCCACAAACCCGTTGCACCCGGCAGCCAGAGCCGCCTCTCGATCCTCATCAAACGTGCCGGCTGTCAGTGCAATAATCACCGTTTCTTGCCCGCTGGCGATAGATTTTATGTACCGGGTTGCCTCGTAGCCATCCATCAGGGGCATCCGCATATCCATCCAGATGAGCTGAGGGTCCCAGGTTTCCCACATAGCGATGGCTTCCTGACCATTGCTTGCCTCTTGCACGATAAAGCCTCGCTGCATCAGCATATCAACGAGCATACGGCGGTTGTCCGGCTGGTCATCCACCACGAGAATACGGTAGACCGGCTGGCCGGGTGCAAGCCCGATAACAGACCTCCGCTCTCTCTGCTCCGGTGGCATAGCGACGGTCTCAACCACCTGCACGAGAATATCGAAGCGAAAGACCGACCCGCGCCCCACTTCGCTCTCAACCCACATATCTCCCCCCATCATCTGCACAAACCGCCGGCTAATGGCCAACCCCAGACCCGTGCCCTCCTGCGGCAACCGCCCGCTGCGTGTCTGGACAAAGGGTTCAAAGATATGCTCGTGGTCTTGTGAGGAAATGCCGGAGCCAGTGTCGCTGACCTCAAAATGCAACATTGCCTCTGTTGCTGGTTGTTGTTCGGTGGAGATACGCTCTCCGCCCCCTGTCCTCTGTCCCCTGTCCCCTGTCCCTTGCCGCCTGTCCCCTGTCCTCCCGCTCACCTGCATCGTTACCCCCCCCTTGCTGGTAAACTTGATGGCATTGGAAAGCAGATTGATGAGCACCTGGCGCAGTTTTTGCGCATCGGTGCGGATGCGTTGTGGCACATCCGTGGCGCACCCGATAGAGAGGCTCAACCCTTTTTCCGCGGCTCGCAGTCGGAATAATTCTTCCAGTTCGTGGAGCAGGGACCACACAGAAAAATCGCTCTCGTGTAAGGTAATACGTCCGGCCTCAATTTTCGACATATCGAGCACATCGTTGATGAGGGAAAGCAAGTGTTCGCCGCTCCGAACGATGATAGCCATATACTCGCGGTGCTCCGCGGGCTGGTCATTGCTGCGGGCCATAATCTGGGCAAAGCCGAGGATGGCATTCAGGGGGGTGCGGAGTTCGTGGCTCATATTGGCCAGAAAAACGCTCTTGGTGCGGCTGGCTCCCTCTGCCGCCTCCCGCGCCCGTCGCAATTCGTCCTCTATATGCTTCCGCTCGGTAATATCGTTCATTGAGAGAATGTACGAAGGCTTGCTATCCCAGTCTGTCTCCATTGCACGAATCTCCAGGACCGAGCGGGCCTCCCCCTGCACCACAATATCCACCTCAAACCCGCTATCCCCGTGGGCCTGGCTTATCACTGGAAGGCCAAACGGGTTTCCGACCAGATGATCTTCATGCAGTAACTGGTGGGCCATCGGGTTTGCATACTGAATATCCCCATGCTCATTGAGCACCACCACCCCCTGGGGGCTAAAATCGAGAATGTGGCGGAGCCGCTCCTCGCTTTTGCGGAGCGCGTCTTCCATCATCTTTCGCTCGGTCACATCCTTCAAGATAGCAATAATAGATTCCAGGTTTCCTTGCTTGTCTCGTACCGCTGTCGTTGTATTTTCAACCCAGATAATCTGCCCGTCTTTGCAGCGATAGCGACGCTCGCGCTGGTAGTCATCAATCACCCCGATGAGAAGCTGGTGCATATCGGCCCGCACACCACCACGATCATCCGGATGGGCCAGATCAAGGATATTCATGCTCATAAGTTCATCGTAGGTATAGCCAATGGTCTCCACTGCTCGCCGATTGAAAGACGTATATCTTCCCTCACTGTTACCAACAGCAATACCAACTCCTGCACTCTCAAAAATGGTCTGCAAACGGGCCTGGTTGATGCGCAAATCTTCCTCTATCCGCTTGCGGTCCGAGCGGTCGCGCACAAGAACCAGCCAGCCTATCATCTGCCCCCGCCGACGATGCACGCGGTTGACGCTGACTTCCACCCAGGGAGAGGAACGAGCAGCGAAAGACTCTCCACACAGGCTCCCCTCGAACGAGATGAAGTCTTCTCGCAGCGAAAGAACGTTGGCAAACGGGGGCAAAACCGTATCGAACGACTGGCCAATCAATGCTGCTGCGGGCTTTTGGCTCAATGTTTGCGCCCCTGCATTCGCATCTACAATGCGCCGCTGCATATCTACCACCAGCACCCCATCGGGGATATGGTCCACCAGCACATCCCGCGCAATAGGCACCAGGTCCAGCAACCGATGGCGAAACAACCCCCAGGCCCAGAGCGGGTTGACTACGGCAAAGACAATCGGGGTGGTATCCAGGTGGGAGAGTTCGGGGATCGGCACCAGGCCAAAGACTGTGGCGACCGACCCGATAAGCCCTGTCGAAAGCCCCAGGATTACCATGAGCGTCTGTATCTGGTAGATGCGGTGGGTGCGGATGGCAAAGCGTAGCAGAATGATGATGCTGGCCAGCACCAGTGCGTAGGAATACAGGATATTGAGCCACATCCAGACTCCATAGGTATAGGAAAGTAAGACTATGCCCTGTGTGTTGATGAGAACAGGTGATGAACTGACCAGATGATGAATGGGATTTGTCCAGACCATCAGCAGATTGAGGATGGGGACAATCCAAAGCAGGGGAACAAGCCGGCTGGCCAGCCGGTTTCGCCCGGTGTAGGCCAGGGCAAAGAGCAGCGAGCCGGCGGCGATAGCGTCAACGCCAGCAAATTGCAGGTTGTCCAGAATAATTTTGCCGGAGAGCGTGGGGGCCAGGATCTCGAAGAAATAGCCCACAGACCAGATGGCTTCGCCCACTATCACCAGCGCAAAAGAGAGCGCACCGGGGGTGGCGCGGTGGCGCAGGGCCACCCCCGCAAAAACCAGTGAGATACCTGTTGAGCCAGCCAGCAACACAAGGAAGAGGATCGAGAGATTCATCATGGTTGCCTTTGTTCTATGTCACTATGATTTTTTGAACCACAAAGAACGAAGAAAGCGAGGAATGCAAACATCTCGCTTGTAAATCGTTCAGGCTCCCCCATCTGTCCTCCCCCCGGTGAGGGGAGGGATTGAGAGGGGATGCGTGCTTGCATCGGGGCAAGCAAGACGCTTGCGCTCCCAGGATTCACTCTCAAACGTGAACACATACCGCGCTCCCTCACTCACTCACTTGAAAATACCCGTCTTTCATTCCGTCAGGGTGCGCGATAGCGCATGGGGTCTGAACCCTGACCCCCAAACCCTGACCCCTCTCTTGTTTCGCTGAGCATTTGCCTGCCTCTGGTATAATACCACAGGAGATAAATTGTAGTGATACGTAACGCATTCCACCGCACTGAAAAGCGGCTCATTACCCACATTACCCATTACCCATCACTCACTAGTGGTTATGAAAGCGGCTATGAAAGGGGAAGCTATGAGAAAGAGAACCGGGCCGTGCCCAGGTGTCGCCCTTCTGGATGATGATCAATGCTCGTTTTGTGTGTGGGCCCCCGCCGTTGAACGGGTTGAGCTACGGTTGCTCTCACCCACCCAACGGACCATCCCCCTCCTCCGGCGGGCCCGCGGCTACCACACAGCCATTGTCGAGGGGGTGGCTCCGGGCACCCGCTACCGCTACCGTCTGGACGGGCAGAAAGAACGGGCCGACCCGGCCTCGCGCTTCCAGCCGGAGGGGGTTCACGGGCCGTCGGAGGTGGTTGCCCCGGACTTTGCCTGGAACGACGGGGCCTGGGTGGGGTTGCCGCTCCACGACTACATCATCTACGAGCTACACATTGGCACCTTTACGCCCGAAGGCACCTTCGATGCTGCCATTGCCCACCTGGACCGCCTTAGAGACCTGGGCATCACGGCCATTGAGATTATGCCGGTGGCGGAGTTTCCGGGGGGGCGCAACTGGGGCTACGATGGCACCTACCTTTTTTCTGTCCATTCGGCCTATGGTGGGCCCGATGGCTTGCGGCGGTTTGTGAATGCGTGCCACGAGCGGGGGTTGGCCGTGGTGCTCGACGTGGTCTACAACCACTTTGGACCGGAGGGCAACTACCTGTGGGACTACGCGCCGCAGTTTTTCACGAGTCGCTACCAGACCCCGTGGGGGGCCGCCATCAACTTCGACGGCCCGCACAGCAACGAGGTGCGGCGGTTTTTCCTTGAGAATGCGCTGATGTGGGTAACGGACTATCATATAGACGCGCTGCGGCTCGATGCAGTCCACGCAATCAACGACCTTTCTGCCACCCCCTTCCTGCGCGATCTGGCGGATGCACTCAACACCCGCGCCGATCAGCTTGGCCGGCGCATCTACGCCATCGCGGAGAGCGACCAGAACGATAACCGCCTGGTCAGTCCTCCCCTTATCGGGGGCTACGGACTGCATGCCCAGTGGAGTGACGATGTCCACCACGCCATCCACACGGTACTGACGGGTGAAACCGCCGGCTACTATCTGGACTTTGGCCGGGTTGAGCACCTGGCCTATGCGCTCCAGCACGGGTGGCTCTATGATAACGTCCATTCCCGCTTTCGGCAGCGGCGGCATGGCAGTTCGAGCCGGCCCGTCAAGGCCAGGCAACTTGTTGTCTGCACCCAGAACCACGACCAGGTGGGCAACCGTATGCTTGGCGAACGGTTGACTGCGCTTGTGCCCTTCGATGCGCTCAAACTGGCCGCGGCCACGCTGCTGCTCTCGCCCTATATCCCTCTGCTCTTTATGGGTGAGGAATATGGCGAGCCGTCCCCCTTTCTCTACTTTGTCAGCCACGGCGACCCAGATTTAATCGAAGCCGTTCGCAAAGGGCGGCGCGAGGAGTTCGTCTCGTTTGCCTGGAAGGGCGAGGCCCCCGACCCGCAGTCTGAGGAGACCTTCGCCCGTTCGCGCCTGGACCACAGCCTTGCAGAGCAGGGCAAACATCGTGTCCTCTTTTCGCTCTACCGCGAGCTGATACGGCTCCGAAAAACGCTGCCCGCCCTGGCCACGCTGGACAAAGAGCGAGTAACAGTTGAAGAGGTTGTGTCGGAAAAAGCTCTGCTCATCCGCCGGCTGAGTCCTGCGTCTGCGCTACCCGCGGGGTGGGAGTGGGCCGGGGACAAGCCGGCCAGAGAAGACGACGTTATCCTGCTGCTCAATTTCAGCGACACCGCCGTAACGTCAAACTTCCACGTTCCCAGTGGGCTGTGGGAAACCCTGCTTGATACCGCAGACGAACGCTGGCAGGAGACGGGCAGGGGGGAGCCGAAAACAGACGACGCGCCCCCGGAGCGGTTTGAGGTCAGCGACAACACGATGCCCCGCACGCTTGCGCCCTATGGAGTTGTGCTGTTTCGCGCTCTTTCGCAAGGCACTATTGAGGATATTGAGGATATTGAGGAGGGATGATCCACAGTGGAGCGTTACATCTGCATTCATGGACACTTCTATCAACCCCCGCGGGAAAACCCGTGGCTGGAGGCTGTCGAGCTACAGGACTCAGCCTATCCTTACCACGACTGGAACAAACGCATTACCGACGAGTGCTACGCGCCCAATATGGGGGCCCGCATACTCGACAACGAGGGGCGCATTGCCAGAATCATCAACACCTACGGGCGCATCAGCTTCGATTTTTCGCCCGTGCTCCTGAGTTGGCTGGAGCAAGAGGAACCGACTGTCTATGAGCACATTATCACCGCCGACCGAGAGAGCCGGGCCCGCTTTTCGGGGCACGGCTCCGCAATGGCAACGATCTACAACCATATGATTATGCCGCTGGCCAACCGCCGCGACCGCGAAACCCAGATTGTGTGGGGTATCCGCGATTTTGAGCACCGTTTCGGGCACCACCCGGACGGGATGTGGCTTTCGGAAACGGCGGTAGACCTGGAGACGCTTGATATGCTGGCGGAGCATGGCATCCGCTTTACCGTGCTTTCCCCGCGGCAGGTGTGGCGGGTGCGCCCGCTTGGAGGGGAGAGCGACTGGCAGGGCATCGGAAATGGTCACATTGACCCGACCATGCCCTACATCCAGCGGCTCCCATCCGGGCGCACAATTGAGATTTTCTTCTACGATGAGCCAATCTCTCGTGCGGTTGCCTTCGAGGGCGTGCTCTCCAATGGGGAGAAATTCGCCCGTCGGCTTATGGATGGGTTTGATGCGTCCCGCGACCATCCGCAACTGGTGCATATTGCCACCGATGGGGAAAGCTACGGCCACTATGCCAAACATGGGGAGATGGCCCTGGCCTATGTGCTACACCAGGTGGAGACAGGGGAGCAGGCCCGCCTCACCAACTACGGCGAGTTTCTCGACCTGTGCCCCCCCACGCACGAGGTGGAAATCCTGGAGCGCACCGCCTGGAGTTGTTCGCATGGGGTGGGGCGGTGGCACCGCGACTGTGGCTGCAATACGGGACGCAACCCCTCGTGGAGCCAGGCATGGCGTGAGCCGCTGCGGAGTGCGTTCGACTGGCTGCGAGACCGGCTGGCCACGCCGTTTGAGGAATACGCCGACCGGTTCCTGTATGATGCGTGGGCCGCCCGCAACGACTACATCAACGTTATCCTGGACCGCTCTCCGGAGAACATCGCGATATTCGAGGCAAGCCACACCACCCGTGCGCTTGACCATGAAGAACTGGTCGGGCTACTCCGCTTGCTGGAGATGCAACGCTACCTCCTGCTGATGTACACCAGCAGCGGGTGGTATTTTGATGATGTCTCCAATCTTGAAACGGTTCAGGTCATTCGCTATGCGGGGCGGGCAATCCACCTGGCCCGGCTGCTCTTTCCCGACGCGGGCCAGGCCATAGAAGATGAGTTCCTCGCACTGCTTGAACAGGCAACAAGCAACATCCCCGAACACCGCGACGGTCGCTACCTCTACGAAAAATGGGTCCAGCCATCGGCAATTGACCTGCCCAATCTTGGGGCCCACTATGCAATCAGTTCGCTCTTTGAGCGGTATGGGGACCAGGCGACGATCTATTGCTACCAGGTGGAACAGGTGGATTACCACCGCTTCGATCCGGGCATTGCCCATGTCGCCATCGGGCAGATACGAGTCACCTCGACGATTACCCGCAACTCGGAGCTTCTGTGCTTTGGCGTGCTCCACTTTGGCGAGCACAACGTCAATGCGGGGGTGTGCCCCGCCCCCACCAGCACCGGCGACAAGGCAGCCTACCGCATCCTGGTGCAAGATGTCGCCGAAGCCGCAAACCGCGGCGACATTGCCGAGGTGGTGCGGCTGCTGGACCGCTACTTCGGGGGGTTGGAATACTCGTCTCAATCGCTCTTCCGCGATGCCCAGCGCTCCTTCCTTGAGCTAATGCTGGAGTCTACGCTGGCCGACGATGATACCGTCTATCGGCAGGTATACGAGCGGCGCATGCCCCTGATGCACCTGCTCAATTCGCTTGGTGTGCCCCTGCCGCGGGTGCTCCACGCAACGGCGGAGTTTGTCATCAATAGCGACCTGCGCCGGGCCGTCAGCGAGACGCTCCCCAACCGCGAAGCGATTGACTCGATCCTGGAACAGGCCCGCACCTGGGGAGTTGAGCTAGACACCGTGAGCCTGGCCTACACCTTCCAGCAGACAATGGAGCGGCTCAGCGAACAGACCCGCACCCGCCCCGACGACCTGAGCCAGCTTCAATCGCTGGAAATGCTCGTTGATATTATCCAGGCGATGCCCTTTACCATAGACTTCTGGACTATCCAAAACACCTACTATGAAATGATCAATACGGTGTATGTGGAGATGCAAGAGCGGGCAGACGAGGGAGAGGAAGCGGCCCAGGAATGGACAACCTCTTTTATTTCCCTGGGAGACCGGCTCGGAATACGAGTAACAGAAATGAGTGATATGAGCGTCACCCCGACGGTTGCTTCATTGACAGAGGATGTGCTCGCAGATATGCGTATCCCGCGGGCGACCTATCGGTTTCAGTTCAGCCCGTCGTTTTCCTTCTCTGATGCGCTTGCGTTGGTAGACTACCTGGACGACCTGGGGGTTAGCGATTGCTATGCCTCGCCCCTCTTCCGCGCCCGTGCGGGCAGTAGCCACGGCTACGATGTGTGCGACCACAGCCAGATCAACCCGGTGCTCGGTGGTGAAGAGGGATTGAACGCATTGTCCGCGGCCCTGCGCGAACGTGGGATGAACATTGTGCTTGATATTGTCCCCAACCATATGGGGATTGGCGATGTGTGCAATACCTGGTGGATGGATGTGCTGGAGAATGGGCCAAGTTCCGACTACGCTTCCTACTTTGACATTGAGTGGAACCCCGTCAAGCCCGAACTGGCCAACAAGGTGCTGCTGCCTATCCTGGGCGACCAGTATGGGCGGGTGCTGGAAAATGGCGAGCTACGCCTGGTTTATGAAGAAGAATCGTTCTTCATTCAATACTACGAGCACCGCTTCCCCGTTGCCCCCGGCACCTATAGCCACATTCTGGGCTACAAACTTGACGAACTGACCCCTGCCCTGGAAGCGCAGCCGGAATATCTGCAAGAGTATCAGAGCATCCTCACGGCTATCAGCTATCTCCCCCCCCGCACGGAGATTGCCCCGGAAAAGCGCATTGAGCGCAACCGTGAGAAAGAAGTTATCAAGCGACGCATTGCCACGCTCTACAACGACTGCGAGACCGTGCGGACGGCGATTGCCGAGGCGGTGCAGGCCTTCAATGGCAACATCGGCGACCCGCACAGCTTCGACCTGCTGGACGACCTCATCAACGCGCAGTCCTACCGCCTGGCCTACTGGCGTGTCGCCGCGGAAGAAATCAACTACCGTCGCTTCTTTGACATTAACGACCTTGCTGCTATCCGTACTGAAGATCCCGATGTATTCCACGACACCCACCAGCTTATCTTCCGCCTCCTCACCGAAAACAAAATCCTCGGCTTGCGGATTGACCACATTGACGGGCTATTCGACCCCGAAGCCTACTTCCGCCAGCTTCAGGAGGGCTACGTTTTTCACCGGGTCAAAGACCACCTGGCGCAGGTGCGAAAGGAAATGCCCGATGATGACACCCTGAAAAAGCGGGTGGTGGGGCGCATTGCCGCATGGGAAGCCGAACACCACGAGAGCGGCTACACCGGCGCGCTCTCCTGGCCTATGTACGTTGTGGCCGAAAAGATCCTCAGTGAGGATGAATCGCTTCCCCACAACTGGGCTGTCCACGGCACGACGGGCTATGATTTTCTCGCTGCGGCAAACAATCTCTTTGTCAATAGCAACAATGGCGACAAATTCGATATGCTCTACCAGCGGTTTACAGGCTATACCCGCCCCTTCCACGAGCTGGTGAACGCAAACAAGAAAATGATCATGCTGGTCTCAATGGACAGCGAGATCTACGCGCTCAGCCACCAGCTTGAACGGACAGCGGAGCGCAACCGACGCTATCGCGACTTTACGCTCAATACGCTGACGTTTGCCATCCGCGAGGTTATCGCCTGTCTATCGGTCTACCGCACCTACACCACCGACAGCCTGATTGTCCTGCACCGCGACCGCCAGTTCATCGAGGCCGCCGTGGCCGAAGCCCGCCGCCGCAACCCCCGCACCGCCGCCGCGGTCTTCGACTTCATCCGCGAGATGCTCCTGCTCGATAAGCTGGAAGATTTTCGCCCGGAAGACCAGCAAAACCTGGTCCAGTGGGTGCGAAAGTTTCAGCAGGTGACGGGCCCCGTGATGGCGAAGGGGGTTGAAGATACCTCGTTCTATGTGTACAACCGGCTGGTCTCGCTCAACGAGGTGGGGGGGCACCCGGAGCACTTCGGGAGCACGGTTGAATCGTTTCACCAGCGCAACAGCGATAACCAGCGTTCGTGGCCCCATACGCTCCTCTCCTCCTCGACCCACGATACCAAACGCAGCGAGGATGTGCGAGCGCGGATCAACGTCCTCTCGGAGATGCCGCAGCAGTGGGAGGATGTGATTGCCCACTGGACCAAGCTGAATGAGGACAAAAAGCAACCCGTGGATAACTCCTTTGCGCCGAGCCGCAACGACGAATACCTGCTCTACCAATCGCTGATCGGGGCCTGGCCCCTGTCCACCCCCGGTCAGCATCCTCCCACGGGGGAGTTTCCCATCCCGCTGCTGACCCCCGCCGATGGCGAAGCGTGGGGCGACTTCCGCGGGCGCATTGCCGCCTATATGCAAAAAGCTACCAAAGAGGCAAAGGTACATACAAGCTGGGTCCAGCCCAATCAACCCTACGATGCCGCTGTACAGGATTTTGTCCACAACATTCTGAGCGACAATCCAGACGACCCCTTTCTCACCGATATGCACCGCTTTACCCAGATGATCGCCTTCTATGGACAGATCAACTCGTTGACCCAGGTGCTCTTGAAACTGACGGTCCCCGGCGTGCCCGACATCTACCAGGGCACGGAGCTATGGGATCTCAGCCTGGTTGACCCCGACAACCGCCGACCGGTGGACTACGAGCGACGGCGTGGATTGCTGGCCCACCTGAAAGAGCGGGTGGCGCAGGCCCCGAACGGCAACCAGACGGCCCTGGTTCGCGAACTGCTCGACACTGGCTACGATGGACGGGTGAAACTCTATCTCATCTACCGGCTGCTCCAGTTTCGTCGGGCCCATCCACGCCTCTTTGCCAGCAGCAGCTACCTCCCGCTGGAAGTGGCGGGGGAGCAGGCCGCCCACGGATTCGGCTTTGCCCGAACGGTTGAGACGGTTGAAAATGGACCGGGCGAGCCGGGCGAGCGGATGGTTATTGTTGCCCCGCGACTGGTTGCCACGCTCTGCGACGGAAAAGCCATCCATCCCATCGGGCCGGAAGTGTGGGGCGAAAGCTGGCTCCTGTTGCCAGAGGACGATGCAGGCCGCAGCTATCGCCACCACCTGACCGGCGAGGTGATAGCCGTTTCGTCCTACCAGGGGGAGGCGGCCCTGCCCCTGGCCGAGGTATTCGCTTCCTTTCCCGTCGCTATGCTTGAGCGGGTGCAATGAGAGGGTTCAAGGTTTGGGGTTCAGGGTATAGGGAGCGCAAGCGTCTCGCTTGTATCCGGGCGGACAAGATGCCCGCGATCCCTCACTTGAAAATACCCGTTTTTCATTCCGTCAGGGTGCGCGATAGCGCATGGTCGTCTGAACCCAGAATCCCAAATCCTGCCCCCTCTCTTTTTGGGAGTACATTGGTGTCAACGACCACCCGCTTCAGCGGGTGGCTTGGAACTACCCTCCACCGCAATTCCTATCCGGGGACAGGCTTTGGTTTCATCAAGCGTTCCTTCGAGGGTGGCTGACAACCACCCCGTCCAGCTCCGGGCTTGCCGGAACAGGAGCGTTCATACCGAGAACATTTCACCTGGCGACGGATTGTTCGCCAGAACCAGCAATGTTCGCTTGTACAGGTGCAATGCTGTTGGCTCTCCTTGCAGAGAGTGCCTTGTACAACAGTCTAGCACACTCATTCAGTCGTGACAACCAGGAGAAAGGAGGATGGCGGCACTTCCTCCACCCGCTGAAGCAGGTGGTTTCCTGCGCCGCCACTTTTATGAAGCGCAGGTCAACCGCGTAGCTGGTGACATCGCGGCGGTGCAGGCCAATCTCCAGGTCGGCATAATCGGGCATAACTGGTGCTCCTCGTTTCCGTGCTACAATAGCATCAACTGGTGAGACAGGGCCCATCCCGTGGAAGCACGAGGTGGGCTTTTGCTTTTATAGCAATTATACCAGGGGTGAGGCAACAATGGGAGAAATTGCCTACTTATTTCCCAAAACAAGGCAAAAATTGTGGTATACTTGAGGCTAATAATATGAAAGAGAAAAGCCCATCCAGGCCGGGAAAGCATAAGGATGGGGATTTCCCTGATTTCAAAAAATAGCTATCGAGGTCCCGATATTGTAACACATTGGTAAGTGTATGCCACCAGCGACAACAACCACACAGGCAACCTTCCGCCCCCGCGCTCGCCTGCTCTCCCTGCTTGGCGAGCAACTCATCAGCGACCAGGCTGTTGGACTGATTGAACTGGTCAAAAATGCCTACGATGCTGATGCAACCCACGTCGAAGTTGAACTGACAAACCTGACCACCCCCGAACAGACCCGTATTCTCCTGCGCGACAACGGTATGGGAATGACCCGCGACGATATTGAGCAAAAATGGCTCAGCCCGGCAGTTGACCACAAAGAGCAACAGAAAAAGAAGAAACAACGCACCCCACGCAGTCGCCTGCCAATAGGCGAAAAAGGCGTGGGGCGATTTGCTGTTCACCAGCTTGGCCACACATTCCAGATGATAAGCCGCGCTGCGAATATGCCAGAGGTCTACCTGCACATTGACTGGAACGATTTTGACAGCGGCGACGTTTTCCTGGACGATATAGCGGTAACACTCCTTGAGCGGGAGCCGGAGGTATTCACGGGCAACAACACCGGCACCCTCCTGATTATCGAGCATTCCCGTGCTGACTGGAAGGAAACGCTGGTTGCAAAGGTGCAACGGGCACTGCGCCGTCTGCAAAGCCCGCATCAGCATGTTCCCGATTTTTGCATTGTATTGCATTGTCCCGATTACCCATCGTTTGAGGAGATCAGCAGCAGCGACCTGCTTGAACGGGCCCACTACACTTTCCGCGGACTGGTGACAGCCGAGGGCTGGCTCGACTACGAGTACCGCTGTCAGCACCCTGCTATGCCAGAACGCCAGACGAATGAAGACAGCCACAACCTGATCTCCCCGGCAAACAAAGAGATGGCATCATTCGGGCAGAATGGCTGCGGTCCCTTCTACATCAATTTCTATGTGTGGGATCGCACCCAGGAACACCTCAACCAGAGCGGGGTTTCCCGCGCTGATCTGGACGCAATGGCGGGGGTATCGCTCTTCCGTGATGGGTTGCGCGTGCTGCCCTATGGCGAACCGGGAAACGACTGGCTCGACCTTGACCGCGAACGTATCAACGACCCGTCAAGGCGCATCAGCAATCAACAGATTGTGGGATTTGTGGAAGTGTCGCAGGCTGAAACGCCGGGACTGCGTGACAAGACCAACCGGGAGGGACTGATTGATAACGTCGCCTTCCGCGATATGCGGGCCCTGATACGAGCGGCTATCAACCTCTTCGCAAGCCACTGGCACCAGGACCGTCCCGGCAAAACAGACCCGCGCCCGCGTGCGCCAAAAAGCGCATTGAAGGAAGCCCATGCAATGACAGAAGCGATAGCCAGATCCGCCCGCGATGATGTGGTGGTGGAAAAACCATCGCTCCAGCCATCGCCATCGCGCCCGAACCCGCGGACTCTCGGCGCAACCCCTCCCGAACCTTCTCCACAGCAAGACATGCTCTTGCTTGCCCCTGATGCTCCCTCGCCCTACCTGACTCAGCGGCAGGCCATCCGCGAACTCCAGGAACATCTCCAGCAGGCCACTGTCTACCAGGATCAGAGCGAGACAGAAGCGGAAGAGCGAGCGCAGGTGTTGATGCACCTGGCCGCCACAGGAATGGCGGCCGAGCGGGTGTCGCACGAGTTCGGGCGACAGGTGCATGCCGCGCTGGAAGCCCTGGGCGCATTGCGTGGACTGGGACGGGGCGACAGCGAGGTCGCGCAGGCCATCCGCACTCTTGATGCCTGCCTGGGCACGCTACGAAATGAGTTTCGCGTGCTGGCTCCCTACGAGGCTGGCTGGAGGCTCCAGCGCACAACAACAACCAGCGTGCAGGATGCTGCCGCACTCGCGCTCAAGCTGAATGAGCATCTGATTGATGAGATTGGTATAGCCGCCGGGGTGGAGGGAGAAGATTTTCTGGTTGCAGCCCGCCCGGCCTCGCTGGTGCAGGTTTTCGATAACCTGGTCCACAACAGTTGCATCTGGCTCCAGGGACACCCGAAGCCACATCGCATCACAATAACCCTGGACAATCAAACATGCACCGCTACAGTTGCAGACACCGGTCCCGGCATTCCCGCCCACCTGCACACGAACGAAATAGCTTTTGAGCCGTTTGTGTCGCTGCGAAATGGCGGGCGGGGCCTGGGGTTGTACATTACCCGCGAGTTGCTGAAGGCAATGCATGCAACGATCACGTTGCTACCAGCGGAACGGAACGGCGTGGGGGCAGTGTTTGTGGTGGGTTTTTCAAAAGGGAGCAATAAACAGGAGGAAAGGAACGAGTAATAAAGGGAAGGAGATACCTGATGACAATGGACGATAAACAGCGCGTCGTTGACACAACTGACCTTCGTGCCAGCCTGCTCGACGCGCTCCGCACCGACCTGATTGGCCCGCATACGCCTGACGAACGTCTCACCGACCGCCCGACGGTGCAATACCTTACCGGCATCCTTTACCCCTCCGGTGTGGAGATAGATGCGGCAGAAGATGAGAGCCTGGGAGTAGGCGGCTCGGATGAAGAAGGGGAAAACGGCAACGAAGTAATCACAGTCTCACAGACTATGAATCCGTCTTCGCTTGGACTGTCATTTGCGGTACAGGAAAGCGTCTCACAGCTTGTCGTGAAGGTTTCCTATGGTCTCTACCTTGAGCAAACAGAAACCGATGAAAAAGGCACGTCTGGCAAACGCTGGCAGCGGCAACCTGTCATTGAGACAATCACGATACCACTCACGCCCGGCAGAAGCAAGCAGGAGCTGACTGGCGGTGGTAGTCTGGAATGGGTTGTGCGCCGGCGCAGCCCCACCTTCAGCGTTTCGATCTTTCTGGTCAATCGGAACAGATCCGCTGATGCGGTGCGGGCAAACGATACAGAGTGTCTCTTTCAGCCACATTTGAGCGTGCGGGGAGAAGCCATATCCCATCCGTTCGTGCATCGTTCCCCCGGCGGCACGCTCCCCTATGACCCCGACCTGGAAACCCATACATTACTCTACCGCGACTGCTACGAGTTTGCTGTCGGGCATGGCTGTGCAGTGGACTGGCACGACATCCAGCAAAACCAGGCTGCGGTGCTGGAGACCGCGCTCATTCCTGACTACGAATTGCCAGCAACCACACCCAATAGCATGGCCGGACTGGAGATGCAACCACTGGCGGATGCAAAGATCCCGCAGACGATAGAAGCAAAGCTAACACCGCTCCTCGATGCCTATGATGACTGGATCAGCCAGCGACACAATGATATTGCCAATCTCCCCACCTCGGAACTGCAACAGACCGCAGCGGTTCATCTGGATCGCTGCAACGATGCTCTGCAACGAATGCGCGAGGGCCTGGCCCTGCTGGCAAGCGACGAGCAGGTATTCGATGCCTTCCGCTTTGCCAACCGGGCCATGCTGTTGCAGCGTTCCTATAGCGCGTGGGCACAGGAATATCGGCGCACAGGTAAACGTGCCACATCCAGGCCGAAGCTCCAGGGGGCCTGGCGACCCTTCCAGATTGCGTTTATCCTGCTCAACCTGGTAAGCATCGCTCGTCCCGATAGCAGCGAACGGGCCATTGTTGACCTGCTCTGGTTCCCGACAGGCGGCGGCAAAACTGAAGCCTACCTGGGGTTGATTGCCTTCACTGCCGGATTGCGGCGACTACGCGGCGACAGTGAGGATATGCGCGGCGATGGTGGCGTAACCGTGATTATGCGCTACACCCTGCGGTTGCTCACCACACAGCAGTTTCAGCGGGCCGCCACGCTTATCTGTGCCTGCGAGCACCTGCGCCGGCAGCAATCGGGCCAGTGGGGAGAGCACCCCTTCCAGATCGGATTATGGGTCGGGGCGGGGGCTACTCCCAACAATCTGAAGGATGCCGAAGAAGCCCTTGATAAACTGCACGGCGGCAACGAGGTACGCGAGGGCAACCCGGTGCAATTGTCATCCTGTCCCTGGTGTGGCGAACATCTCGATCATCGCCATTACCATATTGACAGCGACCGTGATCGGATGTTACTGGTCTGTCCCAACCGGGCCTGCACCTTTCATGGCACCGCGAAAACCCCTGACCGGGGCATCCCCGCCTTGCTGATTGACGATGACATCTATCGTCAATGTCCGACACTGCTCCTGGCAACAGCCGACAAGTTTGCCCGTCTGCCCTGGAAACCCCAGACAATGGCTCTATTCGGGCGGGTTGACCGCTTCTGCCCGCGGCATGGCTACCTGGTCCACAGCGATGATCACTCTTCAAGCCATCGTAAATCGGGACCCCTGCCGCCTGTCAGTCTGAAACCCTGCCAGCCCTTCCTGCCGCCCGATTTGATTATCCAGGACGAACTCCACCTGATTTCCGGCCCCCTGGGGACGCTGGCGGGACTGTACGAAACTGCAATAGACCGGCTCTGTTCGCGGCCCGGCCCGGATAATTCCCTTATTCGTCCGAAAGTCGTTGCTTCGACAGCAACAATCCGCCGCGCTGATGACCAGATTCGCAATCTGTTTGCCCGCAGGGTACAGCTTTTCCCCCCATCTGGTCTGGAAGCAGGCGATTCGTTCTTTGCCACGGCGCAGCCGCTCGCACAGCAACCAGGGCGATGCTATGTTGGTGTTCACGCACAGGGGCGAAGTGTCAAAACCGCACTGGTGCGGGTATATGCCATCCTGTTGCAGGTTGCCAGCGAATATCTGACAACGCATGGTCCGGACATTTCCGATACCTACACCACCCTGGTCGGCTATTTCAACAGCCTGCGGGAGCTTGGCGGTGCATTGCGCCTGGTCCAGGATGACATTGTGCAACGTATCGAATACCTGGCAAAACAACGGGGACAGCCTGCGCGAACGATCCGTGACGAGGATTGCGAACTGACCAGCCGTATCCCATCCCGCGACATTCCAAAAATCCTGAGTCTGCTGGAGCAACCGGTTGGAGCGACAACCGGGCTGGATGTGTTGCTCGCCACAAATATGATCTCGGTCGGGGTGGATGTGCCACGCCTGGGATTGATGGTCGTCAACGGGCAGCCTAAAACCAGTGCCGAATACATTCAGGCAACCAGTCGGGTGGGACGGAGAAGCGATGCGCCCGGTCTGGTTGTCACCGTCTACAACTGGTCGCGCCCGCGAGATATTTCCCACTACGAGCGGTTTCGCCCCTACCACGAAGCAATATACCGCCACGTCGAAGCAACCAGCGTCACACCGTTTGCGCCACGGGCGCGGGACCGTGCGCTGCATGCGGTGCTGATTGCGATGGCACGGCTCCTGCGTGAACAGTGGACCAGCAACAACGCAGCGAGCAGATTTGACGCTGCCCATCCAGTTGCACAACACATTCTGGATTATATTCACAAACGGGTGCAATGTGTTGATGCTACCGTGCTTGCCGAAGTGAAAGAGCATTTGTCAGAATTGCTCACCTGGTGGCAG
>DAOTUE010000107.1:0-7232 GCA_034436975.1 Chloroflexaceae bacterium
TGGGGGCAAAAAAGGGGAACCCTTGCGTATGATCATGGTGCATATGGGTCAGCAAAATTGTTGCAACGAGAGGCGAGGCAGTGGTCTGAGAACGCCGAACCATCTCGTGCCCCAGGTTGATAATCCCACCAGGTCTGGGACATCCCCCCAATTGAACCATCCATCACAGAGCATCAGATGCACGCGGTCTGCTGCCCCTCCTGTCAGAAGCAGGTGCGGGCCGCACTCCCAGACGAATTCCGAGCGGGTTATGGCTCCCATCATCCTACCTGACCCGATGACCAGGCATGTCTACAAAGGGAACCGGCCGAATTTGCGAGAAGGTCGGTGTATTGTTACCGTTGATGACCAATCGCTCCACGAGAAACTCGGATGGGAAAACACCCCCAATGTTGACTTTGAGTGGGGATACATCGGGAGAGGCCCGACAACACTGGCAAATGCTATCCTCACCAATGAATTTGATCAGGATACGGCCAACGAGTATCAGAATAAATTCTCCCTTGACGTGATTTCTGCCCTACCCCGTGAAAAAGGGGGGATTGAGTGGGTGTTGACGAACGACCAGATTGGTATCTGGCTAACAATGTGGAAGATTGCTAAACGAGAACTCGAAAGAACAACCAGTGCTCGGAATGAAGCCGGTTGGAAATCCTGGTAATCTCTGTAGATATTTGTCTCTTGCGGCGGGAATTGTTTGTTTGTTTGAGTGGCTTGTGAATACATATGCAGTGCAGGTGAAGGACATGTCAAGGACGGAGAGAATACAGATGTAATAGAATCCGTATGTTGCAAGCAAAAATGACCCAATTATCGGTGAGTGTTCCCAGGAAGATCAGAACCTTTCCTGGGATATTGCACAAGTTCCATAGACGAGAAAGAAAGGAGATATTTTGGCACTTATCATTGAGACTATCCTTATCATGCTCGCGGTCACAACAATTGTTGGTTTTGTTGCTGTTCGGAATAGAAATCGCCGTCGGATTGCTCGCCAGGGGATACTCCCCGATACGGAAGATGTTGGTCAGGTAGATCCGATAGCCTACCACCTGGAACGGCCAGAAGTTTTTCGTCCCCATCTCTATGTCCCCACCTCTGATACGACCATCATCATCGGACTGGGGAGGGAAACACCCCGGATACTGGCAATGATAAAAGACATCCTTTCCAATCAGCAGAATTTGCAGCGATACCCCCAAAAGGATATTCCTGTGCATTTTCTGGCACTGGCTCAGGGAAAAAAAGATGAGGAGAAAACCGTTCCCTGTCCTCTCAAAGCATCTGAATATCGCCTTCTCTCTGGTAGAGATGTTGATGAGTTCATCCGCCAGGTGGAAGAGAACAGGAATGCGTACCCATATCTCAGTCAGTGGCTCGGTCTCTTCAAGAAGCCGGGGAAACCGGTCTCGCTGAGTATACGATGTAAAGCCAGGCTGGCTTTGCTCCGCGATGCTCTTTCGCTGTTGCCAGAATTAGAGCCGAAATGTAATAGTATGTCGGAACTCACCAGAGTTTACCTTATTGCAGACATGGGGGACCCGATGGGAGCCGGATTGCTTACCGACATAGCATGGCTGCTATCTTATGCTGTTGGGCATTCGCGGTCCTCTGGAAACGGCAATCAGGAAACATCTCCTGGAAACGGCAATCAGGCAGCATCTCCCCCACCTTCGCTCTACGGATTTTTGCTGCTTCCTGATGCGAACGCGCCTGAAGAGATGCCAGAACATATTACCGATGGTTCGGTGTTTGCTGCGTGGCGCGAGTTGGACCTGGCGCAGATTGTCTTTGGGCGATACCCTTCTGCAGAAACGGGGTACAGTGCCTGGCTGACAAACAGCAATCATGATATTGTTGTGTTGGACAATGATCGTTTGTTCAACCGATGCTGGCTTATTGAGACAGGACAGACACCGAGATTGCCCAACATTCCCATATCGCAAGGTGTCTCCCCTATGATTGCCGATACCATTGTCTCCCATCTCCACATAGATGCATCATCAACAGGGGAGAGCAACCAGGTACGCCAGCACCGAAATGAGCTGGCAGAACATCATCAGCAAGTGAATGAAACACGGAATAACAGACAGCGAACCGCTGAGATCCCGCTCTATAGCAGCATCGGGACCTTTACCTATCACTTTCCCATAGAGCAGATAAGTAGCGAGATTATTGAACGAGCGATCCGCGATCTGCTCTACCATTCATTTCTGGCAAACAAACAGGATGAACAACTGAACACTGCCAGATACCTTCGAGATACGCCCCTGGGGGCATCCTGGCATCTTGCAGCCTCTCCCCCGAAAGTCTGGGAACCGGGAACGGTTCTCAAAATGGCCGATTGCGAAGGATGGCTCCATCAGCATCGTTTCCCGCCCCAGGGGTATGACCCGCTCCAGGTACGCTATGCCCGCACCGCCCAACTGGGTAAGCTCTCCGGGATTCTGAAGCAGAAAGATTTCGCCTTTTTGTTGGCCATTAGTATTTCCTGCGTTATGTTTGCCGTACCCCACCCCTACATCATATCCGCAGGTGTCAGTCTAGTTCTGGTTCTGTTAGCTTTCGGGTGCGGTCTCATCAACAATGAAAAAGTGGTAGAAGAGAAGAGCGATACATACATAAGAGAACACCTTCGTGATAGGGATGGGAAAGGGAAGAGGAAATTCGAGACATATCTGGACGAATGTGCCAGAAAAATGTTTGCAACAGAACAAAACCGCCTGATCCACTTTGTGTGTGAAAAACTGAATGAAGGAGTCCACCTTCCAGCGATGGGGAATTTTCTCGAATCTCTCTCATCCGAACACTGGGGATTCATAGCGCAGAGGTTGGATGCTTATGGAAAAGAATGTAAGGAACGAGCCGAGACAACAAATGAGCAACGAGAACGGGCCTGGCAAGAGACACACTTGAACTGTTTTGCAAAAGGGATACGATTCTCTGAAGGGTTGCGATGGTTTTCCGGGTATACAACGACCCACAGGCAGGAGCGTGCGCTCAAAGCAGTGCAGGAATATATTGATGCCGAAATTGATCGGATGGTGGCGGAGAAGGTACAGAAGGTTGCCAGCGACCTGACAACGTGTAGCAAGGAACTCCTGGAACGAGTAAGCGACTATCAGAAGATGCTTGAAGCGGAAGTACGGCGAGTTGATGAGCAGATGAAAACGTTTCGTCAGGAACGGCGCAAGCAGCTTGATTTCTGCCGTGTTCGCCACGAGTGGGGACAACCCTACACCCGTCTGTATGACTATCGTGACTATTTTGACAATGAGGACAATATCCCATCGGGAGAAAAAGATCGTGAGATTGTTCAGGGCATACGCGATTATCTGGCAGGCAAGCATGTTGACTGGGTATACGAACAATCTCAGCGAGAAATTCTGCTTGAGCAAGCAACAAAGCAAATACGCTGGAAATGCGCTATGTGCCACGACGAAAACACTTCAGCGGGGCAACCAGCAACCACAAACCAGCAGTCCACACACTGCACAGTAGAAGGTCTGCTCTTCCTTTCCACCCCATCTCAGGAATCCTCGCGGGATGTTGAAAGCAGGCCAGAACCAGAGCCGCTCAACCAGGAGAACATCGGGGAACTGGTTCGCCAGGTTTTCTCCCGGACCTGGGAACTGAGCCTGGGGGATGTGATGGCTATGGCAAAGGATACTCCCTTCGGGATAGCCCCCGACCATCTGGGCCGCCTCGTCGCAGAGCAAAACCAGTTTGGTCTACGAATAAGAGGTGATGCATTCTCCACTCCAGTGACGTACACGCTGGCCATCCTCCCAAAGATGAACCAGAACCAGGCAGGGCATACCTATTTCGAGCAAGTGAAAGAGTCCCATTGCCAGAATATCTCAACAGGGCAATGTCGCTACTTCCGTGGGGGCGACCCGTTTCGTTTTGTGGTAATGGCAGAAGGGGAGTTTCTTGGGATTGGGAATGCGGACAGGGCAAGAAGTAGGGTTTGTGAAAAAACCGACCTGCCATCTTACCGAAACCTGGCCCGCCACTACTGGGCAAACCGAGAAAAACAACCCCATCAACAGTTTCATCTTGATATTCCCCACACAATAGCCGCATATCTTGAGGGAATGCCGCCTATTGGGGAACGGTGCCTCTCGATGCGCCTGATTGCCTGTTTCCACGATATGCCGCGGTTGGAGTGTTTCGCCAGGCTGGTGCTGCTTGACCGGATTGATCCGTTCATTGACGAAGGGCCGGCCTCGTGGACAACCGTGACCGTGCGTGTGTGGGAAAAACATCAGGAGGGACGGGAAGAACGAGTACCGCTCAAGTTAACGTTGGGGCAAAAACAGGAACCGTTCACGATGAAGCTAAAAAAGAAAAACAATGACGACCCTTCCCGCTGGATCATGGCCCTTCGCTCCTGGTGTCTGGACGAATCGAAGGGCAGGGAGATAGAAGCAATCAACGCCCGTCTTCTGGAAGAAGAGCCAGATCTGGCCGATGCGGACCGCATTTTTGATCGGCTCAAATCATCCAACCAGTTGCAGATGTTGAGGGAGAGCAGCGATATTGCCGAGAAGGATCTGGGGTTGGCCATCGAAGCATTGTTCAACCGGCTCTATGACCTTTGATGCTTCTGAATGCAGGATACAATCTTCTCAATATCATCGTCTTTTAGTGCGGCAAAGTATTCACGAAAAAGAAGATGTCGGAACTCATATGCTTCTCCCTGATCGGCTACCTTTGTTGATGGTTGCAAAAATTTGCATTTGCAGAGCGTGTGGAGAACATTGTTGTAGCGGCGAACTTGCTTGCTCCCAGAAAGCAAGAGAGAGAAAAGCATTGTTGGGGAGGGGGAATGGTTTTCATCACCCCCCCTATCCACAACAGAGGCCGCGAGGGCCAGAAGCAGGCGGTGGTTTAGTCGTGGCTCCAACTCTTTTAACAGAGCGTTCAACAGAACAATGGACAGGGCAAGCAGGCAGAAGAGTGATTGTATCCCCAATTCGGGAGAGATAAGCCAGCCGTTAAAAGCAAGAAACGTGATCGTTATAGAAGCAAAAAGCAGGATGAGGAGCAAAACCCGGATGTCAGTATTTGCAAGAGTGTGTTCCACTTCAGGGGATGGTTCTTCCCGCAAATGAGATCCCGTTTGTGTGTCGGGCAATGGGGAGAAAACTTTTGCGTGGAGGAAAAGCAGCACAGGCCAGACCAGGCCAGCACCCACAACCACCGCGACCCCATAGAATATACTGGTTTCTGGCGCAATCAGGCCGGGGAGCAACCCGCTGAAACCTGCCACGCTCCCTAGAAGAAAGTGGGGCCAACCGCCAAAGTTGGATTCCCGCAAAAGCCAGTGCTGCTGGCTCCCATTGGTGGGAGCGGTGGAAGCGAAATCAACATTCCCTATGTTCGCTATGCGATGTAGCCCGATAAAGAGAACGGTAATACTGGCAATAAAGGGAACAACGGTTATGAATGCTTTGACACCAGACGACCAGGCATCCGGGGTCGGGAACAAAGCGAGAACAAACCAGACAAAGACTCCGATCAGCAACCCGATCAAGAATTTCATCACGTTTGCGGCCAGCCCGCTGAGAAACCGATGGGATCGTTGCATTGTCGGGGGCAACCAGGAGAGAGCTATCTGGTTGGGGCGAAATACTGAAAGGTGTTCCTGCACCATACCAGATGCAAGCATCCGTATCCCTGACAACAGATGCTCTGGACGAAATGATGACGAACAGCCTTCAAGTGTCCGGCGAATATAGCGCGTAAACAGTTCCTGCCGCCGCTCTTCCAGCGTGGCACCGGCTAACCCGTTATCCCTGGCATCCCCCGACGATTCTGGAAATGCTTCTCTGATGACCCAGAACATCAGCGGATTGTTTGCCAATTCACATAGGGAACTATCTTCTGCAAACCTTGAGAGGAGGTGATCCTGCTTCCTGGCTTGCAAATGCGTTTCTATCTGCTCCCAGTCAAGCGGTTGCAAGATAATCGCTGCCTGGAGTTCAAGTTTTCCTCCCTGATCCAAGAGTTTCTTGTATACTTCTTCGCGGCAGGTGACGACAAGCCCCGCCGGTCCTTCCGCCTTGCGAAAATCATTGATGGCCTTTATGCATGCGGCTCGCTGGTCCGGGGGCACTTCGTCCAGGCCATCGAGCAGCAGGATTGTGTCTTCATACCATCTCCGGGTAGACACACAAACTCTCTGTCCCTCACCTCCCTTCCCTCTCTCCTGCTGGGAGAGGAGGTGCCGCACCAGCGGGAGGGGGAGAGCAATGATACGGGAACAACCGAATGTGGTATCAGGATTCCATCCACCATTATCGCTGGCAGAGAGATTGTAGTCTGGATAATCTGATAGCTTCTTGCTGACCCACTGCCTTATTGACACAGAGTGAAAATTTTGCCTCTCGCCTTCGGAGCGTTCTTGTGCGGCGTTATTACGCTCCGAGGATGCCAGGCTTAGAATGATGGGGACTGGCTCTTTGGGGTCTTTCTCAGCCCGGTCACAAAGTTGCTCGGCCAACCGATAGAGTTCTGTTGTCTTTCCATGCCCGGCTTCACTCAGAATCAGCATACGTGGATACTCATTGAAGATTTCTACAAGCGGCGTTTCCTCTACCTTTCCTTCTGGTTCACGATATGTTCGTCCCTCTTCATCTCCCCTACGAACGAACGAAGTTTCTTTTTTCTTCCTCAGTTCAAGCAGATGGCGGTTTTCTGGTTCTCCTATTTTCTCTCGCACGAGGCTGCGGACACCCGAGAGTATTTTGGTATCAGCCATAGTGTGTCCCACATGGCTTTCACAGAGGTCAATAAATGTTTTTCCCTGGCAGTGCTTCATTGCAAGATGGTTGAGTGCCCCGATAATCTCGTTGTGTTCCTTTCGATTATTTTCACTGCTCCCAGAGCTCCGTTCGCTATCAAGATTCTCTCTCAATCTGTTCCGCTGGATTGCAACATCATTTTTTGCATCGGAATTGCTTTCAACACGGGATTCCAGCTCGTCTAACCCTTTGTTGTAGTACGAATCGCGAATGGGCATAACACATCTTCTCCTTTACCGGCGGGGCCGCCTGCGCTCGGGCCGCTGGCGACTGGCCGGGCGGCGGGTCTGGGTGGTACGGCGGGTCGGAGTGGTGCGGCGGGTTCTGCTGGTACGACCGGCTCCTCTTCTCCCGCTCCGTCCCCGCACAACCAGGGCGGTAACAATACCCCCAATGAGAACGACACCACATAGCCCCCCACCACTG
>DAOTUE010000108.1:0-47744 GCA_034436975.1 Chloroflexaceae bacterium
ACCTGTACAAGCGAACATTATTCGCAATCGCTATACGGTTCTACGGAGCCGTGGGGAGTTGTCAACCTCCCCTGAAGCCCTGCCTTCGGGCGAGGGCAAGCCACCTGCTTCAGCAGGTGGTTGTTGACCAACAATCTAACAACAACAATTCCTCAATAATCCAGAGGGCGCAGGTAAAACTCGCCAATGGCTGTGGTGCTGACCATTGCAGTGCTGGGCAGGTGGCGTTTCCAGTGGGTGCTATCGAGTCGCTTTTTCACAAGCTGGATCTCGTCGAACGAGAAGCCAAGCGCAGCCAGTCGCTCCGGAAGGTAGCCATGGACAAGAAAATGGAGAATGCGGTCGGCGCGGGGATAGCTAATGCCAAAATCGGCCTCGTCTGTCTGCCCGACGATGAGATCGGCACTGGCTGGCTTGTCTATAATCGTTGGGGGAACTCCCATTGCTTGCGCAAGCTGCCAGACCTGGGTTTTGAAGAGGTCGCCAAGCGGATTGACCGGCGGGCTGTCGTCGGCATGCCAGGTGAAATAGCCAAAGAGCCGCTCGGTCTTATTGCCCGTGCCAATGGGCAGCATACCGTATTTCTGCGAGTAGTCGAACAGGATGATCATCCGCATGCGGGCCATGATATTCCCCTTGCGCCGACTGTCCATGTCCGGGTCGAGGCTGGCGTAGGCATCCACCGAGGGGGAGATGTCTACCGTTTCGGAACGGATGCCAAGCTGGTCAATGCAGAGTTGCGCATGTTCCAGGCTCTCGCTGCTGCTGGTACGGTAGGGCAACCGCAGGGCCAGCACATGCTCCGGCCCGAAGGTTTCGGCACAGAGGAAGGCGACCAGTGCCGAATCAACCCCACCCGACAGAGCCAGCACCACATCACGAAAGCCACGCCGCCGTGTCACTTCGTCGCGCAAGAACTCAACCAGCCAGTTTTGCACAAGGTCCGTATTGATATGGAGAATGGCATCGGACACCGGATCGAAGGCAGGGGCAGAAAACACCGGCAGAGAAGCCCCCCCGGGCCGGGGCTGAGCAGCAGGCTGTGGGTGCGGGGCGGGGTGTGCGGCAGGGCGGGCCGGCTCCCAGGCACCCGTGGCTTGCTCGCCACGGGTAGCCCGGTCCATCTCGCGCTGCAAGTGGGGCAGCATCGTTTCCAGGTCGGCCAGAAGCGGCATATCGGCGCGGGCCAGCGGCAAATCGTCCAGATCCACCGTTGCGGCAATGAGGGCCTCATTCCACAGCGGCCCCGCTGCCAGCACATTGCCCCGCGGGCCCATAATCAGCGAGCCGCCGGCAAACCCCTTGCCTCCTTCAAACCCGATAAGCTGCGCCATTGCGACAAACACCCCCTGCTCATCGGCAATGCGGCGGACAAGATCTTCCCAATGGTCCAGGTTTGTCGGACGTTCGCCCTGAACACCGCGGGCCGGCGATGCGCTGACAACAAAGACAATCTGTGCCCCATCGAGCGCGGCAATCAACCCGCTGATATTGTGCCAGGCATCCTCGCAGATGAGGATAGCGGCGCGGCCATAGCTCGTGTCAAATGCCGCCACCTGATAGCCGGCCTCGACAAACCGCGCATCGTCGAAAACCCCATACGTTGGCAGAAACACCTTGCGATGGACATGGACCAGGCCCGGGCGGGGGACCTCCGGCGCGTCCACGGACTGCTCGTGTCCCAGGGTTGCATAGAGTGCGCTGTTGTAGTAGCGGTCGCGGTAGCGTTCGTAGAACCCGACAACAATATCAAGCGGGGGGCTTGTTGGGCCGCATACCTGACAATAAGCCGCATTCAAATCGGCGAAAACCTGACCTGCGGGGCGAGCCAGTTCGCGCACGCCCCCCTCAAGAAAATAGCCGCTCATGTAGGTTTCCGGCAGAATGAGCACATCAGGGCGGTTGCTCAGGGTTTCAATCTGAGCAAACACCTCGCCAATTCGGGCGATGTTGCCCAGGTAGTCGCCTTTTCGCGGGCGAAGCTGGGCAATCAGGAGAGAGAGTGCCATTGTCTGTTTACTCCTTGTGTTTTCTCTTGCTTGCTTCAACCAGGTTGCTTCAACCAATACTCGCATAGTATAGTATATTATAAGGATTTAGCCAGCTTGTGAGCATGCAAGCTGGTTTTTTAGGGCCAGGGGGAAAATGTAGCAGGTTGTGCAGGGAGAAGAAAAGGGTGACATAGAAACACAAAGGGAAATTTTGCGCTTACTCAACATTCAGGTTACACTATTGGGAGAGAATATAGGCGGCTTAATCGAAAGCATTCTAAAGACAAGCAGGGAGATGCTCCCAATGTCTGCGGTCACTGTCAAAATTACAGAAGAATGGGCTTTGCATATGGAACAACAACTCTCTATGCCATTTATCGGCCATCAAAGTGAGCTAACCTACATAGATGGGGCAATACAGGAATGGGGGTCCCGGCGTATCATCTGTATTGATGCTCCCGCAGGGGGGGGGAAGACTTCCTTGCTCCAGGAAGTTCGCCGGCGACACACCAGCGGGCAGAGCGAGAAGATCCCCCTGCTTGTTACAGAAATCATTGATTTTCACAATCCGGCCTTTCATGTGCCACAGAGTGTCGGTTGTGCCATTGCTCGTATGGTCAGCGAGAAAATTTTCGGTCCATATTTGCGGGTGCTGCTCAACTGGCGCAGGATGGAGATGAAAGGAGAAGGACTGGAACAATTGAAGCAAACCCAGATGGCCGTCAATCAGACGTTTGTCAATTGCTTCAATATGGTCTCGGCGCGTGTTGTGCTCTTTTTCGATACTTCGGATGTGCTCCAGCAACCGGAGATGGTCTCGTATATGATAGAGACGGTCAAGCACCTCGAAAATGTTGTCGTGATTATTGCCGGGCGCAATATCCGAGAGATCAGCGCGTTGCTGCGGACCGCCGGTGTACGTGAGGTGCGGATGCTCCAGCTTGCTCCCCTCCCGCGCCATGCCGCCGAAGCCTATATCTACCATCGGCAAAATATGTTTGGTGGTGCAATTGAGGCCAGCCTGGTGCAAACGATTATCATGCTCAGCGGGGGCCGCCCCGTGTTGCTCGATCTGGCCGTCCAGCGATATGGGCAACACTCGCCCCCCGACTGGATACTGGCCCATCCCCTTTCGGAGAAAGAAACCCTTCCGCCAGAGCAATTTCAACCGTTGCAGCAGGAGTTTGAGCGCGACCTGGCCTTTTCCATTGCCAACACGAGTCAGCTCAAGGGCTGGCTTCCGTTGTTGCTGGCCCGTATCTTTCCCCTTTCGGTCGAGATGATTACCGATTTGCTGGCTGTTCCTGAAGATACCGCCCGCTCCCTGTTTGAGCGAGCCTGCACCAGCTCCTTTGTGAAACAGCTCCCCGATGGGCGTATCTGTTTGCATACGGAGATTCAGGAGTTGCTCTGTCGCTATGTCTGGCCGGAGATCGATCCCGATAAGAAACAGCGCAAGCAGCACAGTCGGCTGGCTGTGGGGCATATGGAACGGCAGGAAGAAACCATCCACCAGCGTCTCAAGCAGCTTGGCACGCTGGAGATTGCCGAACAGGATGAGCCACGGATGCATATTGTATGCAGCCCATTTATGGAGCGCACGGCTCTGCGGCAAGAGATTCAACGGCTGGCAGTGCGCCAGCTTTTTCATACGCTCTACGCTGACCCCGCTGAGGGCGCACGGACGTTTATCCGGATGTTTGACGATGCCACCTATGCCTATGATTTCCGGTTGCGCGGCCTGCTTATTGACGAAATGCGCCAACATGGTGAGCAAACAGCAGTGGTCGTGCCCCACGCCGTGCGGACCCGCTGCATTCGCCACCTGATAGATACGGGCCACTATGAAAAGGCCCGGCAGCAGGCGACCACGCTTCTGGAGCAAGCCCCGCTCGACGTGGACCGGCAGGTTGAACTTCTGGTTTTGCTTGGTCAGACAAACATCAGGCTCAAGGCCCTGGATGATGGTATCGCTCGCTTTGAGCAGGCTATCGAGCTGAGCAGCAAGCACGATCTCCAGGATTGTCTCGCCACGGCCTACCACAGTCGCGGACAGGCCTATACCTACCAGGGCAAGCACGACAAAGCCCTGACCGATTTTCTTGAAGCCTATCAAATCTGCCTCTATGTACGCAACATTGAACAGACAACGCGCCTTTTGAATGACATTAGCTACATCTACGCCCTGAATGGCGATCAGCACGCTTCGATAGAAAGCTGCTACGCGGCTCTGGAACTGGCGCAAGAGTTGAACGCCCCGCGTGAGCTGGCAATCACCTACTCCACGCTTGGAGAAATCTATGTGCGATTCAACCAGCCGGTGCAGTCGCTCTCCTACTATACAAAGGCGATGGACATTTTTGCTGCCCAGAAGGACATCGAGTGGATGAGTATGGTCCGTTGTGGGCGCATTTTTGCCTACCAACTTCGCAACGAGATTGACAAGGCAAAGGAAGAGCAGGCGTGGCTCATTCAGTTTGCCCCCCTCCACATCAAGCCACGGGTAATCTATTCGCAGGCGCGGACGTTGCTTGAAGAGGGAGATGTTTCTGGGACGCGGCGCAAGCTGGAGGAGTGCCGCCAGGTGTGTCAGGAGTTTGGCGATAGTTTCAACGATTACAAGTGCTTTGCCGATATTGTTGAGCTGGCGTGGGAGAGCGGCGAATATGACCGCTGGCGGGAGTTTGCCGAGGAGCACAAACAGTTGTATGCCAGCCGCGAGGGGACCGACGCACTCCGGTTGCGGGGGTCGTGCTTGCGAAAAATTGCAGATCTGGCGATGTGCAACGGGGCCTATGATGAGGCTCTGGAATACTATAAGCACGGGCTGCCCATCATTGCGGCCTATGAGATCCACGGTCGCTATACGATCCGCGCTCAGATACGCCAGACGGACCATCGGCTCCGCGGGCGTATCCCCGAAAAGACGTTGCAACAGTTGGGGCGGGATCTGTCGGCCTTCTGGCGCGAGCGGCCCGAGCTGGTGAAGAAGTATCCGGAGGTGCTGCTGGTCTTTAGCCGTTGGTAGGGGGGGAACGTCTGTTACCCATCACTGGCATGACCCGCCCCCGCAGCCCCGCCGGCCCCGCCACCCCATAGCGGGTCAGCAGCGTCGGCAGCACATCGTAGATTTCCACCCCGTCGAGCCGCTGCCCGCCGCCGGGGTGCTGCGGGTCGTGCCAGATGAAGAGGCCTTGCTGGGCGTGGTTTGCATCGTCGGGGCCCGTATCGTTCTCGCGGGTATAGATCTGTCCCCCACCCACTGTCCCCACCGAACGCCAGGCCAGGTCGCCAAAATAGACAATGAGATCGGGTGCAATGCCACGCACGCGGCGGTAGATCTCCCGCGGGACAAAAACGCGGTTTCCCAGGGGGTGGCCATCGGGGCCGGCCATCGCCCGTAGCTGTTCGGCCAGGGCATCACGTTCGCGCTCATAATCAGCCAGCGCAATCGTTCCCTGCGGCTCGCGCCCCTGAACATTGAGGAAAACCCGCCCGTAGTAGCCACCGGCCCCCCACGCCCGCGTTCTCCCCCAGTCCACCGCCACCTGATCGAGCGAGACGGGCGCGGCAGGTTGTTCGCGCAGGGTCAGGTAGCCCTCGGCTATCAGCCACTCGTTCAGACACACCCCGCCCATCAGGGGGCGGGCCCCGTGGTCCGACGCGACAAGCACCGCCGTCTGCTCATCGCAGCGCGAGAGGAGATCGCCAATGTGCCGGTCAACGTGGCGGTAGTAGTCGAAAATGGCGTTGGCAAAGGGAGAGTCCGGGATGTAGAGCGGGTGGCGCGGGTCCATATGCCGCCAGAAGGCGTGGTGAATGCGGTCCACGCCCATTTCAACGAGCATCAGCATATCCAGCGGCTCTTGCTCCAGCAGCAGCGACGCGACAGCAAAACGGTGTTCGCAGAGGGTGTAGACATCGTTGAGGATGCGCGGCTTATCCTCCGAGCGAAAGTCGGGCACGTCGAGCAGATAATCGCCCACGCGGGCCGCAATCTGTTCGGCAAAACTGGCGGGGGATGTATAGGCGACATCGGTTGAGGGAGCTAGAAACCCCGACACCAGCACGCCATTGATGGGTGGGGGCGGATAGGTGCCCGGCACGCCCACAACGCCACACCGCCAGCCAGCCTCGCCCAGAAAATCCCACAGCCGCTTCTCGCGTACTGCGCTCCCATTGGCAATGCCCATCTTCTGGTAGTCGCGGTTTGTGCGGTTGCGAAAGCCGTAGATGCCCAGTTCGCCGGGGTCGCGCCCGCTCAACATACAGCTCCAGGCCGGAACAGTAATCGCGGGGATACAGCTTTCCAGGGTGCCGTAGTGGCCCTTGTGCATCAGCCGGGCCAGGTTGGGCAGGGCGTGCGCCCACTGATCGAAAACCAGCGACGGCTCGGCGCAATCAAGACCAATGATAAGCAGACGTGGACGCATACACGCTCCTCTCTATTCAAGGATGGGGGATTGTATCCATCTTGTCCGCAGGCAAGCGGGACGCTTGCGCGCCCAGGGCTGTCTTCCCCGTAGCAAACCTGCGTCGTGCTCTTCCGTGTGTCGTTTTGGGACTCACTCCCTGCTTCTTGTGGGCAACTGCTGCGTATATGTGCCTATCATAGCCGGTATCCGTGCAAAAATCAACAGTCTATTTGTCCCATTTTTATTGTTTAATATGTATTTTCTGTAAATGATAGGGGTTTTTCTATGAAAATGGCTGAAAAATTGTAGGCGTTCAGCCCCCCCACCTGTCATCCCCCCAGCGGGGGAGGGATTGGGAGGAGGGAGCTTCGCCCGCGATCTCAGAAGCGATACTCCTTGTTCTGAAGGATTATATTTATCCCCCCTGAACGATTACGAAAGACCCGTTTGAGTTACAAAGAAAACCCTGCTCTCGCTGCTGTATGGATCGGGGTCGCACAGTTACAGCAGGACAGCAGTCCCAGAATGGACAGCAGTCCCAGAATGGACAGCAGTCCCAGAATGGTACTCAGGCTACGCCAGGAGAGCATTGAACGAAGCAAGCAGCGCAAGCCCGATGAGCAAGCTGCCGGAAACCAATGGTGCAACCCACGGCGGCAGCTTCCAGTGCTTCAGGCTCCCGCCGAGCATGCCGGTGCCCACCGTCAGAACTGAGGCCCACAGCGTGCCCAACAGGGCAAACAGCGCACCCAGGATAGCAAGCCCGACTCGGTGAGAACTGGCCGTATCCGACACAAACTGGGGCAGAAAGGCAAGCAGAAAGACGGAAACCTTCGGATTCAGCAGGCAGACCATGAGTGCTTCACCAAAGGTATGCTTCCCACTGACGGCATGTGCGGGTTGCTGCACATCGCCGCCGCTGTCCACAGTGCGCAAGGTGCAGATGCCCAGATACAGCAGATACCCGGCTCCAAGTAGTTGTACTCCCATGAGGACATCGGGCCGGTGGGCAATGACGGTCCCCAATCCCAGAGCGACGATGAGGGCATAGAACAGGCTTCCCAGACCGATGGCGAGCGAGGCATACAATCCGTGTCGTACACCGCGCACGATGGTCTGGCTCACGACATAGATAGTGTTCGACCCTGGCACGACAATCACCGCGATTGCCGCGACGAAAAACAGGGAAAGATTCATCATGATTCATCCTGCGCTGATGCGGCAAAAAGCAACAGAAAGCGGGCCGCTGCACGGTTGGCTGCCTGTGTGAGTTCATTGTCCGGGGGACATGTGGACAGTCTCCCCAGCAGGCGGCGTATCTGCATGTCGCCCGCCGACAGGCCAAGCAGTGTGTTCACCATGTCATCCATATCGGCTGATTGCGCAATAGTGCCACGCTCCTGCAAGTTGCCAAGATAGTGCTCAAGATAGGGCACGGCGTTGTCTCTGCCGTTTTCGATCAGCAGCCGGGCGAGCTCCGGCGTTTCATTGATGCCAGAGATGGCGGCGCGGTTAACCCGCACCGATGACTCAGAGAGCACGGTGCGCAGATATTGGTGGCAGAACCCACTAAGCACTGCCTGTGGAGTGGCATCGGTGGCGGAGAACAGGTCGTTTATCCGTTCACCGATGCGATTGGAGTTGGTGCGTACCATCTCCGCAAACAGTCCCGCCTTGCTCCCGAACCAGCGATAGAGCGTTTCTTTGGAGCCGTTGCACGAGCGGGCAATGCCAGCCATCGTCAAATGGTGATAGTCCTTCTCGCCCAGCAACTGCTCAACCACAGCGAGAATCTCCTGCACCCGTTCTGGTGAATAGCGCATCGTGGACCTTACTGCTCATAAGTCAGATCGCGAATGGCAAACTGATAGTGACTGTCGAGAGTGCCTTCCTCATCATACCAGCGATAGTCGTATTGGGTCGGCACCATAAGCCCGTTGATTTGCTCATAGTCCAACTTCTGCCCAACTTCCCGCAGTCGCGAGAAGTTGCCGTGCAGCATCAGGTCGGGGGTCTCCATCTGCGTGATGCGGCCATCCTCGCCAAAAGTGACCAGGTAGCGACCTTCCAGGTGCTCATGGTCGAGCACCAGCCACGCCTGATCCTCGTTGTGCGCTTCCCAGTGGTGATACTCGCCTGGCAGCAGCACCCAGGGAAAGGCCGGGGCCGAACCGAAGTAGCGCAACGCCAGATAGCTGTGCAGGTCGCGCACGTCAGAAGGCTCCTGATAGTCAGTCTGCATCACCGTCTTGTAGCCCAGGAGTTTAGCGCGCATATTGTGCTGGCCTGGCATATAGGCATCGCGGCTATCGAGCATGGGTAGCCCGAAGTTGGTAGTGTAGAACCCATGCCAGACATAGCCGGGTGAATTGATGCGACTGTGCTGGCTGGCGCGGATGGCGAACTTGCCCACGGGCAACAGGAACGCGCCGGTTTCCTGCCAGCGCACCGACGCAACCTCGATGCTGTCGTGGTCGGCGAAGGCGAAGCGGAAATAGTGCTGCACTGGTTCGGGCAGATGTTCGTAGCGTTCCGGCGACAGTGAGACGCGCTCAGTCTGCGCATAGTCAGCAACATAATCGTGGACAAGCTGGTTGTGCTGCATGGCACTGACGACAAAACCGCCTGAGGCGACGGCAATACCGACAAACAGTAATACGATCAGGATAAGCACGATGTTTCGTGTGCGTGTGGTCATAGGAACATCTCCAGTTCAAACAAGTATTAAGCGAACCGTACCGTTCGGTACGCTTACAGGATAGATCATTTGCTGCCTGCTGTCAAGGGGGCAATGCGCTGTCATCCTTTGTATCCCTTTGTATCCCTTTGTATCCTTCGTACCTTTGGGGTTAAACTATCTGTCCAGTTTTGGTATCAGACCAGTAGCCGCCGCACCCGCAAAAAGGGGATGACCTTTTGCTCAAGCGGCCAGGTGGTCAGGATGCGCACATAGGCCGCGCCACGTCGGGAGCAGGTCCGGACGAGCAATTCCTGCCACTGGCTCATGCTGTGATGGTAGGCAGCCAGGAGGTCGTCGTTGACAACGAGCGAGAGGCGTTGCCCGCTCTCCGCGTCGGTCAGGTCCAGCGGCCCGCGCAACTCCGGGCGAAGCTCTCGCGGGTCTATGATATGGAACACGAGTACCTGCCAGCGTGGGGGGACAAATGCGCGTAGCCCCATATCGAGGCCCTCCGGGGTGAGCAGGTCAGAGCAGAGGATGAGCATACCACCACGGCGGTAGCGGCGGGCGTGTTGTTCAAGCACGGCCTGCATATGCGTCTGAGGTTCGATGGAGAGCGTTTCGAGATAGCGAAACATCTCCATAAGCCGCCCCTTGCCGCGGGCCGGCCCGAAGGAGGGGAGAGGGGACGCGCCAAAGGGCACCACCTGCACCCGGTCTCCGTGGGTGAGGGCCAGGTAGCCCAGGGCCCCCGCAAGCTGCTGTACCATGCGGAGCTTCTGTGGCTTTCCCCAGGCCATACTCCGCGACACATCCAGGAGCATATGGACATCTACATGTTGCTCCCGCTCCCCCAGCTTCAGCACAAGATGATCCAGGCGGGCGTAGACATTCCAATCCACATAGCGAAAATCATCCCCACTGACATAGGGGCGGTGGTCGCTGAAGATGCTGGAGGGAAGCAGGTGGCGGCCCGGGTGCTCCCCGCTCACGGGGTTTCCCTGAAGCGTCCGCATAGTCTGTAAACTGATGCGCTCCAGCCGCCGCAAAAAGTGCTCATCGAAGAGCGGCCTATCGGAACTATGTTTGTCGTGCTCGCTATTCCGCGGGCGAAAAATACGTTTGAACCACATGGCGTAAGTCCGGCGGTATTCGGAGGGGGTCGGCCCCCGCCTGGATTTCTTCATCGTTCAGCGTGGCAGCGTCTTGCTCAAAGCCGCTGCCGCCACCGACCGGCTCAACCTGTGCTGGCGGCCCATCCTGTTCGCTGTCCGATGCCCTCTCCTCATCTCCCGGCCCCCCCTCCAGTTCCAGCGGCACGCCTTCGACATCAAGCCGTTCCGCCGGGTCGGGTTTTCGTTCGTGCTGGTCGCCAGGGAGCGGGGTATTGCCAGCACCGCCGGGCGCACCCTGGGGGGGATCTTGCCTGTCCTGCGGTTGCTCGTTGTTGCCCTGCTGTGCGGGCGGGGGTTGGGATTGGGCGGGAACACCCGGCTGTTGGCCGCCAAGCTGCTCAACCATATTGGCCAGATCCTCCAGCGATTGAGCGGCCTGCTGCTTGTCGCGCTCAAGCCTGAATGCACTGTCCCGTATATCGTTAGCCAGTTCCCCATCGGTGGGACCAATGTCTGTCGCAGCCTGCCGCAGGGCTTCGGCTATCTCGTGGCGCGTCTTCTGCGAAAGCTGGTCGGCCTGGTCGGCTATCTCGCGCAACGTCCGGGCGGCTCCGGCGGTATCGGCTTCGTCAAGCGCGTCGGCCACCGGGCGGGTGATGCTCAAGTCGCGCAGCGCATCGGCCAGAGCCGAAATCGCCTGCTGATTGCTTCCTGTTCCAGGACCTGCTTCTATCCCTTCGCCCCCACCTTTGCCCTGGCCCGTTTCGCCTTCGCCCTGGCCCGGCCTGCCATCGGGAGCAGCAGTATCGCCCTGCGGCAGCGCAAGCGAATCATTTGGGAACGCAACGGGTGGGCGGCCTGGCCCCGCCGGGGGGGGAAGCGGGGCCGGCTGCACCGATGCAGCAACAGGTTGATTGATATGAATAAGCAGAAACATTCCCACAGCCATAAGGATGGCCGCAAACAGCGCAACAATCTCGGCCCAGGGGAGCATCTGTTTTGTTCTAGCATAGCGGTGGATCTGGTGAGAGTTGTGGCGGGCATGCCACAGGAGATAGCTTGCCACACCTTCTGGTTTACTTCCTTCAGGCAGGGTAGCGGACAGTTCTTCGGCGGTTGTCATCTGCTCCTCAAGCCCGAACCGCTGGTCGAGGCGGCGAGCAACCTCACGAGATTTCATACGCGGGCGCAGCAGCAACAACGCACCCACGGCAATGCAGACCAGCACAACAATCTCCAGCGTGAGGTAATCGAGGGGCCAGCCAAAGAGAAGATGCCCGCCAAGCCAGAAGGACCAGAACGAGAGACCAAGCCAGGTTGCGCGAATGAGACCGCGAATGCCCCGCCGCGCCCATCGGTCGGTTGCAAATCGCTCAAGCTGTTTTTGGAGAAGTTTTGGATTCATCGTTTCCTACCTGTGGTTCCGACAATGGGTTTTTCCGCGTATCTTTTCCCACATCCCTAGCGGTTTGCCGCAAACCTCGCAACGTCCCATTGTCCGGAGGACCTGCCGTTTCTGTTCCTCATTCCAGGCCTGCTCCATGCGGGCCCAGGCTTCCGGAGGAACGGCAATCCCCCACAGCCGCACGGTACCATCTTCGCCCGCCGAAGCGACCATCTGCCCATCGGGGCTGAAGGCAACCCCGTTGGCAGAGTCGTTGTTGCCTGTCAGCCGCGCCAGTTCGCGCCCGCTGGCAACATCCCAGAGCCGTATGCTCCGATCCTTGCTGGCCGAAGCAAGCAGAAACCCATCCGGGCTGAACGCCACAGCAAAGACCTCTTTTCCATGTCCCCGCATTCGGCGCACCTCCTGTCCGCTGGCCACATCCCAGAACCGCACGCTCCGATCTTTGCTGGCCGAAGCAAGCAACCGCCCATCGGGGCTGAAGGCAACCCCCCACACGGAGCGGCGGTGCCCATCAAGCTGTTGCACCATACGCCCGTTGGAGACATCCCATATCTGTACCTTTGTATCATAAATTCCCAGAGCAAGCAAGCGACCATCGGGACTGAAAGAGACACTCGAAACACTATGTTGATAGCCCACAAGCCGCCCCACCTCCAGACCATTTGCCACATTCCAGAGACGCACGGTGTAATCGCCACTACCGGAGGCAAGCAACCGTCCATCGGGGCTGAAGGCAACGCAAGAAACTGCAAACGTGTGCCCGGACAAGCGTCCCATCTCGCGCCCGCTGGACACCTCCCAGAGGCGCACCGTATGATCATGGCTACCTGATGCGAGCAATCGTCCATTGGGGCTGAAAGCAACACAATTGACCCGGCTCATATGTCCTTTGAGTTGCCATATCACGCGCCCGCTTGCAAGATCCCACAGCCATACCGTGCGGTCGTAGCTGGCCGAGGCGAGCATCTGCCCATCGGGACTGAAGGCGATCTCCTGGATCGAGGCAAACCCGGTGCTCCGCTGGAGCATCCCCTGAATGGGGAGCGGCCCGTCCTGGGGCCGCGGGGGTGGCGGAGCCGCGGGGGGAGCCGTGAACGCCGACTGGGGCAGCACTGGCATAGTCAGACTGCCGCGCCCATAGGTCAGGGGGGGCAAATTGTGGTCGCTGACCTCGCGGAGCGCGGCCCGCACCGCGGCGGCACGCTCCGGGCGGTCTTCGGCCCGCAGAGCCAGCATTTGCATAACAAGCGTGCTGATTGCAGCGGGCACCGTCGGGTTGACCTCGACAAGCGGCAGGAGCGGGTCGGGTTGCTCGTTGAAGGGCGCGGCAGCCCGCGAGAGTGCGTCGGTTGTGGGGGGGAGCGGCCCGCCCGAAAGCAAATGGTAGAGCGTGGCTCCCAGAGCGTAGAGATCGGTACGCGGGGTGGTTCCCGTTCCCTGCATTTGCTCCAGCGGAGCGTAGTCCACCGTATAGCCACCCGCCGTAGATCCCTGCAACAACTGCGTATGAGAGGCAGCCATACCCTTTGCCAGACCAAAATCAAGCACCACCACCTGGCCATCGTCCAGCACTTTGATATTTTGCGGCTTAATGTCGTGGTGGATAACCGGCGTTGGCTGGTTGTGGAGATAGTCAAGAACCTGGAGAATCTGATCGGCCCAGAAGAGCACCTCGTCTACAGGAAAGGGCGCACCTCGCTGAACCAGCCTTTTCCCCAGGTCGTCGCCGGGGATAAATTCCATCATAATGAAATGCCCGGCACTGGTGACAAAATAATCCATCACCTTTGGCAGGGCCGGGTGGCGCAGCGTGGCCAGCAACTTCGCCTCGCGCTCAACCGTGCGGCGAGTGTGCTCATTTTGTTGCTGGCTTGCCCCCCCATCGGTGCGTGTCTGTTTGAGGGCCACAGTAATCCCCAGGTGATGATCATTGGCCTGGTAGACCACCCCCATACCCCCCTGGGCAATCGGGCGTACAATCAGGTACCGTTCACGGAGCAGCGTATTGGCGGGAAGCAGCATATCCCTCGAAAGGCTCCAGATCCAATCTCAAATACTGTAATCGTTCAGGCCCCCCACCTGGAATCCCCCCTCTGGGAGAGGGATTGGGATGGGCTGCGCCCGCATCGGGGCAAGCGAGACGCTTGCGCTCCTGTCCCAACACAGTGAACACTTACGAACATCTGACCACACTTCAACAATCATTATCATTATAGCAGAAAGCAGAAGGGAAGCAGAAAAGTTGCGTTGCCCCCCAGAACGTGCTACCCTATCCCTACACGCACATAATCCCCTTTTGAAGGGGAAGAAAGGATATGATGATGATAGCTGTTGCCAACCGCATTTTCGTTGCCCCCGACTACGTTGAACCATTTGAGGAACGGTTCGCAAATCGGTCTGGCCTGATTGACGATATGCCCGGCTTCATCCAGAACCAGGTCTTGCGGCCCGTCAGTGAAGGGGCTCCCTATGTTGTGCTGACGCTGTGGGAATCGCAGGAACACTTTGAGGCCTGGACGCAGTCGGAGGCATTTCGGAAGGCCCACACCGGGGGACTACCAAGAGAAGCCTACACCGCCCGCAACCAGGTTGAAATTTTCGAGATCTTGTCCGACACCGGTCGGGCCCACGCCAGCAAAGAGTGACAGACTCCAGCAAGAATGGGGAGAAAGCAGTTTTCGCTGCCTTTTCCCCATTCTTCCCAATGTTTTCCCAACCCTGGTGGCTATTCTCACTCTTCGGCGGGTTCTTCCGACGATGAGGTTGGCGTATTGTAGCGGCTTGGTAGCAGGTCTTCCTTGCCAAATGTGCGGATAACATCCTTGACAGACAGATGCACAATGCCAGCATCCTCATCAATCCAACCATAGCTTTCCAGAAAAGCATTTTCGGAAACCTGGAGTTCCTGCCATTCGGCAAAAGCCATTCCCGCCGCCCCTTCTGCTGTCGGAGGCTTGGGAAAATTCCCCATCACAATAAGCAGCAGAGAGAGGGCGATGAATATCCCCGTTGAGATGACCACCCCGCGGAACACCCCATCATTGCCGGTTGAAACGCGCTCCGTTTCGGGAACTTCTGGCTGAAGGCTGGTGACAACGTTCTTTTTGCCAAAGAGCAACCGCAGCACCCCGACAACCACTGCACTGATGATACCCCCGATGGCCTGCGGGATGGCGAAGAAGATAATCCCCCCGGCCCCCGGTCCCCGTCGTTTTTGAGCTGGTTTCTTAGCCATGTCCTAATGCCTCCTGCGTTTTTGGCTCAATTTCAATTTCAATTTCCGGGTCCTGGCGTGGGAACAGGTCGCGTCGCTTGACGATTTCGGCAAAGATGGCTATCCAGATGCCGCCAACGGCCACCGGGGCCACGTAGGTCATCCAGGGGACATCCAGGACGCTCTGGTTGAAGGCCGGCACCACAATCCAGAAAAGGTCAACAAACCGCATCAGGAAAATGAGCAGGGCGATTTTCCAGAGGTACTCGATCTTCCGTTTCATAAAGCGGTTCAGGAGCAGGAAGAAGGGGAGCACAAACTGGAAGAGCAACACGAAAATGGCTATCCCATTCCAGCCAGCCATCTGACGATGGATGTACCAGACATTCTCCGAAGGGAGATTGCCCGACCAGATGATGAGAAACTGGGAGAGCGACATGTACGTCCATAGAATAGCAAATGCCAGAAGCAGGTTGCCGTGGTCGTGGTAGAGCTTCGATGTGGCAACATTGGAAAAAGTCTTGCTCTTTGAGAGCAGAGCCATCATCACAATCATAAAGGCGAATGTTGCCAACCCCTGGCCCACAATGAAGATAACCCCATAGATGGCAGAGTACCAGTGTGGCTCAAGCGACATTCCCCAATCGAAGGCGGCAAACGTCATGGTTAAGAAGTAGAGGACAATGCCAGGGCCGCTGACGCGCCGTCGCCAGTGGGAAATCTTGGGCTTCCCAGTCCGTTCCTGGTCACTCGAAAACTTGACCAGGAGCAGGCCGAGGCCAATCCAGATAACAAAGTAGAACACGGCCCGAAACCCGAAGGCGCGGGGGCTGAGATAGGCCCATTTGTGCTGGAGAATAGGATCGGCGGCCACGGCGGCCGGGTTGGCCCATTCATACAGCTTGTCCAATCCTGATGTCGCAATGGGAATGAAGAGGAGAGCCATCAGCGGCAGGGTCAGCACGGCCGCCTCCAGCATCCGCCGGATCAGATACCCCCATTTGCTCGGAATGAGATATTGCAGCATCAGGATTGCGAGGCTACCAAGCGGTATGGCTATCCAGCACAGGAAAGCAAAGAGATACGATTGATAGAATTGCTCCCCGGTGCCCTCGCCAGAAAATCCCGACATCCAGACCCCCAGAGCCACCAGCCCGATAAGCAGGGCCGGGATCTGGAGCCGGGTTAATTGCTTCCTTACGTCTTTTTGTTCCATCAGTTATATCCTGAGTTTTTGCTGGTCGCTTATTGAGAACACGCTTCCTTAAAGTCTTCGTCGTCCGGCACGTCCTCGCAGGTCGCGTTCTGGCTAAACTGCAAGGCCCGCACATAGGCAACAATGGCCCAGCGGTCTTCGGGGCTAATTTTCGAGCCATACGGGTACATATTGCGGTAGCCGTTGGTGATGACATCGAAGAGATAGCCAACAGACTCCTCGCGCAGGCGGTCGGTGTGGTAGCTGGCCGGCGGGGTTAGCCCGCGTTGCTGAACGATCCCTTTTCCATTGCCGAGCGTCCCGTGGCAGGGCACGCAAAAGATTTCATACTGCGATCTGCCATTGCGGATGATGCTGGAAGTCATGGTATAGGGAAATGTCGTGACAAATTCGCCATCAACCATCCCGGTATAAAAATGTTCGTCCTCTATAACGGTTTGCTGCGACACGGTACCGGGGACGCGAGGGCGCGAGGCCATCCCATCTGCAAAGAAGTCACTGGTCATGTACGCTTTTTTGTAGCGTGGCTGATTGTACATATCCTGATGGCAGCCTGTCACCAGCACAAGGAAGACAGCAATACTGGCCATCATCATCACGCGCATGCGCGTGGACAAGCGGTGTTGTGTATCCATCCACATCCCTCTGTTCCCCTCACTGCTCAACTTCTGTTACCCGTTGAGCACCCAGGTTTCGCAAGAACTGCGCGGTTTCGCCCGCCTGAAACCGGGGGTCAGCGGATTCAATGCATAAGAAAAAGCGGTCTCGTGAGGCCCGCTCGAAGCCCGGTACATTGAAGACCGGGTGATACGGTTGGGGCAGGCCATTCAATGCCAGCATCCCTAGCACCGCCGAAAATGCTGCCAGCAGCACCATAGACTCAAAGGTGATGGGAATGAAGGCAGGCCAGCTAAAAAGCGGTCTCCCCCCGATATTCAATGGGTAGTCTATTACGGTTGTCCAGGTTTGCAAAAAGAAGCCGCCGAGCATACCAACCACTCCCCCGGCAAGCACAATCGGGGAAACCCACGTTTTATGGTCGTGCATTGCCTCAAACAACTCGTGCATCGGGAAGGGCGTGTAGGCATCCATTTTGCGATACCCGGCCTCATAGGCCCGCTTCGTTGCCTCGACAATTTCTTCCGAGTGTTCAAACTCGGCCATCAAGCCATAGATCTTCATCTCGTTTCCACCTATCCTCAATTGCACAACGATTACGTTATTCTTCTGCCCCGCCAAACCCACTTTCGACGTGGTGTTTCTGGTCGTGGCGCAGCAGTTGCATTTCAAAGATATTGATCATTGGCAGGAACCGCAAGAACAGGAACAACAAGCTGAAGAACAGCCCGAACGAGCCGAGGTAGAGGGTTATATCCCAGAATGTTGGGATATAGGCATCCCACGAACTCGGCAGAAAGTCACGATGCAAACTCATCACGACAATGACAAAGCGTTCCAGCCACATCCCGACTCCGACAACGAGCGACAGCAGCCACACCAGCAGCAGGTTTCTCCTGAGCGGTTTGAACCACATGAGCTGCGGCGCAAGTCCGTTACAAATCATCAGCGACCAGAAGGCCCAGGCATACGGTCCATAGAAACGGTTTTCTATCATAAATGTTTCGGCCTCGTGGGCACTGTACCACCCGAAGAACAGTTCCATCATGTAGCCATAGAAGACCATCATTCCAGTGGCCAGCATCACCTTTGCAGCGTTTTCAATGTGCAGCATGGTGATGAAGGATTCCAGTTTATAAAACTTGCGAATGGGGATGACCAGGGTCAGCACCATTGCAAAGCCGGCAAACACAGCCCCCGCAACGAAGTAGGGCGGGAAGAGGGTGAGGTGCCAGCCGGGAACGATGGAAACGGAGAAGTCGAGGCTGATGATACTGTGAACTGAGAGCACCAGCGGCGTTGAGAGACCGGCCAACAACAGGTAGGCCATCTCGTAGCGATGCCAGTGTCGGGAGGAGTTACGCCACCCCAACGAGAGGAAGCCAAAGATTTTTTTGGAAAGCCCGTCGGTGGCGCGGTCGCGCATTTTGGCGAAGTCGGGAACCAGCCCGATAAGCCAGAAGATGAGCGACACGGTTGCATAGGTCGAAACGGCGAACACGTCCCACGCCAGCGGGCTGCGAAACTGGGGCCACATGGCCATTGTGCTTGGGTAGGGGGCCAGCCAGTAGAAGAGCCAGGGTCGCCCCATATGCAAAATGGGCATCAACCCGGCGCAAGCCACCGCAAAGAGCGTCATCGCCTCTGCCAGACGGTTGATCGAGTTTCGCCAGTTTTGCTGCATCAGCAGCAGAATGGCGGAGATGAGCGTTCCCGCGTGGCCAATACCAATCCACCACACAAAGTTGATGATGGCAAAGCCCCACGCCACCGGATTGTTCAGCCCCCAGACACCCGTTCCCCGCAGAAGCAGCATTCCCATCGAATAGAAGAAAAGCATCAAAAGGATGAAGGATATGGTAAACCCGACAATCCACCCCTTCGGTGCTTTTTTGGTGACGGGGAGAGGAATGCTCCCGATTTTCTCATCAATCGAACCATAGGTTTCCCCCGGCTCAATGACGGGGTCAAAACTCTTCATATGTTCAAGTTTGCGAAGATCTGCTGGTTGCATGGCTTACTCCTCTCCCTCATGACTGCTGCTGTGGCCGTTTCCGTGTCCGTGATCTTCCACTGGCGGCTCAATCTTCGGGTTCGGGTTTCGCACCCGCGCCAGGTAGCTGGTTCGTGGAACAACCCCAAGATCGCCAAGCAGGTCATAGTTGTGCGGTTCGTGCTTCAGTTTTGCCACGCGGCTCTCCTCATCGGCAATATCGCCAAAGGTGATAGCCTGGGTGGGGCAAGCCTGGGCGCAGGCGGGAACAACGCTTCCATCTTCATATTTCACAAAGCCCGATTGCCCGGTATCTCGCTTCAATGCAATGCGGGTCAGGTTGATACGCTGGACGCAGTAGGTACATTTTTCCATCACCCCACGGTTGCGGGCCGTAACGTTGGGATTCCGCATCAACTTGAGGCTTTCGGTTTCCAGGTCGGTATATTGATAGTAGTTGAACCGACGGACTTTGTATGGGCAGTTGTTGGCACAATACCGCGTCCCGACGCAACGGTTGTAGATCATTTCGTTCAGCCCTTCGAGGCTGTGGGCCGTTGCGGCAACAGGGCAAACTGGCTCACACGGGGCCACTTCGCAATGGACACAGCCAAGCGGCTGGTTGTGCATTTGCGGGTTGTCCAGGCCGCCCTCATAGTAGCGGTCAATGCGAATCCAGTGCATTTCGCGCCCGACAATCACTTCTTCGCGCCCGACAATGGGGATATTGTTTTCGGCCTGACACGCGACAAGACAGGCATTACACCCCGTACAGGCATTCAGGTCTACGACCATACCCCAACGGGCCCCTTTCCAGCGACCCTCATCATCAACCCAGGCACCCTCGCCCCAGGTGGTTTCCAGTTTGGGGTAGAGTGAGGGGACTTCTCCCTCGCCACCGTGTCCGTGTCCAATGTGGTGGGCAAACTCCGGGTCCTCACGAAACTGCTCAATCGTCCCCACGCGAACAATGGTTGGGATGCGTTCGTCAGTCAGTTTCTGCAAGTTCGGGTTGGTCAGATCAATACTGTGGTGGTAGGCGGTGCTGGCAAGGCGGTATTGCTGGCCTGTTCGGGCCATTGTCACCCCGTGCCCAGACCAGAAGGTTTCCGTTGTTCGCAGACGATACGCATTGAAGCCGGTGTCGTTGCCAACCCGGCCTGCGCGGGTGCGCCCATAGCCCAGGTTGACGACAATGGTATCGTTCGCCTGCCCCGGGGTAATCCAGACGGCTCCCTCAACCGGACCTGCGCCGTTCCCGGAGAGCCGGACGACATCACCATTGGTTATGCGGAGCCGCTGTGCAGTGGCAGGGGCAATGTGAACGGCATTATCCCAGGTAATTTTGGTCACTGGTTTCGGCGTTTCCTGGAGCCAGCCGTTGTTGGCAAAACTGCCATCGCGGATGGAGGGGTCGGCGCGGAAGACAATCTCCAGGTCATCGGATGGTTCGGACATGCGCGAGAACTTCTGCGTTGCCAGCGAGACGCTTTTTGGCGAGAATGCCGTATCGGGAATGACCCCATCTTTCAACGCCTGCTCCCAGGCCAGCGGCCTATTGGGCAACCGGTCGCTCCAGTAGGCTTTGACAATATCGTAGCCTGTTACCTCGGTGTCGCCCATCAGCGCAGCCAGCAACTCGTAAGCCGATTTTCCATCGTAGAGCGGGGCAATGAGCGGCTGGATAATGCTTGCCGTGCCATCGTAGGCCCGCGCATCTCCCCAGGTTTCGAGAAAATGGGTTGCGGGGATATGCCACGTACATTGCTCCGAGGTTTCGTCGTCGAAGAGGCTCAGGTGGACGCGCTCTTGAACATTGGCGAGGGCACCGGCAAAGTCCAGGTCGGCTGGTGCGGTAAAGACCGGGTTTCCTTCAATGATAATGAGCGTATCTACCTTGCCCTCTTGCATCTCTTCAACCAGTTTGCGCAATCCCTCAAGCTGGCTTGCGGGAGATGCAACCGGTTCGGTGAAGACTACGGTCTCGCCAATGTTGTCGAGTTTTGCGTTGATGGCGTGGACCAGGGCATGGACGCTGGCGGGTTGCTCCTCGCCGGCCACAACCAGGCTTGCGCCCTTGTGGGCTTCGAGGTCTTCAACGAGTGCGTCAACCCACTCGGTGGGGGCGACATCGTGGACATCGCCAACCTTGATACCGAGTCGGCTGGCAACCATGCGGGCGAAATCTTCCATTTCGCAGGCACGGAGCGGAAGCCGGTGGTCGGCCATGCTGCCGGTTGCGCTCGGCATACTCTCCACGACATAGAGACGATTCATCTCGGTCTGGTCGGCCCGCACCCGCCGCCCGTCTATAAATTCGCGGGCATATACCAGGTTGCCGGGGCCGTTCATTACGAAGTCGGCATCCAGTGAGAGGATCGTTGTTGCCTTTTGAAACTGGTATCGTGGCTCGACATGTTCACCAAACGCCGCTTTTGCGCCAGCTCGCACGTTGTCGCGTCCAAGCGGGTCATATTGATACCACTTGACCGAGGAAAACGTATCTTGCAAGGTCTCAAGCTGGCTGATCAGCGTTGGAGAAGTGATTGTCTCTGTCAATATCCGCACATTCCCGCGGCTCATCTGGGGGACAACCGCATCGAGAAAGGCTTCCCACGTACTATCGTTGTCTCCGTTCCGTACCTTCTGCGAACGGTCCGGGTCGTACATGGTCAATATGGAAGCCTGTGCAAACAGGTCGGTTGCCCCGCGGCTGGCGGGATGGTTGGGATTCCCTTCTATCTTGGTGGGTCGCCCTTCGTGGCTTTCGACCAGAAGGCCGGTTGCATACCCCCCCAGGGTCATTGTGGAAGCAAAGAACAACGCATTGCCAGGGCTTTCTTCTGGCGGTTGTTCAACATGCGGGACGATTTTTTCAACTGGCTGGAGGGGGCCACAGGCGGCCAGACCAGCCAGAGCCATTGACGCTCCCATCAATTTTAAGAAGGTCCGGCGGCTCACCGGGTTCCCCCAATCGGGCAATCCGTGGGGAAACTCGTTCTGGACGAATTGTTGGAACTCCTCCGTATCGGCGAGTTCTTCCAGGCTGCGCCAGTAGTGCTGGCCCTTTTTGTGCGCGAGACGTTCGCGGAGTTCGTCCAGATTGATCGTTTGGTTGTTGTTCGTTTGTGTACTCATCATCACCTGTGACACACAGAGCAGTTTGTGAGCTGCTCGATATTCCATGTGGTCCGATGACATGTATCAAGGCAGTAGCCCATCGTGAGCGATTTTGCCTTCCACATGACCGGCATTTCCTCAACAACGCCGTGACATTCGCTGCAATCAAGCCCGCGTCCCTTCACATGAATCCCATGATTGAAATAGACGAAATCGGGAAAATCCGTAACTCGTGTCCACTCGATGGGCTGATTTTGTTCTCGCATTTCCGTGAGCCATTCAAGCCAGAGACTCCCTTGAATCTCATCATGGCAGTTCATGCAGGTGTCTACTGTGGGCATTCCAGCATACATGGATTCTTCTACTGAGTTGTGGCAGTAGATACAATCCATTCCCAGAATTCCGGCATGAATCTGGTGGCTAAATGGCACTGGCTGCTGCCGGGGGACATTGATCCGGCGGATCAGATTGGAACGATCAAAGACAGCAAGTGCCAGGAGAATGAGAAGAACAAGATAGAAGAGACTGAGGGCACCGACTTTTGCCAGAACATTGGCATTAGGACGAAAGATCTGGCCCATTGGATAATACTACCCTTCCTTGACAACACGTTGCCAGGTCCTACCCTGGCTTTTACACGAAGTGCAATTTGGTGTCATTGTAATCAAGATCTTCTGCTCTGTCAAACTCCAAAGAAAATTCCCAGGTTATCTGGGAGGTCCGATGAATTATGAAGATGTTAGACAATGGTGACTTGCCCGCTGATGGCATGGCTTGTCTCCTGTGAATTCTCTCACAAGAGACGCTTGCAAATATACCACACCATTTTACCCTGTGTCAAATATCGGGTTATCGGTTATTGCTTTTTGTCTAAAAATTGGTATAATAGGAAACAGGACCCAGGTACAACTATTTCAAAAACGTCATCGAAGGACTTGCCCGTTGCAAGCGAGTTCTCGGTGGCGTTTTTGCTTTGCAAAAAACAAAACCGTGGTACAATGTTCTGGTGAGGTAAACATTGAGCATTGAGTAGCTGAGTATCGTAATATGACCCTTATGCACCAGGAACAGCCCGCTTCTGCTTCTGAGCAGGCCGGGCCCGAAACCCGCGAGTTTTCAAGATGGCTGACGGTCGAACAGGTTCTCTATATCCTCATTGGCATTGCATCGCTGCTGCTCCACCTCTGGGGGCTAGACCAACGGGCCCTCCACCACGATGAGACGCTCCATGCGTCCTATTCCTGGAATATCTATACCCACCGTGGCTATATGCACGATCCGCTCTTGCACGGGCCGTTTCTCTACTACTTTGGCTCGCTGATGTTTTTTCTCTTTGGCGATAATGATCTTACGGCCCGTCTGGGCTTTGCCCTGTTCGGCGTGGTTCTCACGTTGCTCCCGCTGCTGGTGCGGCGCGAACTGGGGCGCACGGCGGCCCTGCTCGCCTCGCTCTACCTGCTTATTTCGCCTACCTTCCTCTATGTCGGGCGGTTTGCCCGCCACGATATTTACTCGATTACGTTTGAGATGCTGGTGTTTGTGGCCATTGTGCGCTATGCCAGCACCCGCAAACCGCTCTGGCTCTATCTCGGTGCGGCGGCGTTCGGGCTGATGTATACCAACCAGGAGACCAGCTACCTCTTCCTCTTGATTATGGCTGTCCCGCTTGTGTTGCTCTTTCTCTGGCGCACCTTCAAGCCGGGTATTGCCATTGTGGGGCTGGTGGGGGTAGCGGTTGCCGCGCTCATTTTTGTGCTGCCGGGTGAGCCAGTCACAACGGGCAAGCACAGAGCCAACCGTGATGCACGTGGGCAGATGGAGCTTGAATCGCCGGGGCCAGTCTTCGGGTGGCGGCCCCTGGAAACCGACGACAATGAGTATGCCCTCTGTATTCGCAATCGGGCCGACGCAGCCCCCTATGCCCATTCGTGTACCTCGCGGCTGCATGGCGGCAACGAGGGGGGAAACTGGCTTGCTTCCATCGGTCTCTTCTTCTCCGATAAGAACTGGCCCTTTCTCGCAACCATATTCTTCTATGCGTCCGATCTGTGGCTCTTCATTGGCCACCCGGCGGTGCTCTCCGCAATCGGGGTTATGCTGCTGGGGTTGCTTGCGCTGGCTTTCTTCATCTGGTGGCAGCGTGACATTGACGGGCTGAGCCGCTGGCAGCGGGCCCGCGAGCACGATACCCACATACTGCCCGTTTATGGAAGCCTCTTCAAAAACAGGCGGTGGTTGATTGCGCTGGGCATCTTCCTGCTTATCTACGTGCTCTTCTTCACCGCATTTCTCACCAATCTCATGGGGACGGTGACGGGGACCACCGGTTCGCTGCTCTACTGGCTGGCCCAGCACAACGTTGAGCGCGGAGGGCAACCGCTTTACTACTATGGGACTATGCTTGCAGTCTACGAGCCGCTGCTTCTCTTCTGGGGGATTGTCGGCATCATTATTGCTGCTGTCGAATGGGTGCGCAACCACAACCGCCCCGATGCTCGCCCCCCGCTCACCATTGCGCTTGTCATCTGGTGGACCATTGCGGCCTTCGCGCTCTACTCGTGGGCGGGCGAAAAGATGCCCTGGCTCACAACTCATGTTGCGTTGCCGCTGGTGTTGCTGAGTGCGTGGGCCGGGCAGCGGGCCATTGCCGGGGTGTTCGACCGCACACGCAGCAAGCTGCTTATTGCTGCTGTGGGCATCTTCTTTGCCACAGTCGGGCTGAACTATACCATTCTTTCGATCTTCGTCAATGCGACAGAACGGGCCGACGTGCCGGGGTTGGTACTGGTGCTTCTTACTACAGGGTTGCTCATGATGGTCATTGTTATTCTCGGTATCAACTGGGGGTGGCGATGGGCTGTCAGTGTGCTCGCGCTCTGCCTCTTCCTGACAGGCGGCTTCTATACGCTGCGAAACACGCACCGCGTGGTTTATCGGCTTGGCGATGTCCCCCGCGAAATGCTCATCTATACCCAGACCTCGCCCGACGTGCGGCGCGTGGTGCGGCGGCTCGAAGCAATCTCCTATCGGCGCACTGCCGGGCTGGATATGCCTGTTATCTACGACAATGAAACCGTCTGGACCTGGTATCTCCGAAACTTTCCCAATGCAAGCCGCACTGGCCCGCAACTATCCTCGCCCCCCGATGATGACGTGATGGCCGTCGTTATCTTGCAGGAAAACCTTGATAATTACCCGGACAATCTCGATAAGCTCCAGGGGTTTCAGCTCCAACGGTTCCCGCTACGCTGGTGGTTTCCCGAAAGCAAGGTCTACCGCCTGAGCGAGGGTTGGCAAGAGCGGTCCATCGAACAGGTTTCGCTGCTTGGGAGCGTGCTCCGCGAACCCACCGCCGATCAGACCATCATCCGTCTGTGGCGGTTTCTCATCCACCGCAACCCCCAGGCCGCGCTTGGCTCAACCGATTTTGTGCTGGCCGTGCGCCCGGAGATTGCCCCACAGGTGGGGCCGGGCATTGGCAAAGATCTGCGAAAAGAGGGACCGTGAGCTATGAGCCGATGGAACAATTGAAATAATCAAGGAGGTTGTTATGACATTTCGCATGCTGTTGCTTGTTGCACTTCTGTCGGGAAGCGTGCTTCTCGCTGGCTGCATTGTGACCGAGCCACCACAGGATAGGCCGGTAAGTCAGACGGAGCCAACCGCAAAACCCACCCCGCCACCCGACCCGACCAGCACAACGGACGAGACGAAACCGACGATGGATAAGGCGAAACCAACCACGGAGCGCACGCCATCGCCCGACGCGCCCGACGCGCCCGACGCAACAAAAACACCCCGGCCCGCCGACATCCCTGCTGCTGCTACCGCAGTGAAAGCGCGGCAGGAAGAATCCCCCACTGGCGAACGCGAAATCTTCTTGACCTACTGCGCTTCGTGCCACGGGGAACGGGGCGGTGGCACCAATGTTGGGGTTGCCCTGAATACCGCCGATGTGCAAAACAAAGAGCACGAAGTGCTGGCCCGCACGGTTCGGGATGGTGTGGCGGGAACCGCGATGCCCGGCTGGGGCCCCGTGCTCGAACCGGGGCAGATTGAGCAGATTGTGACCTACATCCAGCGTGATCTTGCATCGGAGGGAGCAGCCAGCGCACCAGCATTCCCCACAGCCACGCCAATAGATATGGACGATACCGAAGCCGTTATGCAACTGGGAGAGCAACTCTATCGCACAAACTGCGCTTCGTGCCACGGCGAGGATGGCATTGGGAGCATTGGCCCTGCCATCAATAGCCAGCAGTTTCTCACCCGCCACAACGACGCACTTATCCGCGATGCCATTATAAGCGGCGGGTGGCGGCCAGACTCGCGTATGCCCGCTTTTGGTGAGCATATGAAAAAGCAAGAGATTGAGTCCCTGGTCCGCTACATCCGCTCCTGGGAGCCAACGGCCCCCCTTGTGGATGACCCACGCGGCTCCGACCAGATCGCCAGAGGGGTTGGACAGGGGATGATCGGTGGAGGAGCAGGGCAGGGGCAGGGGTCAGGGCAAGGCCAGAGCCAGGGGCGTGGACAGGGCCAGAGCCAGGGGCGCGGTCAGGGCCAGAGCCAGGGGCGTGGACAGGGCCAGAGCCAGGGACCAGGGCAGGGCCAGAGCCAGGGACCAGGGCAGGGCCAGAGCCAGGGACCAGGGCAGGGCCAGAGCCAGGGGTCAGGACAGGGCCAGAGCCAGGGGTCAGGACAGGGCCAGAGCCAGGGGTCAGGACAGGGCCAGGGTCAGGGACCAGGGCAAGGGCAGGGCCAGGGTGGCATGATGATGGTCCGCAACGCTACCCCCGTCAGCTATAGCGGCGAAGTTGTTCAGGTTGAAGGGTCGCTGCTTACCTTCCGCACCAACCGCACCAGCAACAATGCGGAGGACGGGGGACAGGAGATTGAAGCCATGCTGGGCCCGCTCTGGTACTGGTACGACAATAAGATACCGCTGGAGCCTGGCGATCCGATCCAGGTAGAAGGATTTCAGATACCCGACTACTACCTGGTTGTGAGCAGCGTTGTCAACGAACGGAGTGGACAGACCTATCAGGCTCGCACGCCAGAGGGTGTCCCCTTGTGGAGCCGGGGTGGGCAGCAAACGCCATAGAACAGATTTCACAGGTTTCTGGAATCTTGCATCCAGGACCTTGACACGCTATTCTGTAAATTTGTATAATACGCAGTATACGCAAAACAACACATTCAGGTGAGCCAATGGAAGCCACAGCGTTTGAACAACTTGTTGCCGAGGTGCTGGATAGTTTGCCACCACAGTTTGCCACACACCTTCAGAATGTCGAGGTAATCATTGAGCCGCGCCTGACCCGCGAGATTCGGCGGAAATATGACCTGAAGCGTGGAGAGGTGCTCTATGGGCTATACCAGGGAGTGCCGCTGACCGAGCGCAGCGTGTGGGGACTGCATCATCTCCCGGATACGATCACGATTTTTCAGGAGCCGCTTGAACGCGACTACCCCGACCCGGCCCGTCTGCGGCGCGAAGTGCGGCGAACTGTTTTGCACGAACTGGCCCACCACCTCGGTATCAACGACGACCGGTTGGAAGAATTGGGAGCCTATTAACAGGGATACATCAGGCTATGGGGCAATTGCGAAGTATTGTTTTCGGGACAATCTCCATTGCGGCTCTGATTGTAGCTGCGGTGCTGGTGTATGAGACATTGCAGCTTGCGGGCAAGCGTCCCGACTGGCCGGCGGTCATCTTGCCCCAGGGTGAGACTGAGCCACCTGCACCCAGGCCAACAGTCGCGGCCACGGCGGGAGCAGGGACGCAAGCGGCTTCAGGAAACCGCGCCATTCCGCTTGTCACCTTCCCTACGGCCACCCCCATTGCTGTTGTTGCGACAGCCGCCACCCCCGACCCCGCCAGCATACGCTACCACCCCAAGAGTGGTCGGCATATTGCCGCGTGGCTCCCCCCCACCTTCAGCGGCGGGGCCCGTGCCTCGTTTGAGGTCAACAAAGATATTCTCGATGAAATAAGCCCGTTCTGGTATTCAACCAACGCCAACGGACAACTCTATGGCAACCGCAACAATGAACTGGTTGTCCTGGCCCACGAAAACAATATCCTCGTTATTCCAAGCATCCACAACATTGCAAACTACGATATTGTGGTCAATATCCTCACCGACCCGCAACGTCGTTCGCGTCATATCCAGTATATTGTAGATGAGGTGCTGGCGCGAAATTACGATGGGATTGATATTGACTACGAGAGCCTCGATTCATCGGTGCGCCCATCGTTTTCTGCCTTCATCATCGAATTGAGCGAAGCCCTGCACGCGCATGAAAAACTGCTGACAATTGCGGTGCATGCCAAAGACCATGATTACGGCGGTCTGGGGGGATTTCAAGATTGGAGCGTCATTGGCCAATATACCGACCGGGTACGCATTATGACCTATGACTACCACTGGCGTGGGGGCGGGCCCGGCCCCGTCGCCCCCCTCTATTGGGTGCAATCGGTGGCAGAATATGCTGTATCGGTCATTGACCCATCCAAAGTGTTTATCGGGGTGCCATTCTATGGCTACGACTGGCCCCCGCAGGGCAGTGCGCGGGGGTTGCCCTGGGGCGATATTGAGGACCTGATAGAAGAGCAAGAACTAACAGTCAACCAGATGCAGCGCAACCAGGAAGGGCGCGTTGAGGAAAGCTGGTTTCGCTACCAGTCGCCACAGGGCACCCGCGAAGTCTGGTTTATGACCGACAGCGGGTTGGAAACCAAGCTGGACCTGGTGCAAAGTATGGACCTGGCCGGCATTGCCATCTGGCAGATTGGCTATGAAAAACCGGAGTATTGGAATGTTATCCGCCGCAAACTGGTGCAGGACCCGGTCCTCATTCAGCGGGCCATTCACCCGCTGCTCCCGGAGCATTAAAAGGCATTAGAAGGTGGAACACACCCAGAAAAGGGATGGCGACAACACGATTGACGCGATTGCGTTCTTCTCCCAAACAGAATGAGCCAGAAGGGAGCCAGCACGAGCCAGAAGAAAAAGGCGTGCGGGCCGACCCGACCGAGGCAACGCGGCTCTACCAACGCGGGGTGGCGGCAGCACGGGGCGGGCAGCGGCGCATTGCCGCCGGCCTGCTGACCCGCTCGGTACAGCTCGACCCCAACAACACGGGGACGTGGCTCTGGCTAAGCGGTGTTATTGACGACCCGCATCAGATTGCGTTCTGCTTGCATGCGGTGCTCAAGCTCGACCCGGCCAACGAGCGGGCCCGCAAAGGGTTGCGCTGGCTCGAAGAGCGGCAACTGCTCAAGAGCACCCCACAGCCGACTCCGCTGTTTTCGGTCAAAGTGGGCGAACCGCCCGCAAAAGATCTTGAGAAAGATACCAGAAAAGGGGACAGGAAGGGGATCAGGAACGATACCCCAGAAGCTATCCGCACCCAGAGCGAGTCCTGGTGGGTCAACTGGCGGCAGTGGCACCGCGATATGCAGCGGGTCAGTTTACTGCTGTGGAGCATCCCGCTGGTGCTGCTGTTTCTTGCACTGGTGCTCCACCAGGCCTTTGGGATGGCCGTAGCCAGGAGTACCCCCCCCCCCATCATTGTCCCCACGGTGCCACCCCCTGCTGCGCCATCCGCTCCGGCCCCGGCCATCGTTGCGCTGCCCACAATGGGGACGGAAGAAGTTCCGACCCCGGAGCCAATTTTGAGCGAGGAAACCGCCGCCATCCGCGAGAGCCGCGCCATTGAATATATGAATCGGCTCGGCCCGATACGGCAGCAGCTTCGAGATGCCATTGACGGCTATCGCAATGCGACCGGGCGACCCGGCAGCACGGCCATCAGCCATGCCGCCGCCGCGCAAAACCTCCACACCAGCATTGACCAGGCCTACGCAATTTTGCAGCGTAGCACCCCGCCGGCCGAACTGGAGTCGGCCCACGAGGACTACCTGACGGGCCTGGAACTGGAACTCGAAGCAATAGACGCGATGGTTGAGTTTTACGGCAGCTACCAGGTTGAATACGCCAACCTCGCGGCCCTACGCTTTCAGGAAGCCAATACCTACTTCAGGCGGGCCCGCTTGCAGTTCGATGCACGCCTTCAGCAGCTTCAGGCCTCACGCGGGGTTTCGGTCCACACCGTGCGCTAAAGCAAAAAACTGCAAAGGGCGCGAAGCCGCTCAAGTGGCGCGCTTCAGCCCTGAGCTTCAGCCCTGGACTTCCGTGCCTGAAGGCAAGCCTCTGTGAACCATTCCAACAGTGAGCCAGGTTAACTATTCACATTTGCAAGTGAAACCCAGGAGCGCAAGCGTCTCGCGCTTGCCCGGATACGAGCACGGCCCCCCTCCCCCCACCGGAGAGAGGACAGATGGGGGGATGAACGATTACCAACAGTTACTGGGCTAGGCCGAGTTGACGACAATGACCGGGCAGGGCGCGTTGTGGAGAATACGCTCGACCCGCGACCCCAGATAGAGCCGGTCCGAGCCAGCGCGGACATTTGTCCCAAGCACAATGAGATCAATCTGCGATTCCCGTGCCAGCTCAAGGATGACACTCTCCGGGTCGGGGCCCGGCTGCACAGCGGTGTAGGTTCGCACGCCGAGCGAGTGGCCCATTGCCCCCAGTTCGTCAACAATTTGATGGGCAATGATGTATTGCCGTTCGAGAATGGCTTCCTGCCGGTCCAGGTAACACATAGCGGCTTCCATGTTCACCACCTTGAGAATGAGCACCTCACTCTCCTCGCCATCCCCCCCCGCGGCCAGCGAAAAAGCTGCCTGCACCGCCCGGCGCGAAGCCAATGAGCCATTGGTGGGGGCCAGGATGCGCCGCGGGGCCCAGTCGGGGGGAATAATGCTGCTTTGGACAACGATAGAAGGGCAGGGCGAAAGGCGCACCACGCTATCTATCAGCGGGTTGAAGAGAATCTCCGTTCCTCCCGTTTCGCCCGCCGCCCCCATCACGAGCAGATCATAGTTTTTCTTTGCCTCGTCCAATATAACGTTGGTCGGGTCCTGACTGACCACAACTTTCCGCGACACTTCCATCGGGGGAAAAAGCCGAGCCAACTTTTCGAGAAAAGCAACACTACGGGAGCGTTCGCCATCACTGGCAATGTTGAGCAGGGTCAGAGCCAGGCGGCTCTTCCGCGCAACGTGCCCCAGGATGCTGGACTCAATCGTCTGAATGGGTCCCCCGCGGTCGTCCTCGCGCCGTCGGACAGGCAGCAACACACGACGAACATGGGCAAAGGGGTTGTCGCGTACCAGTTCCTCGCGGTGGAGGCGGTCTATCTCCTGCTGCTCCGGCTGCACACGGGCCAGCACCCGGCGGAGGGCCGTGGGGGCAATGAGCGATGTCACCAGCGACATCAGCACAATGATGGTAAACATATCCTGTGTCAACACGCCTTTGTTGAGTCCAATCGTTGCAATGATGATTTCGACGGCCCCATGCACATTCAGCCCTACCCCGATGCTGAGTGCCGTCCAGTGGTTGCGTCGCCCCACCAGACGTGCTCCAAGATAGGCCCCCCCGATTTTTGTCACCGACGCGACAAGGATTGTCAGCAGGGCCACGCCCATCAGGTGTGGCTTGAGCAGGTGGAGCAGATTGATACGCAGCCCGGCCACGGCAAAGAAGATGGGAGCAAAAATACTCAATCCTACCCCCTCCAGTTTGTGGATGGCATCATTGGGCACATTTCGTATCTGCCCAAGCAAAATGCCAACAACAAACGCGCCGATGACTGCTTCGAGGTGGAGGGCGTGGCTGAAGGCTCCCCAACCAAACATCAACACAACAATGAGCGAGAACATGGCATCGGGGATCTTGACCTCGTTCTGAACGAAGTTCAATGACCGTTTCACAATCCACCAGCCAATGGTAAAGCTGAAAAGCACAAAAATGAGGACGTTTCCAATGGAGAGGCCAACCTGAGCCGCGTTGACGGTGCCCCCCTCGCTTAGCCCCACCACCACAGAGAGGATAATCCAGGCTGCCGCGTCCTCCATCATAGCTGCGGAGATGATGACCTGGCTGGAGTCACGACGAATGAGGTTGAGTTCCATCAGCACCTTGGCCACAACAGGGATGGCCGAGGCGGAGATAGCCGTAGCGACAAACAAGCTGAAGACGAGCCGATGCTGCGGGTCGGTCAGAAGGGTGTCGGGCAACCACTGCGCCAGCAGGAACCCTCCGGCAAACGGGACAATCAACCCCCCGATGCCGGTACCGATGGCCGAACGCGATTGCCGGCGAATGAGCATCAGGTCAATCTCTAGCCCGGCAATGAGCATCATAAACATGGCTCCCATCATGCCGACCTGCTCAAGCAAATAGCCCTGGGTTTCAGTTTGCGGGATGAGCCAGGCCCCTAGCGAGGGGATAAACCCGCTCAGCAGCGATGGTCCGAGAATAACCCCGGCGAGAATCTCTCCGACAATGGTTGGTTGCCCCATCCGCCGCGCCAGTTCGCCCAGAGCGCGGGCCGCAAAGAGCAGCACCGTAACCTGGACGAGCAGCGCGAGTACGTCGTGATGGGGAGCAGCAGCAAGTTGTTGTTCCATTTTGCTCCCTGGAATTTGTTCCTTGATAAGTTGATAAGACAGATTAAAGGACATAAAGAAAGATGGGGAAAACGCAAGACCATTCCTTGCTTTTCTCCACCGCCATCATTGTCATTGTACACGATGTCGTACTACCTTGTCACCGGAAAAGCACGTTCCGGAGACCTTGTACTTTTGTAACAACCCTGGTCGGCCGGCCCGTGCCGGTGTCATTTGCTGTAACGTCCTGTGGTATAATTGCACAAACATCGTATGATTTCTTTCTTCAGTTCTTCAGACGGGTAAAATCATCGTATGCCAACTATCACCGTTCGAGATATTCTGCGTCTGGCGTTGCCGCCAGAGGCGCGTGTGGTGGCCGGTGCCGCAGGAATCCATGCTCCGGTGACATGGGTCGTCATGATGCGGACCAGGCTCCCCGCTTTTGTAGATTTGCGCGGCGGCGAAATAGCCCTGCTCTCGGTTGAGGCCGCCCAACAGCTCGACCCGCGACTGACGCTCAGTGTGCTGGTGCAACGCCTGGCCCAGGCACCGGTGGGGGCTGTGGCCGTGCAAGGGACTATCACGCCGGAAGATATTGAGGCCGCCGATGCGGTTCGGCTCCCGCTCATCCATCTGCCCGACGAAAGCAACCTGCGCGAGATTGAGCGCGAAGTTGCTCGCTTGATTAGCGATTATGAAGCGCAGATGGAGCGGCGGGGGGCACAGCTTTACAATGTTCTGACGCAACGTTCGATGTCGGAGCAGGGAATGATGGATGTGCTCGAAACGCTGGCGGACCGGACGGGGCAATGTGTGGGGTGCTATGCGGCCAATGGTGAGCTAACGGTTCAGTTCGGGCAGGGGGCCGGGCGTGTGGCCCTCCAATCGCTTCGCCCCAATGCTCGCGGCGATAGCTCGCTTCTCAGCCAGCAGATATGGGTGGAACCCATCGGTTCCTCCGATTTTCCGGGCGGCTATGTTGCGCTGGCGGGGACCCACCTGGATGAGTGGGACCGGCTGGCAGCGCGGCAGGGGGCAGCAGCCCTGGCCCTGGTGTTTGCCAGGGAGCAGGCCGTGCAGGCCGCCGAAGAGCGAATACGGGGGGATTTCCTCTCAATGATTCTCACTGGCCCCCCGGCAGACCCGGCGGCCATCGTTCAGCGGGGGGAAGAACTGGGCTACAATCTCTCGCTCCCCTATATCGCTCTGTTGCTCCATATGGATGAGGCAAGCGGAGCAATGCAAACGCGGCTATTGAGCAGCATCCAGAGCGAGCTATCACGCCGGGGCATTGCGGCTCCCGTCCAGCGGCGCGAGAGCGGCATCCTCTGTATGATCCCGATTGAAAATACCAATGGAGCAACCCGCCCCCGCGACCTGGCCGAGTCGCTGCGCGAGCAGCTTGCACAGGAGTATGAGCAGGTTATGGTTGCGCTTGGAACGCCGGCCAATACGCTGCTCGACTGGACGCACACGCTGAAGGAAGCCGAGCAAGCCCTGGCCCTGGGGCAACAACTGCACCTCTTCGGGGCCCAGCGCGTGCTTGCTTTTGGCGACCTGGGAATCTACCGCTTGCTGGTGCTGCTGCGCGAGGAGCCGGAGATGTGGAGTTTCTACCGCGAAACACTCTCGAATCTGGTTAAGTATGACCACAAACAGGGAGGCGAGTTGCTCAAAACGCTGGAGGAGTATTTCAACCATCTGGGCAATTTGCGGGCCACCTCGGAAGCTCTCCACATCCACCGCAACACCTTGCTCTATCGGCTCGACCGTATCCAGCAGATTAGCGGAATGAACCTGGAAGATTCCGAGGAGCATTTTGCTCTGTGGCTGGCCCTGCGGGCCCACCATGTGCTCAGCACCGCCGAAGAGCACCGCTGACGCTGTGCCAGCCCTCCTTCTGATACCAAACTGGTTTTTGAACTGCCAGAAACTGCGCTTTCGTTCTCGTTGCGCTCTTTGCGGTTTTTTTGCTTTTTGGGGAGCACGTTGGCGGAAGTGGGAGAGCATATTGGGAGGGGGCAGGGCTTATGTTTCAGCAGGCTATTCTGGCTTTGATACTGGTGTTGTCAGCATCGCTGGTGGGAACAATTGTACGACTGGTGCGGGGGCCCAGCGTGGCCGACCAGGCCATGGCCTTTGACCTCATGATGATGCATATTGCTGGTCTCATCACGCTCTACGCTATTCTGTCACGGATGCTCCCGTTGCTCGACGTGATCATCATTGTGGCTGTGGTGGGCTTTTTGAGCACGGTCGCCATTGCTCGCTATATGGAGGAGGGGAGGCAATGAGTGTGCAAGAGATTGTGGTGCTGCTATCTGCTCTGGCGGGAGTGTTGTGTCTCTGTCTCGCGTCGGTCGGGGTGCTGCGGTTCCCCGATTTTTATAGCCGTATGCACGCTGCGACGAGGCCGGGCATTCTGGGTATCAGCTTGCTGCTTCTGGGGGGAGGTATCTACGCGGCAGATGTGGGTATGCTGCTCAAGGTGCTGGCTATCATCGGTTTTTTTGTCCTGACCACGCCGGTCGCCACACATATGCTGAGTCGTGCGGCTTACCTTGCAGGGATTGAGCCAGATGAGATTACGGAGACGGACAATCTCGCCGGGGCATACCATCGCCGGAGCCGTATCCTGCATGCCCCTGCCGATACCCCGCTCGCTCCGTCATCCGCCGTTCCCACACCATCCAGCGAAGAACCCACCGAATCTGATAAACAATAACACACCACCCCCAGGAGTTGAGAAGTGCTTGCCCGAAGGTGTTCGTTCCTACCTATCCGCTGTTTCTTCCGCTTCATCCTGTTCCTGCTTCTCGTGTGTCTCTGCCTTCTTGCCGGCAGTGGCGCGGGGACGATGGTTGAGGAAAAGCGCGATAATCCCCACGACAATCAGCCCAATGCTGACTACCTGGGCAACCCGCAGCGGCCCGGCGGTCAGACTGTCGGCTCGTAGCCCCTCAATCCAGGCCCGTCCGGAAGAATAGATGATCAGGTAGAGAAACAGCACATCGCCCGGACGCAGTTTTCGTCGGAAAAGTCGCTCTCCAATCAGTAGCACCACAACCCCGGCCAGGTTCCAGAGAGACTCATAGAGAAAGGTGGCGTGGAAGAGCGTATCGGGGGGATATTCGGAAATCGGGTAGGCGGGCAGACGGTGTTCCGCATCTATTCGCACGCCGACCATGAACGAAGTGGGGCTACCATAGGCTTCCTGGTTGAAGAAGTTGCCCCACCGCCCGATGGCCTGCGCCAGCAGCACCCCCGGCATAACAATATCGGCCCAGCTCAGGAAAGGGATACGGTGCAGCCAGGTATAGAGCATGATAGCCAGGATGAAACCAATGATCGCCCCGTGGATGGCCAGGCCCCCATTGGTGATGTTGAGCATCGCCGGGAGATTGCCCCCGAAGCGTTCCCATTCAAAAGCAACGTAATAGGCCCGCGCTCCGACAATTCCAAAGATCAGGATAAAAATAAGCTGGTTCCAAACGTGGTCGGGGTGGTAGCCACGGTGGGAGGCCCGCCACGCAATCAGCCACGAACCGAGAATAGCCCCTGCGACAATGAGCACCCCATACCAGCGAATGGTGAGCGGAACGGCGGTATAGATGAGCAATGGATCGTCGGGCGAAACAAGGCTCGCGCCAATCAGCGCAATGATAACCCCGGCGAGACTGCCCGCCAGGATTGTGCCCCAGGGCGTGCGTGGGCGGGAATCGGGGGAGGTGTAGCGCGTTCCGGCCAGCCATGAGCCAGCAATTGCGCCAAAAACCAACCCGGCCACAAGAACAAGAACAATGAGCGAAACCGTCCTGTTGATCAGGAACGGGTCATCTGGAGGATACAATACCATAGCATTCAGATCCAAACTTTCAAAGCCAATAAGCCAATACGTTCAGAGCCATCGTTTCACGTCCAGCGAAATTCCATATTCACTTCACCGATTCTAATTCGGTCTCCCGGCTTGAGTTTTTGCGGAGCATGGGCAGGTAGTCGCACGTCGTTCAGCATGGTGCCGTTGGTACTCCCCTGGTCGGTCAGGGTGTAGGCTTCATTGGTCAGCTGGATCATAGCGTGGTGGCGCGAGGCGATACCACGGTCGTGCTCGGCCAGGTCGAGTTCGGGGTAGTGATGCTGACGCGGGTCGCGCCGGCCAATGCGGAAGGGCAGCCGGTCAACCTTCATTTCCCATGTTCCACGGGGAGACTTGATGAGCAGGCGGGGGGTGGGCGGCGAGCCGAGCGGCATCCCACAGTTTGAGCAGAAGCGGGCATCAACTTTGTTGGTATAGTTGCACTTGCTGCAAGGAATGCTCACCGCGGTATCAGGCTCAGGCGCATTAATTGCCTCTGGATCGGTTGGAGGCGAAGGTGATTGCTGCTGGACTCCGTTGACATCAATGGGTTTTGGCTGGCTACTGTTTTCCGTGGGGTCTACATAGGGTGCGTCGAGGCATTTCATGAGGGACCCTTCCATTTCCGCGCAGTCGGAGAATCGCCCTTCGCGCTTCAGCCACATTGCCTTGATGATGACCTTCTCGGTTTTCGCTTTCATTGAGATCAGGTGTTTGCGGATGTCGCCAGGCTGCACCTGGGTGAGCGGCACCGGGGGAATGCCGGTTGCCAGGTGGTAGAGCGTGGCTCCGAGCGCGTAAATGTCGCTGCGTGCATCGGTTTCGGCTTTGCCATATTGCTCAGGAGGAGCGTATCCCGCCGACCCCATCGCTATGGTATCCTGCCGCTTTTGTCCCTTGTGGGTCCGTGCCACGCCAAAATCAACCAGTTTGAGCACCCCGCTTGTGGTAAGCATGATATTAGGTGGTTTGAGGTCGCGGTAGATAATGGGAGGATTTTGATTGTGCAGGTAGTGTAACACCCGACAGAGCTGAATACCATAGGAAACAATTTGATGCTCGCTCAACGATTTTTTCTCGTTGAGCAAGAGATCTTCGAGCGTCTGCCCGTCAATGTATTCCATAACCATTGTCGGGCGGCCCTCATATTCAAAGTAGTCGGTAATAACAGGGATATTCGGGTGTTTGAGACCCCGAAGCAGCCGGACTTCCTGCTCAAAGAGTTCACGGTTTCCCTGGATTTCTTCCGTTGTCAGGTTTTGTGGCGGGCGCATTTCTTTGAGAGCCAGTATCATATGGTCGCTTGCTCGTTGAACCCGATAGACGGCTCCCATCCCCCCCCGCCCGATGAGGTTCAGGTTTTTGTAGCGGTCCTGGCCCCCCACAACAATTTCGTTCGGCCTGAGCAGATCTTCTGTCATTGCGTCCCGTGCTTATGCTGGTATACAGGATTATTGCGTATTCTCCCCCTAGATTATACCACCTTACCAGGCTTTTTGCAGATCTGGTTGAAAGGATGTACGATACCCGGTAGTTTGAACCACATAGAACACAGAAGGCACAACGAAATAAGGGATCGGGGGTCGGGGAGCAGAATGGAGATGAGTCGTTCTCGCTGGATAGTCAAAATGGTCTGGCTTGTCGGGGGTATCGGGCTTGTCCTCGTGCTGCTGGCGTGGCGAGATCAACCCGACGTGGGACGGCTGCATATGTTCTTTCTCGATACGCCCGGCGATGCGGTGCTCATCCAGACTCCCCGTGGCGGCTATGTGCTGGTTGATGGGGGCGAGGATGGGGGGCGGCTCCCGCTGCTACTAGGAGAAATTATGCCGTTCTGGTGTCGCACACTCGATGCGGTTATTCTGACGCGGGCCGACCTGGCGCGGCTGCCGGGGCAGGTGGCGGCTCTGGGGCGGTATCGGGCGAGGGTAGCCCTGGCTCCCGCGGGGGTTTTCCGCTCGCATCCCACAGCCTATCCCACTCAGGTGACGGAATATCTCAACGAATGGCAACAGATGCTTGCCGAGGGGCATACGCCAGTGTATCCTGCTGGCGATGCTGCTGAGGGCATACAGATGGACCTGGGGGGCGCAATAGCAACGGTGTGGCCAGCGGGCAGCGAGAGCAAGAGCGATGCTGGCACGGCTCTGGTTTTGCAGGTGGCATATGGGGAGAGCCGGGTTGTGCTGGCGGGCGCGGGTGCGGACCGCTCCTTTTTGCTGGAGCGGCAGGAAACCCCGCCGCTTGCGTTGCTGGCCTATCCCTGGCAGGACACGATCCCTCCCCTGCTACACGAACGCTGGTGGCCCCAGGCTATCGTGTTTATGGACGGGCAAGAGCGGGAGCCGCCCGCCCTGCACACCTACGCCGAGCGTGCGCGGGGCGGAGCGGTGCTTTTCCACCCAAAGCTCAATGGAACCATTGAGTTTGTGAGCGATGGGCGAGATGCGTGGGTTGTGAGCGAACGATAGACAATTATTTACTCCTGCACCACGAGGACAACTGGCTCAAACTGAACGGTTGCCTGCCCATCGCTGGTCGAGACAGGGTTCCCAAGCATATCGTAGACGACCTGCGTTCCGACGGGGAGCGTTAGCGGGAACTCCTGCTCGTCGTTTGTCCAGAAGAAGAGGTAGCGGGTATTTCCCTTGCGAAAGCCATAACCCTCAGTGGTGCCCTCCGCGCCGGGCGTTTCCGCCGGGGTGCCCTCGTAGGTTGCTCCGTCGAGCAGGCCGGTCAGGAATTTGATTGCATGGTAGGCCGGGCGCGGCTCACGGCCTCCGCTGAGCAGGCCCGCATCGTGCCAGCCGGAGTGGTTGAGGGTATACCAGACAGCTCCCGCCAACCCCTCTGCCCAGGCACGGACATAGGTCCGGATGGCGTAGTTGGCCGCATCTTCCTCATAGCCCAGTTCCGCACAGTAGGGGTTGTTCTCATAGCAGAGCAGGGCGATTTCGTTCACAATGATGGGCTTTTCGACTTCGTAGCGGTCCATCACCGAGCGAAGGAAATCAAGCCGCCCCAACATCGCCCCGCCGCGGTGCGCCCACGAACTGTGCGTATAGTCCCAGTCGGCCACCTCGTGGGCCCAGAACGCATAGCCGTGGTAGGCGACCAGGTCAAATGCCCTCTCGCCATCGTTGCGTACTATCCCCTCGAAGAATGTGCCCGGTGTACAATCTTTGTCCGCGGGAGGATTTGTCGGGTCGCAGTCGAGCAGTAGCCCGCCGATGATGACCTGTGCGGTCGGGTCGGCCTGTTTGATAGTGGGATAGACCTGCTTCAACATATTGGCATAGACTCCACCGCCATAGTAGGGGTCGTTCTTGTTGCCCCAGCAGCCAAACGGCATGGTATCGGAAATGAGCGAGGGGTCAACGTCTGGCTCATTGCCCATCTCCCAGTAGCGCACATTGTAGGGCGGTTTGCTATACCGTTGCACCACCTCGCCGACAAAGCTGGCGAAGGCATCCAGGGCTTCGGGCTTGATGGCACTACAGCGCGACCCCGCCACTGACTGGGCCCACGCTGGCGTGCCGCGGATGATGACCATCGGGGTGAGGTCCTGTTCTGCCAGGGCTTGCAAATCTTGCTCAACCTGCTCCAACTTCGACCAGTCGTAGGTACCCTGTGTTCCCTCTACCTCGTCCCATCGAATGCCATTGTAGCGTACCCAGGTTATTCCCGTTTCGGCAGCCATTGCAGCGGTGGCGCGGGCGTGTCCCTGGTTGATCTCGGCTCCAAAGACAAACGAGGACGAGTCGGGCGGTGGGGGAGCGGGGGTCGGGGATGGAGATGGGGATGGTTGTGTGCCGTTGTGTAGCTCGGTGCCAAGCAAACCAAGCAGAACGCGGTATTCGGCGGGGTTTTCGGGGTGCCACTCGAAACGGGCCCGCTCGAACCACTGGGTAAGGTATTGCTTACCGTCATCGGGGTTGGTTTCCATCTTTGCTTCAGTGAGAGGGTAGCCAGAGAGAGCCAGGCTCTGCCCGTAGCTATCCAGCAGCGGGTCCTGGAGACCGTGGGTTTCCCAGTAGGTTTTGAAGCCCAGGTTGCCTTCCTGGTTACAGACATTGTGGCCAGTTTGCTCAAACCAGAGGCACCCTTCCTTTGGCCCATCCTCGCGGCCCTCGGTTGCCGGGTCGCGGCCCAGTTGCGCCAGCCGGTCCGCGCCCATGCGTCCAAGCAAGATATGGTAGGGCGGATCATTCTCCGGATGGTACTCCAGGCGGTTTCGCTCGGTCCATTGGGTCAGGAGCGATGTTTCTAGCTCTGCGCTCCATTCCTGCGATGCTTCGGTTATCGGGTAGCCAAACACCGGCAACCCCCCGTTGGACTGCCAGTATTCCGAAAAGGTATCCACAATGCACAGCGACACATCGGGATTATCGGGAAAACAGATGTCCGATGCAGCCGCCGGGCGCGGGGGCAGAGCCGCCGCCAGCAGCACAACAACCAGCACGCCTATGAGCAACACATGACGATTCATTCGCTTCTTCTCCCTGTATATCAGGGAGTGGCTGTCCCACTCCCTGATGCGTATGGTTTCTAGCCATTCCCCCCCGCTATGCCCGCTCTTCCAGCGGGATATAGGGATCTCCAATCGTGCCGATGTATTCCGCCGATGGGCGGATGAGGCGGTTATCGCTCAGTTGCTCGTAGACGTGGGCGGTCCAGCCGGCCACGCGACTGATTGCAAAGAGTGGCGTAAATATCTCAATGGGAACCCCCGATACGTAGTAGAGCGAAGCGGAGTAGAAGTCTACGTTGACGGGCAGTTCGCGGTGCTCTTGCATAAACTCGCGGATTTGCTCGCTCATCTCATACCAGCGGGTGTCGCCCCGATCTTCGGACACGTCCTTCGAGAGTTTTTGGAGCCAGGTGGCCCGCGGGTCGTTCACCTTATAGACGCGGTGTCCAAAGCCAGGGATTTTCTTTTTGGCCGAGAGTGCGCCACGCATATATTGCTCAACGCGGCTTTTATCGCCAATTTCAAGCAGCATCCGCATCACCTCTTCGTTTGCGCCCCCATGCAGCGATCCTTTGAGTGTGCCGATAGCCGAAACAACCGAGCTATGCAGGTTTGAGAGCGTGCTGGCCGTGATGCGGGCCGCGAAGGTGCTGGCGTTGAGGCTATGGTCAGCGTGCAGAATCAAGGCAACGTCGAGCACTCTGGCGGCGGTTTTGCTCGGAACTTCCCCCGTGAGCATGTAGAGGAAGTTGGCACTGTGGCACAGGTCGGGGTTGGGCGAAATGGGCCATAGCCCGTTGCGGATGCGCTCCCACGCGGCAACAATGGTTGGCATTGAGGCTGTCAGGCGGATAGAATTAGCAACATTGGACTCCAGCGAGGTGTCGGAGTGTTGCGCTTCGGCAGCGTCGAAGGGGCCAAGCGATGAGACGGCGGTGCGGAGAGCCGACATCGGGGAGGTGGTTTTTGGCAGCAAAAACAGAATAGAGATGATAGGATCGGGCAACCAGCGGTTGGCAACAAATTTTTGTTTGAATCGCTCAAGCTGCGATTGGTTGGGCAACTTCCCATACCAGAGCAGGGCGGTTGTTTCTTCAAATGTTGATTTTTCGGCCAGTTCGTTGATGTCAATACCACGATAGTAGAGGCGGCCTTGCTGCCCATCAACATGGCTGATGGCTGTCTGTGAAGCGACGACCCCCTGGAGTCCTTTCCCTACGGCTTGCTTTTCCGTTGTAGACATATCTTATATCCTTTCTCTCTAGCGTTTCCCTCTGGTATTTCTTTCGCGCTAATTCTGCCAGGGTATATGTATTCAGTATAGCACGACAGGTTACAACACTCATTACTTTCGTAAGTTGCGCACAAACGATGCTGCTCCCGTGGAAAGCTGGTGGGGGGGCAGGGTTTCAATATGGTTGAGCAAGGCACTCCCAACAATGGTCCCATCGGCCACCGCCCCAACCTGCGCAACATGCTCGGCGGTGCTTATGCCAAAGCCGACAACAAGCGGCAGCGTGGTATGGCGGCGGACCCGTTCGAGAAATTCGCCCAACCCCTGGGCCAGGTCGCGGCGCGAGCCTGTGACCCCCGTGAGTGACACGCAATAGAGAAACCCGCTGGCCTGCGCTACAATCTGGGCGATGCGCTCGTCGGGAGTGGTTGGCGCAACAAACATGATCAGGTCCAGATTGTTGTTGGTCGCATGTTGGCGCAATTCGGCGGCTTCGTCCGGGGGCACATCGGGCACAATCCAGCCGTCGCCCCCCGCTGCGGCAAGTTCGGTACAGGCCCGTTCCACGCCATAGGCCAGGAGCGGGTTGTAGTAGCCCATCAACAGCAAGGGAGCCTGCACCCCACGCTCACGCAGGCGGGCCACGGTTTCCAGACAAAACGCAAACCGCACCCCGTTGGCGAGGGCCCGCTGTGCAGCGCGTTGAATTGTTGCACCATCGGCGAGGGGGTCGGAAAAGGGGATGCCCAGCTCGAACATATCGGCCCCCGCCGCTTCCATCGTCGGCACCAGTTCCAGCGTGCTTTCGCGGTGGGGAAAGCCAACCATAAGGTAGGGCATCAGGGCCGTGCGCCCCTCCGTTCGCAAACGGACAAATGTTTCTGCAATACGACTCATCCTGTCAGGTGTTGCCTTTCTATTGGGTAAATCTAATCCCACTCATCACTATCACTCATCACTGCTACGAGCCGGCAACGTGTCGCAATATCGCATCCACTTGCATCCCGTAGCTTTCGCCAAAGAGGTTGAGATGGTTGAGCAGGTGGTAGAGATTGTAGAGATCGCGGCGGGTGGCGTAGCCGGGCGGGAGGGGCCAGGTGGCATTGTAGGCCTGGTAGAAGCGTGAGCCAAACCCGCCGAACAGTTCGGTAAAGGCTATCTCGGCCTCACGGTCGCCATAGTATACTGCCGGGTCAATGATGGCGGGCACCCCACCCGGCCCCGCCATCACATTCCCTCCCCACAGGTCGCCATGCAGCAGCGCGGGGCGACGTTCGACCCCACCAAGCCACGCATCCAGCCGGTCCATAAGTTGCTCAAGCCGCTTGCCGCGGCCCGCGGGCAGGCGACCATTGCGGCGGGCCAGTTCCATCTGTGGGAGGAGCCGCCGTTCACGGTAGAAGCGTATCCAGTCCTGCTCCCATCCGTTTTTTTGCGGGGTGCTGCCAATGTAGTTATCGTGATCCAGTCCGTAGGCGGCCGGCTTCATTGGAGATGTTCCCGCCCGGTGCATTTCGGCAAGCTGGGTGCCAAGCATCTCCTGGTCAATGGAAGAACGCGATGAGCCAGAGGGCCCCTCCAGCCATTCCATCAGGATATAGGCCGGGTGGTCTGCTGTTGCGTCGGAGGCGGCCAGGGGCGCGGGGACGCGAATGGTCTGCGTGGAATGAAGCAGTTGCAAGGCGCGGGCTTCGGCTTCAAACATACCGGGGAGCGGGCGCGGGTTCCATTTGAGCAGATAGCGGGCCTGCGCCGTCTCCACCCGCATGGCATTGTTGATACACCCGCCACCAACCGCTCGCGTTTGCTGGATGGGGGTGCTATCCCCAATGGTTTGCAGGGCCGCAGCAAGTGGCTTGTGGAGCGATTGTGGCAACATCGTTTATATCCCTTCTTGCTGACGAATGTGTTTCAGCAGCCCGCGGCACCCGACCAGAACCTGGTTGTAGGTATATTCAAAGCCGTCATTGTAGTAGGGATCAACGACATCAAGTGTTTTCATCCCTGCAACCGCGTCGGGGTCGGCAAATTCTAGCAGCAGGGGGACCTCCTGCCCATAGGCGGCCAGGTCCTGGAGGTTTTCCCGGTCCATCGCTATCACATAGTCATAGGATGTAAAATCGTCTGATTTGACGCGGCGGGCCCGCTTGTCCTGCCTGAAGGAAATGTTGTGGCTCCGCAGGATCGCCCGGGTGACGGAGTGGGGCGGCTCCCCGATATGCCACGAGCCTGTGCCCGCCGAGCCTATCTCGAAGTGCTCTTCCAGGCCCGCTTCCTCAAGGAGATGGGTAAAGACGGCCTCGGCCATTGGCGAACGGCAGATATTGCCTGTGCAAACAAACAGGACACGAATGGTTTTTTCTGGTTTCATATGGTCTCCCTCCTGGTTATGTTTTACCTGTTCTGGCATTCTCCCCGCCGACCAACTCTGCCAGTTCGTCGGCGGTCAACCCTGTTGCCTGGGTGATGAGCGATGGCTCCACGCCCTGCGCCAGCATCGTGCGGGCAACGTTGTGTATCCCTTCTTCCCTCCCTTGCTCATACTGTATCCTCAAATTTTCCTCGTAGCCAGCTTCCTGGAGTATCTCTGCCCGCTCCTCTTCTGTAATGCCATCATCTGTGATAAGTTGCGTTGCCCGCTCGAAGATAGGCCGCTCGCGGTTGATGTCGGGGTGCTCCGGGTTCATAACACTCTCTGCTGCCAGCTTGAGCCAGTCGGCCACGCCCGGCGGGGTCTGCTCGTTGATATAGAACGGATTGAGGAAATAGATCCGGTGGGGGTAGATTTCAAGCTGTTCGCCACGCTCAGTCATCGAGCAGAGCGAGGTTGTCACCACACTGTGTTTCAAGAAGGGATCGCGGGTGTATTGTGGCATCCATACAATGGTATGGACAGTATGATGCGATTTGTAGTCGGGGTAGCTCTTGAGCAGATCAATGTGGGCTACCTGATGGTAATACAAAAACCGGTCATAGTGGTAGTCATACCGTTGTCGCTGGATTTCGATAACAAGGCGATGTTTCGGGTCCTGGACAAAGACATCAATCCTGATGTCTACTGCGCCAACTGTCGGTTGGAATTGCTTTTCCAGTTCAATGTTATCGGCGGTAATATCCAGGTCTACGCCAATGAGGTCTTTGACAAAAACTTTGACAATTTCGGGGTCCTGAAAGAGTTTCTTAAAGACAACACTGTTATTGAGTGGGGCCAGGGGCATACCAGACCTCCTCTCGCTCCTCTATCGGTTGATTGTACATCATCTGGCATAGATTATACCATGCTGAGCCACAATGTTGTTCTTTCTTTGCGGTTCAAAACTGTAATCGTTCAGGCCCCCCACCTGTCCTCCCCCCGTTGGGGGGAGGGATTGGGAGGGGGGCGCGTCCGTATCGGGGCAAGCGAGACGCTTGCGTACCCAGGAATCAGGGATTGCCCAAATACCGTAACGATTACTCAAAACTCGCTCCGGGACGAAACGTGGAAGACCACCGGTTCGCTCTCCAGCATGCCCCCCTGCCCGTCGCGGGCCACGGCGTGGGCGCGGTGGGTGCCGGACTGGAGCGGCCAGAAGGCTTTGCAGGAAGAATCATTGCAGGTGGCGACCGGTTCGCCATCAATAACGATGGTCAGGCGGGTGGTGTTGCTGCTGGCGCGGGCCTGGAGCGCGATATGCTGCCGTTCTCGCGGGACTGCTGGCGTGAGCGCAAAGCGGGCCCCCGGTGCGGGGTTCAGCATGCGTGGGGATGCGGATACCCTCTGCGTATCGGGAATGCCAGAGAGAGACGGAGCCGGGTTGAGTGTGGGAGCAACAGGCGCGGGAGCGGGGTGGGCCGGCTCCGGCATGGGGTAAGAAACACCGGCTCCCCTGTGCTCCGGCTGCGTTCCCGCCATGAAATACTCCTGCCGCGGGGATGGGCAATCGGCCAGAAACTCGCTTGCTGACGGGTGCAGCTCCTGTCTGCTTGCTGAGGGGCGCGGCTCGGTGCAAATCGTCCGCTCCACAATACCATCAGGCCGCGCAAATGGCTTCGGCGGCAGGTTTCGGTGAGCCGCCAGCATCACCTCGTGCCACACGGGAGCAGCCCCCTTTGCCCCGCTCACCGACCGCATCGGTTCGCCATCGGCGTTGCCAACCCACACCCCAACCACGCGGTCCGGGGTGTAGCCGACGGTCCAGCCATCGTGCCAGTTTCCCGTTGTGCCTGTCTTCACGGCAGCCGGGCGGTCAATCGTGAGCCAGCTGGTTGTCCCAAATGTTCGCATACGGGCATAGGGATCGGAGAGGATGCTGCTTATCAGGAAGGCAATCTGTGGCGAAAGGACAGGTTGAGGCTTTGCAGGGGTGGGGAGCAGACCCGGCGACAGTCCGGGTGTGGCGGGGTGAGCATCCGCAAGCACATAGGGAGTAAGATGGTTTCCCCCATTGGCAAAGGCTCCGTAGGCTGCCGTGAGTTCCAGCAATGTCACCTCACCGCTACCAAGTGTAAGCGCAAGCCCATATTCTCCGCTTGCTTCCCCCAGACTTGCTATCCCCAGGCGGCTTGCCATCTCCAGCAGGGCCGGTACGCCGATGGCGTGGAGCACCCGCACCGCCGCCACATTTGAGGAAGTCGCCAGAGCTTCGCGCAGGGAGATTTCTCCCTGATAGGTGCGGTCATAGTTTTCGGGGCGGTAGGGGCGGCCCTCGCGGGTGGGGAACGCTGCCGGCTCATCAAGAATGCGGCTTGCGGGGGTGTACCCTCGCTCCAGCGCAGCAGCGTAGGTCAGTGGTTTGATGGCCGAGCCGGGTTGACGGCGGGCGAGCGCACCATTGACCTGACCCTGGATTGTTGCGTCAAAGAAGTCGGGGCTACCAACCATTGCCAGAATCGCCCCGCTCTCCGGGTCGAGCACAACAACAGCCCCATTGCGGACGCGGTGTCCTGGTATGCCATTGTGTGGGGCTGCGAGGCGTGCAAGTTGGCGTTGTAGTGCAGTCTGTGCGGCATGTTGCAGGTCCATATCAATGGTTGTGGTGATGACGAGTCCGCCACGGGCGACCGTATCGGGCCCATAGTGCGCCGCCAGCATGTCAAGCACATAGGCGACAACGTGCGGGGCCCGCATGGTCGGGCCGTGGAAGGCAAACTGGAGCGGTTCGGTGCGGGCCGCTTCGGCCTGGTTGCCCGTAATGAACGACATGGCAACCATTGCGTCGAGGACCTGGCTCTGGCGGGCCAGCGCGGACTCGCGGTTGGTTGCGGGGTTGTAATAGGAGGGGGACTGGGGCAACCCCGCCAGCAATGCACACTCGGCCAGGTCCAGCTCACGGGCGGGCTTGCCAAAGAAATGCTGCGCGGCGGCCTCTCCCCCGTAGGCCAACCCCCCGTAGTAGGTCTGGTTGAGGTACATTGCCAGGATCTCATCTTTGGAGAAGGTGGCGGTGAGTTTGAGGGCCAGCACGGTTTCGCGGATTTTGCGCTCCAACGTGCGACGGTGTGATACAGTGGGATCGAGCAGGAAATTGCGGGCAAGCTGCTGCGTGATAGTTGACCCGCCTGCAACAATTGCGCCCCCGGAGAGGTTGCGCCAGGCGGCCCGCACAATGCCGCGCAGGTCTACGCCTGGGTTTCGGTAGAAGGTGCGGTCTTCGAGTGCAATAGTTGCCTGCCGCAGCGCAATCGGGATCTCTCCGAGCGCAAGCGGATGCTGCCGGCCACTGAAGGGGTCGGGAACTTCGTAGAGCAGGTGGCCGTTTCTATCGAGCAAACGGGTGTTGCCGCGGGCCGCACGGGCGCGGAGGTGGTCGGGAGCGGGCAGGTCGGTTGAAACCCAGAAATAGCCCCCCATACCAGAGAGCAGGAGCAACCCCACCAGCGCGAGTGCAAGGGTGCGGCGG
>DAOTUE010000109.1:0-51646 GCA_034436975.1 Chloroflexaceae bacterium
CCCTCACCCCGACAGCACCTCGCGGGAGCGGCCATCTTCGGCGGGGCCAACAACCCCCTGCTCCTCCAGCAGGTCTATGAGTTGGGCCGCTTTGCTATAGCCAATCCGCAGACGGCGTTGGAGCAGTGAAGCCGAAGCCCGCCGGTGCTGGCGCACCAGGTCCATTGCCTGGGGCAGGAGTTCCTCTTGCTCATTGTCGCTGAGGAAGGCAGCGGGGGGGGTAAACGCGGTGTCGGCTCCGAGTTGTGGACCAGCTGTTGCCGCCTGTTCAGCAGAGTGATCAGCCTGCTCCCGGCCTGCTGTCTGTGCATTGTCGCCGGCGGTTTGTGGCTTGCTGCCGCCGGATGGTTGCGATTTGCTGCCGGCGGACTGTGGCTTGCCACTCGCCCGGTGCTCCGGCGGGGTTGCGCGGTGCCAGAAATCTACAATCCGCTCAACTTCCCTGTCGGAAACATACGTCCCCTGCATTCGGACAAGGCGGGCTGAATCTACTGCCATATAGAGCATATCGCCCCGCCCAAGCAACCGCTCCGCCCCCGGCGTATCAAGGATGACGCGGCTATCTACCTGCGAACTGACGGCAAACGCCACCCGCGAGGGAAAGTTTGCCTTGATCAGGCCCGTGATGACATCAACCGAGGGCCGCTGTGTTGCAATGACCAGGTGTATCCCGGTCGCCCGCGCCATCTGGGCCAGGCGGCAAATCTGCGTTTCCACATCGTCCGGAGCCATCATCATCAGGTCGGCCAGTTCATCAATAACAATCACAATATAGGGCATTGGTTCCAGGTCGGGCCGGGTGTGGGTTCGCTTGAGGTAGCCTTCCAGGTTGCGGCACCCCAGGCGGGCAAACACCTTGTAGCGTCGCTCCATCTCGCGGGTGGCCCATTTGAGCGTTGGCACCACGCGCTCCAGTTCGGTGACAACCGGCGAGAGCAGGTGGGGAATGTTGTTGTAGACAATCAATTCGACCATTTTCGGGTCAACGAGGATCATCCGCAATTCCTCCGGCGTATGCTTGAGCAGCAATCCGCAGAGAAAAGCGTTGATGGCAACCGATTTGCCGCTACCCGTGCTGCCCGCCACCAGCAGGTGGGGCATGCGCGTCAGGTCGGAGACCACCGGCGTGCCGCTGATGTCCTTGCCCATTGGCAGCTTGAGTTTGCCTTTGTGGTTGTCGTTCTGAGGGCTATCTATCACCTCGCGCAGCGTGACCACGGAGATAGCCGAGTTTGGTATCTCAATGCCTACAGCAGACTTGCCGGGGATGGGGGCCTCGATGCGGATAGAGGGGGCGGCCAGGGCCAGGGCCAGGTCCTTCTCCAGCGTGGTGATTTTGCTGATTTTGACCCCCACTGCCGGCTGGAGTTCAAATTGTGTGATGACCGGACCGGTATGCACCCCGATAATCTGCGCCTCCACCTTGAAGCTGGCCAGCGTTTCCTCAATCAAGCGGGCACGATTTTGCCGCTCGCTGTCGGTAATTCCCCCTGCAATAGGATGGTCGAGCAGATCGAGCGAAGGGAGCGGCCAGGCCAGGTGGACCGCCGGGCTGTCGAAGCCATCGAGCGACTGCTGCACCTCTGACGCTCCCTCCTGCTGCGCAGGCTGTTCCGAAAGGGGGGCCGGGGTTGGTGATATTGCGTTTGTTGCCGGTGGCGCAACGGGAAGGGAAGCAGGCTGACCCGCACGATCTCCTTCCTGTTGCTCTTCCGAACGAGAGCGGCGGTAGAGGCTGGCCCGCGTCGGGCGTTCGGCAATCGGGGTCGGCACAATTTCATCACGCTCATCAGCATTATCGGCTTTATCAAGGAGCAGGGGAGGGGGGGGAAGTAATTCGGTATATCTCCCCCTGCCACGCTCCGCCCGGTCTGCTCGGTCCGTCCGGTCTGTGGAACGGTAGCGTGGTGCGCTCCAGAGCATATCCCAGAGCGCGGCTATGCCCGAAAGCAGCGTCGGGACAATTTCGCGCAAGGTAACATTAAACGTGAGCAGCAGGCCCGCCAGCAGCAGCATCATAACCACGAGCGTTGCCGCAGGGCGGCCAATTGTCGCATCGAAAGCCTGTACAAGGTAGTAGCCCGCCAGCCCCCCCCCTTTGCCAAAACGCTCATCGGGGGAAATCTCGTGGAGCGGAAACTCCAGCAGGGCCAGCAAGGTTGCCAGCACAATGAGGATACCCAGAAGGTGCGAACTGGTGAGACGCGACTCTTGAAACTGCTCCTGGATGAGAATAGCCAGCCCTAGCACCCCCAGCACCAGCGGAATAACCAACGCTCCACTGCCAAAAGCTGTTTGCACAAACTGAAGGTAGATCTCTCCCACTCCACCGGTAATGCCCGTGACAAAGAAGATTGTTGTCACCAGCGCAATCGTAATCAATCCAAGCGCAAAAAGTTCGCGCTGGTGTTCGGGGCGTAGCGAAACTGTGGGCAGGGAGGGGGATTGCTGCCGTCTGCGGGTGGTCGTCTTGCGCCCGGATGTGGCGGAGGAGGAGCGCGAGCGCGATGCTCTGCTGCGGCTACGACCGCCCGGTTTTGTTCCCCCTTTTCCCCTCTCAGCCATTACACCTCCATAACGAGCGGAAGCACCATTGGGCGACGCTTCGTTTCGCGGTAGAGAAAATCGCCGACCGTGTCCTTGATTTTGCGATTGACGAAGCCCGAGTCTGACTCGGTCCATGAGCCGTTGACCGTTTTGAACATTTCGCGCACCGTTTCTTTGGTCGATTCAATCAGTTCGTTGTTCTGGCGCATATAGACAAAGCCGCGGGAGACAATGTCGGGCCCCGCAATGAGCTGCCCCGATGCACGGTCAACGCTGACAACGACCATGAGAATCCCATCACGCGAGAGCATCTGGCGGTCGCGGACAACAACCGTATCCACATCGCCAACAGTCGTACCATCCACATAGATATACCCGACCGGCGTTTTCTCCACGACCCGCCCGGAGCCTTCAGAAAACTCCATAATGAGTCCATCTTCGGGCAACATCACCTGCTCGGCCTGAAACAACCCGCCCATGCTCAGGGCCAGTTTGCGATAGATCACTTGGTGACGGTATTCGCCGTGGAAGGGCAACACAAATTGGGGACGCAGCATGGCCAGCAGCATTTTTAGCTCATCCTGGGCCGCGTGCCCCGATACATGGACTTTTGCTCTGGGGCCATAGACCACATCGGCTCCCAGACGAAACAGGTTGTTGATAACCCGTCCCACAGAAACTTCGTTGCCGGGGATAGGCGTTGCCGAAAGGACCACGGTATCGCCAGTTTTGATGTGGATATGTGCGTGGTCGCGGTTTGACATGCGGCTCAGGGCCGACATTGGCTCGCCCTGGCTGCCGGTGCAGACAATGGCGATCTGGTCGTCGGTGTAGTTCCCCATCTCGTTCGGGCGAATGAGTGTGCGATCTTGCACTCGCAGGAAGCCCAGTTCAAGCGCAATGCGGCTGATGTTTTCCATACTGCGCCCATTGAGCACAACTTTGCGGTCGTAGGCTTCGGCAGAATCAATGGCTTGCTGCACCCGCCCGACGTTGGAGGCAAACGTTGCCATAATAATGCGTCCGGGCGCAATAGCGAAGATATTGTCGAAGGCCTCACCCACGGTTGTTTCGCTCGGCGTGTGGCCCGGCGTTTCCGAGCGCACACAGTCGGTAATGAGCAACAGCGGCTTGCGCCTGCCAAAATCGGCAAGTTTGGCCAGGTCTGTCGGCGTGCCATCCACCGGCGTATGGTCAAATTTCCAGTCGGTCAGATAGATGACCAGGCCCGCCGGGGTTGTCAGCCCGAAGCCCACCGCATCGGGAATGGAGTGGGCAATCGGGAAGGACTCGACGGTGAAACTGCCCACCTGAAAGGTTTCGTTGTCGGCAATGGGGATCAGGCGGGATTTGTCGAGCAGCCGGTGCTCTTTGAGTTTTCCTCGCACAATCCCCAGGGTCAGGCGGGTTCCATAGAGCGGGGGAAAGCCGAGGTCGGCTATCAGATGGGGCACGGCCCCGATATGGTCCTCGTGTCCGTGGGTTAGCAAAACCCCTTTAATCCGTTCGGTCTTATCGCGGAGGTAGGTAATATCGGGGAGCACCAGGTCTACCCCATGCATGTCGGCTTCGGGAAACATAATCCCGCAATCGAGGATGACGATTTCGTTGTTATATTCCAACGCCCACATATTGCGTCCAATAGAGCTTGCTCCTCCGAGAGGAATCGTTCGTATACTGTTCTTTGTCATAGATTTTATAATTTTGCGTAGGTATTACTAAGGGCCGGGGGAGAGCCATATAGCTGGCCTCTGCCCGGCGGTGGGTTCAATAGATTCTAATCCGTTTGTTCCGTGTGTTCCTGTTCCTGGGGCAGCGGCATGCGCTGCTGTATCTCTTCCAATAATTCGTCGCGGTCTTCCAGTCCGGCGTAGAGCGAGAGTTTGTTGCGCCCGTAGGCCTGGTGGTGCAAAAACCGTAGGAGTGGATTGTGTATCTGGTGGGTATGCTGGCCCGCTATCAGCAGTTCGTCCATGGGATCATCGCTGTCATCATCCACACGCCGAATGGACTGAATGGCTTGCCAGGGGTAGGTGAGCGCAATACCAAGCGACTCAAAGCGTAGTCCCTCGTCAGTGGGGATATAGCGGGCATCCCATTCTTCGAGCAAATTCCATACCAGCAGGGGCGTGGCCACAATCAACACCAGCATCAGGAGAGCCGGTACCAGCCGGCCAATCGGGATACCTTCCTTGATACTGGCATTGAGCGTTTCCAGAAAAAACCGTGGATCGTAACTGATTTGTAATGTGTCACGAAAGCTCCACAGGGCAAAGCCCCAGATAGCCAGGGCCCCCGCAAGCAAAATAATAGTGGTCCGCCGACCACTGGCGGAAAGACGGTAGGTTTTCATGTGTTCCAATGCTTAAAACATGCTCATTTGTTCCGACACCGATGGGCGGTCCTCTTTGTGTTGCTTTTTGTCGTCCTCGCTGCGGACCTCCGCGCCATCGCCAGCGTTGCGCTGTTGCTCCGCGTGGGTCTCGACAGCTTCTTGCTCGGCCCGGGCGAGAATGTCGGGCAGACGGCGGAAGTCTTCCTCAATCAAGGGGCGGTTTTTGGGCTGGTGTAGCGCAGCCGCCGGGTGGATCATCGGCACCAGCAGCCGGCCGTCCAGCTTCCGCGGTTGCCCATGAATACGTGAGATTCGCTCATTGGGCAGGTAGAGTGACATCGAGAAACGCCCCAGGGTGACGAGGACCCGCGGGTTGATAGCCGCAATCTGACGAAAGAGATAGGTTTTTGTACATATCTCGATCTCGTCCGGCTGGGGGTCTCGATTTTGCGGAGGGCGGCACTTGATGACATTCCCAATGAACACATCGCCGCGTTTCAGTCCGGCCAGCAGCAGGAGTTCTTCCAGAAATTTCCCGGCCGGCCCCACAAAGGGCCGCCCCTGGCGGTCCTCGTGATAGCCGGGTCCTTCACCGATAAGCATGATCTTTGCGTTGGCCGGTCCCTCGCCCGGCACAGCGTGAACGCGCCCGTGGTGCAACCCGCACCGCGTACACTGCTCGATCTCCTGAGCTATTGTCTGCAATTCTTCTCCACTCACCCGTTGTAGCCTTTCCGTTCCCGCGACACGACAAGATATAATATGCCCCTATTATACCCCAATAGCACAAGATTGTTCAAGTAGTGCGAGGCACGGGCGGCCGAAGATTCGGGAGGTTCAGAAGAACTTAGCCTACTGCAATCTGCTCCTCGTGGCGATGGATCAGGCGGGCAATCCGCTCAAATTCCTCATCGAGAAGATTCGATTCGCTGTTTTTTACCTCGTTGGCGGCCCGTCGGGCCACCTCGGCCACGGCGGCTCCCCAGCTCGTATGCTCATTGTCCCGCTCGGCCAGTTCGAGCAAATAACTTGTCGCTTCGGGAATACGCAAACTCTCCAGGGCGCGGCAGGACTCAAAGCGCACATCGGCCACAGGGTGTTGGAGGGCGGTGAGAAGGGCGTGGTATGCTCGCGGGTCGCCAATTTTGCCAATGGCGCGGGCCGCACGGGCGGCGACTTTCGGGTTGGGGTCGGTCAGCCCTTGCAACAATTGCTTGATGGAGCGTCCTTCGCCGATAACTCCAAGAATACGGATCGCTTCGATGCGAAGGTGCTGGTTGTTTCCCTCGGCCAGCTCCAGCAACATTGGCAGGGCTGCGGTTCCCATCACACCGAGGGCCCAGGCTGCCCGCATCCGAACGTCGGGGCTGTAGTGTTCAAGCAACCCGATAAGCGGCTTGACCGCCGGTTCACCATACATCGCCAGCGTAAACGCGGCCTGCGAATGGCTAAACTCGTCGTCGCTCTGCAAATCTTCCAGCAAACTGGTTAGAGAATCTGATATATCTTTCATGGCAATACTCCTTATCTAATTTTTCTGTCATTGTTTTCCTTCGTTGCCAGGTTCAGGCATCGGGCATGGAACGCCAGGGGCAAAGAATATGCCTACTACTAGTATAGACGAAATATCTCTGCCAGTTTTGCATAGGGTCTTACAAGGAAGGTTGAACAGGGTCAAGGGAAAATTCAGAACGATGGTTTGCGAACAAGCACTGTTTTTACACCCCGCAATGGTGTATTGAGCATACGCTGGGCAAGGCGCACGTCGAGGGCACAGTCACGCGGGCGGGGAGTGGCGCAGGTGTGGATGCTAGCAGAGGCAATACGGTTTGGGTCGTACCCGTGGAAGCGGGCCAGCAACCGGCCAAACTCGTAGCGGCTCACGCGGTCGCTCCCGGCGATATTGATAATGCCTTGAAAGGGGAGTGTGGCCAGTTCGAGCAGGGCGGCGGCCAGGTCGTAGACAACAATCGGGCAGCGGTATTCATCGTGAAAAAGCTGCTCGTGGCGTTTTCCTTCTGCAATCTCAAGCGCAAAGCGGGTATGGCGGTCGAGCGGGTCGAAGCCGTAGATGAGCGAGGTGCGGACCAGCACAGCTCCAGGGCAGGCGGCAGAGACCAATCGTTCGGCTTCGGCTTTTGCTGCGCCATAGGCCGTAACAGGGTCGGGGAGATCGGCTTCGGTGTAGGGGGTGTCGCGGTTGCCTGAAAAGATAACATCGCTGGAAAGGTGGATAAGCCGGGCCCCGATGGCGTGCGCTGCTTCGGCAACCCACCGCGCCCCGTCGGTTGTCACGGCTTGTAAATCTGGCTCGTTCTGGCGGTAGGCTGTGTGAAAGATGACCTCGGGCCGAACTTCGGACAACGCTGCTGCCACCGCCTGCTTGTCGCGCACATCAAGCGGGAACCAGTAGACGGGTGCAGGGCTATCGGAGACGGCGGGGCCGTCGGACGACCCGTCGGGCGGGGGGGTGCAGTGGAAGCTGGCCCCCACCGCGACCCCCTGGCGTGAGGCTTGTCGCACCAGCTCCCGCCCCAGGTATCCGGTTCCTCCGGTAAAAAGTACCCGTCTCATACCAAAACCACATAGATAGTTTCACCACAAAGGCACGGAGTACACAAAGGATACTTCTTTGCAAAGCCTTTGTGCCCTTCGTGTTTTTGTGGTTTTTTTCCGTGTTCGGGCAAATATGGTATCATACCCTGCACCCTTAGCCTTTGCTCAACATCTCCAGGGCCACGCGGGCCGCTTCCTGCGATGCCAACTGCTTGCTGCTCCCCTTGCCCACGCCCAGACAAACCTCCCCACACAGAACCTCAACGGTAAACTGTGGTGCGTGAGGCGGGCCGTGCTCGTCAATCGTGCGGTAGGTGGGACTCTCCCCCTGCTCCGCCTGGAGCGTCTGTTGTAGCAGGGTGCGGTAGTCCACATCGGCTTCGCCCGCCAGCACCCGGGCTGTCTCCCGTTCAAAGAGCGGGGCAAGAAACGCTCGAACCGCATCCAGGCCACGGTCAAGGTAGAGCGCACCAAGCACCGCCTCGAAGAGATCGGCCAGCAGTGCGTCGCGGTTTCGCCCGTTGCGGTTCTCCTCGTTGCGGCTGAGCCGGGCATAGTCCCCCAGATTGAACTCGCGGGCAAACCGTGCCAGCGTCTTCATCCGAACCAGCGCAGAGCGCAACAAACTAAGATCGCCTTCGCTCGATTCGGGAAACCGTTGGTAGAGCCACTCGCTTGCCACCATGTTCAGCACAGCATCGCCAAGAAACTCCATCCGCTCATTGGAGGGGAGATGACCGGCCCGTTCCGGATGCTCCTTGCAAAACGAGCGATGGGTCAGGGCTATCTGGAGCAATTGCCCATCGCTCAACACAATACCGGGGATGGTAACGGTTCTGGTCATGCCCCTGTTTTCCTCTGCTCATTCAAACCGGCGAAATATCGTGCTCACATTGTGCCCACCAAAGCCAAACGAATTGTTCATCACCACGTCTACGCTCCCCGGTTGCGGTCTGTCTTTGATATGGTTGAGGTCGCAGGCCGGGTCGGGATGGGTCAGGTTGATGGTGGGGGGCATCACATTGTTCTGGATAGCCAGAATGCAGACGATAGACTCGATGGCTCCGGCTGCGCCGAGCATATGCCCAAGCTGCGATTTGCTTGAACTGACGGGGACCGTCCGGGCATATTCGCCGAAGACGTTCTTGATCGCCCGCGTTTCGGCCACATCGCCCACGGGGGTACTGGTGCCATGAGCGTTGATATAGCTCACTTCCGAAGGCGCAAACCCGGCATATTGAAGGGTTTTCTTCATGGCCAGGGTTGCCCCCTCGCCATGCTCTGGCGGCTGCGTCACATGGAACGCATCCGACGAAGCCGCATAGCTCACTACCTCGGCCAGGATGGGCGCGTCCCGCTTCATGGCGTGGTCCAGGTCCTCCAGGATAAGCATTGCAGCCCCCTCGCTCAGAATAAACCCATCACGTGTGGCATCAAAGGGGCGAGATGCGCCCTCCGGGTCGTCATTGCGCGTGGAGATGGCACGGGCACTGTTGAAGCCGGCCATGCTGAGTGGCGTAATTGAGGCTTCGGCCCCGCCGGCAATAATGGCCTGCGCGGCCCCCCGCCGGATGTTTTCCGAGGCTTCGCCAATGCTGTGGGCACTGCTGGCGCAGGCTGTGATAATACACATGCACGGTCCCCGCGCACCGCTCATAATCGAAACATGCCCTGCTGCGATATTCGGTATCATAGCCGGGATAGTGAAGGGGCTGACGCGCCCGGGACCGCGGGTATGCAACACGTTTGACTGGACGGTAGATGTTTCAATCCCACCAATGCCGCTCCCGACAAATACCCCTATTTCGTCGCGGTTTTCGTCGGTAATCTGGAGCCTCGACGAGCGGAGTGCCTCCTGCGTGGCCGCGAGAGCAAGGTGGACGAAGCGGTCTGTTCGGCGCGCCTCTTTGCGGTCCATGTAGTTTGTCGGGTCAAACCCTTTGACCTCGCCTGCAATGTGCGTCTCAAACCCTTCCGAATCAAACAGCGTAATCGGGCCAATGCCGCTTTTGCTGGCGACAATGCCCTCCCACAGCGACGGAACATCCAACCCCATTGGGCTGACCGCGCCCATCCCCGTCACAACAACACGCCGATGTTGTTTCATATATTCTGTTCCTCCATATCGTAATCGTAATTTTCCCGTTCTTTCTGGTTTTCAAAGCGGTCTGGTATCATCAACCATTGCTCTCCCCGCAGACATGGGCCACCAGAGATTGTTGAGGGGGGAGCAGTATAATACCCAAAAAGAGCCAGATGAAAGCCAGGATGGTCACAATCCAGAGGTGGTCAGGCATTCGTTGCGGGAGGATGCAGTCCACTTCACATCGTTATCAAAAAATAGAAATTCTCACGATACCATCGGTTGGTCTCCTGGCGAGTACCCCGATAATCATAATCAGAAAAGCCCCTTTCATTATAGCAGATGATAGTATCGTGGGCAATGTCCCCCTGCATACATGCTATAATTGATATACAGTGGAGCATCTTCTCCCCTGTTGATAGCAAAAGAAGACACAGAACCCATCAGCAAGACGTAGGATAGCCAGCCAGATAGCGACAGCCGCTATTGAGACACACGCTTTCTCTTTGCTTTGCAATAAAGTAAAGAAGGTCATGAGCAAGGTAGATGACCTGGCCGACATGTGCAATAGACAGCGGGCCGGATGTGTTTCCATCGGTTGCAGTTCGTCCCCTTTTGGGGGCGGAGATATGACATTGTCCCCTGCGCTTGCCTGCGTATCGTAGCGAATTGCTCAGATGCTTTTCGGATAGCTCACAACGAATCAGAGGCCTATGAGAATACTGATAGTAGATGATGATCCACTCCAGCGACGGTTGTTGCAGGCAAGCCTGATTCGCGCTGGCCACGAAGTGATAGAAACCGTTGACGGCGCGGCAGCCTGGGACCTCCTCCAGCGCGACCCGATCCCGCTTGTCATTACCGATTGGATGATGCCCATATTGAGTGGCCTCGATCTGATTGAGCGTATTCGGGCGGCCAACTTTGAAACGTATACCTACATTATTCTTGTCACGGCAAAGGATAAAAAAGAGGATGTGGTGAAAGGACTGGAGGCCGGGGCAGATGATTATCTCACCAAGCCGTTTGACCCGAATGAGATGCGGGCGCGGGTGCAGATTGGCGAGCGCATTCTCTCGCTTGAATCACGCCTGCGCGAGTCGTTGGAACAGCTCTATGTGATGGCCACCTACGATAGCCTGACTGGCCTGCTCAGCCGCCGGGCTATCTACGAGCGGGCCCAGACTGAGCTAGACCGTGCCGAGCGCGAGGCTGGCTCGATGAGTTTGATCATGCTTGATATTGACCACTTCAAGCGGGTGAATGACCTGTATGGCCACCTCATCGGCGACCAGGTCTTGCGGATGGCGGCGGGCACTCTGCTCCAGAACAAACACTCGTATGACCTGGCCGGACGCTGGGGGGGCGAAGAGTTTTTGCTTGTGTTGCCGGATACCACGCTGCACGAGGCGGGCATTATTGCCGAGCGCGTGCGAAAAAGCATCGGGGATCTCCGATTCCCCCTTCCCAACGGAGATTTTCTCCAGATGACGATTAGTCTGGGGGTGTCGAGTATGACCCTGTTCGATACACATCCGACACTCGGTATGCTTATTCAGATTGCTGACGACGCGCTCTTCAGGGCAAAAGATATGGGACGAAACAAGGTGTGCCTTGCCTGCATGCCTGAAACCCGCTAGGAAAGACTGCGTGGAGCCTTGCACCATTTTGATCGTAGATGATGATGCCTTTGTGCGGAAAACGCTGGCGGCCCTGCTCACTGGCTCTGGCTACCACCTGGCGTTTGCCGAAAATGGTCCCGACGCATTGGCACAGGCAGCCCGCCTTCCCCCCGACCTGATTCTCCTTGATGTGATGATGCCAGAAATGGATGGGTTCGAGGTGTGCCGGCGGCTGCGGGCCGACCCCCACCTGGCCGAAGTTCCCGTCATCATTGTCACTGCGCTTGATGACCGCATCTCGCGTTTGCAAGGCATTGAGGCCGGAGCCGATGATTTTGTCTCCAAGCCCTTCGATGCCGTGGAGTTGCAGGCTCGCATACGTACCACAACCCGCCTCAACCGCTATCGCAGGCTACTGCTCGAACGGGCAAAATTTGAGCGAGTTATTGAGCTGGCCCCCGACGGGATACTTGTTGTTGACGAACACGAAACAATCTGCCTGGTCAATCCAGCCCTGCTACGGATGATACAATGCAACGAAGCAAGCCAGCTTGTGGGGACGAGCGTCCTGCCCCTGATTGCTCCCGAATACCGTCCGCTTTACCATTCCTGGATTGCCCCTGTTTTCCACGACGAAACGCAGGTCGTAGGGGTGGAAACGGTGTTTGTGCGTGCGGACAATAACCGCTTTTCTGTCGAAGTGAAGGCCGGGCATATGCGATGGGATGACGAACCCGCGGTTCAAATCATCGTTCGGGATATTACCGAGCGCAAGCAGACCGAAGAAGCCTTGCGCCAGAGCGAAGAGCGGCTCCGAAAGAGTCGTGATGTGTTGCGGGCCATCTTTGATGGGTTGGAAGATGGGATGCTCCTGCTTGATAGTGGCGGGCGGGTGCTGGCAATCAACCATGCAATGAGTACCTTTCTGGGGAGTACCCCCATGATGTTGTTTGGCCAGTTGTGGGATGCTATCTGCCATCGCACCGATCCTCCCTTTCCGGGCCTCTCGGCCATCAAAGCTCTCCACGATGGGCGGGCCCGCCGCCACCGCGCCCGGACCACCGGCCCCGATGGACAAAAGCGGGTGCTTGATGTGCAGGTTTTGCCGCTCATGGCAAACGAACCTCGTGGACCAGGTGGGCCGGGCGAACCGGGTGACCCGTTCCCCCTGGTAGACCAGGTGATTGTCCATGTGGTAGATGTCACCGAGCGGCTCCAAGTGGAAAACCTGGCCATCCAGAACGAACATTTTGCAGCCCACGGGCGGCTGGCCGCCACCATTGCCCACGAAGTCAATACCCCCCTCCAATCCATCCAGAACTGTCTCTACCTGGCCGAAAAGGCCAGCGACGCGCAACGCACAACCTACCTCAACCTGGCCCACGAAGAGATTGGCCGTATCAGTGGCATTGTGCGCCAGTTGCTCAATCTGAAACTTGCTTCCGAAGAGCCGCTTCACCTGGCCCCGGTGGATCTCAATCGTCTGGTTGAGCGGGTACTGCTACTAACGGGAGGGACACTGGCCAATCATGGGATAGATGTTGCGCGGCAGTTTGCCGAAAACCTCCCCCCCCTTCCGGCACAGCCAGACCGCCTGACCCAGGTTGTGCTCAACCTGGTGCTCAATGCGATTGACGCGATGCCCGATGGGGGATTGTTGCGCGTGGCGACCCGCCGCGAAAAGGCTGTAACAATACCACAAGAAGGAAAGGGGGAAGCAGCAGAAACCACAGGAGACCGGCGGGCCCCTTCGCTCTCTCCCGATGGATCTCCCGATGGGCCCGCCGAGCCGCTGGAGTGGCTGGCGATAGATATTGAGGATACGGGCTGTGGGATGGCTCCCGATGTTCAGTCGCGTATTTTCGATCCCTTTTTTACTCAGAAGGAGAGCGGGTCGGGCGTGGGGTTGGCTATCAGCCAGAAAATTGTTGCTCAACACGGCGGACATATCACCGTTCGTAGCCAGCCAGGGGTGGGGAGCCGATTTACCATTGTGCTCCCGCGCTGGCCGGCAGCGGGCAACGATCAGCGTGAGCAGGAATAATACGTGCCTAATCGGGCTTCGGGAGCATATCCCGTCGTGCTTCGTCTATCATCGCTTTCCCTATCCAGATGAGCAACACACCCATTGCCACGACCGGCCCACGGATGCCCAGGCTTCCCCCCACGGTAAACTCGCTGAACAAAAAGAGCAATGGCCAGCTCAGGACAAAGGCGGTGTAGGGGCCACGGGGAAGGTTGCGCTGGCGCAGGTAGCGATAGAACAACAGGGCAGGGAGCACCAGCAACAAGCCGTCGTGCGGGTTCAGGTGGGGCAGAAAAAGCAACCCCAGGAGCAGGGTCAGGCTCATCCGCAGGTCGAAGCGCGGGTCATCCTCCGCGGGCCACGCCCCGCGCCACACCGCCAGCGTTGCCAGACTCGCCGCGACCATCGCCCCCATACTAATGCGATTGATGAGCACGCCCTGCTCATTGCCCAGAATGAGAGCCAGCGTCCCTTTCAAGTTGTACATCACGGTGGGGACAATGCCGATCTCGCCAAAGAGAGTATTCACTGTTTGCAAGGCCTGGAAAAAGCCGATCCAGCTTGCCCACCCCAGGAGTAGCCCCGATACCAGCACCAGCACCCCACCCGCAAGGAGCACACTGGCCAGCGCACGCCACCGCCGCCCCCCTACAACCACCAGTCCCGGTAATGCCATGAGCTGTGGTTTGATGGTGCCGAGCACAAGCCACAACCCGGCCCGTCCCTCGTGCCCACGCCTGAGCGCACAAACATAGTGCAGCACACACACAAGAATGAGCAGCGAGAAGGTGCCGAGCATACATGTGATGAAGAGAGGGGGAAATGCCAGCATACCACTGAACAGGAGCCAGCGTTCGCGGGGGGACCAGTTCTGCGCCAGTCGGGAGAGCACCCGCAGCAACCACACCAGCAGGAGCAACTGTCCGAGCGACCAGAGCCAGAAAGCTGCTGAGCGGGAGAGCAGGGCCAGCGACACAAAGGGGAGTGTGGCATAGGGCGGGTTGAGATAGGGCAATACCCCTCCCTCAAAGCGACCCTCGTTGAGAATGTTTTCCTGGTAGCGAGCCTGGAGATCCAGGTCGTAGAGATGTGCGCCGTGGCCATCGCGCACGATGCTCCACCCGGCGTAGTATGCGCTAAAATCGGCCTGCCAGAATTGCCCTCGTGTTGCCAGCATAGCCCACAGCCCGACATAGCCCGACGCGATGCCAAGATGCACCGCCAGGACGAGCCGCCAGAGCCACTCTCTTTTTCTCCCTTGTCCTGAAGCAGTCATATGCATTTGCCTCTGTGGTTTTCCCCTATTCAGGCGAATCTGGGGCAAGCAACGCGGCCAGCTTGCTGGCGTGCGTCTGCGCCCAGATAGCCCGTTCGTGCGTTCCCTGCTCTGTGTAGAGCTGCACAAGCAAGCGATAGATGGCCAGGTCGTCGGCGGTGTGCTGGAGCATATCCAGGCGCGGCTGGAGCTTCCCCGGCAGCCTCATATGGTCAAATATGGCATGGCTGTAGCCATCGGCCAACATGTGCGTCAATACCCCACGTTCCAGGGCCCTGGTTGCTTGTTCGCGTTCCCCTTCGGCCAGGAGCAGGGCGGCACGGCTCAGCGCGGCGTAGGCTGCTGTCGAACTGGTATACTGATTGCTCTTCCACATCGTATCTCCCACACGCAACGCATACCTGGCCCGGTCCATCTGCCCCAGGGCCAGGTGAGCATTGGCCCGGTCAAACCAGGGGAGCGGCTCGACGCTTGAGAGGGGAATTGTTTCGAGCACCGCGAGGGCCTGTGCTGGTTTCCCCTCTTCCAGCAATGCCCGCGCCTGGCGGTGGGCTTGTTGTGTGGGCGAGGCTTCGGGGGCGGCCCGGACTGCGGCGGCGCGGCAGGCCGCGCTCCGCTGGCAGGCGGCCATCTCCGGTGCGTGCAGTTCGCTGGCAAATGCCTTCATAAACAATGCTTCTGCGGCTTCTGTTCTTCCCTGTTCAGCGTAGCGGTCTGCCAGGAGCAGGTGGGGCAATGCCCAGTAGTGCGCCTGGGGCAGGGCCACGGCTCGCTCCAGCACCTGCTCAGCCTGCTGCGGAGAGCCAGCCTGCTCAAGCAGTGCTGCCGTATTGAGCAGATTGGGCATATAGGGAGGCTCAATCTGGAGCGAGCGGGCGTAGCTTTGCAGGGCCCGCCTCAGTGCGCTCTCATCTTCTGGCCCTCCCACGGGCGCGGCCAGCACACTGTATGCATAGCCGCGCTGCCCATAGTAGAAGACAAACTTCGGGTCGGCGGCAACAGCTTCGTCCATTGCCTGCGCCCCGGCGGTCCAGTTGCCCTGTATTGTATGGTCAATGGCCTGCTGCAACGCTGCCCGCCCCATCTCATAGCGTATGAGCACGAAGGCCAGGACCGGCACGACCAGCAGCACCCCCATAGTCCAGCGCGACATAGGACGTTCTTCGCGTCGCAGCGCACCCGCCGCAGACAACCCGATGGCAACGAGCATAACGACAAGAACATCATTACCCGGAAGGTTCCCGATAACTTCAACCAGCGAATGGACCAGGTAGCTGGCCAGTGCCGCACAGACGCACAAAAGCAGGTCAGAGTTCAGGGTTATGCCCTGTCCTCTATCCCCTGGTCCCTGGTCCCTGGTCCCTGGCCAGAGACCACGCACAAAGACAACAAAACCGGACAGGACGACCCATCCAGAGGCCAGCACACTGACTGCCCCCTGGGTGCCAAGTATCTCAAAGAAGAGACTATGGGCGTGGCCGGAAATCCAGAAACGGACCGAGTGTAATTCCCTGACATAGGCGTAGCCAAAGGTACGCGGTCCGCTCCCCGTGAGCGGGTGCTCAAGAAACTGTTCCCAGGCCAGTCTCCACAATACCATGCGATGGCTCTGGAGCGTACTGACAATAGTTTCGGCTGAATTGGTAGAAAATGAGGATTGGACGGGTTCATCTTCTGAGGGGATTAGTTGTGACCAGAGATCGGGTCCGTGTAGCAGCAGCAAGAACAACCCGACATAGAGCAGCGTTGCTATCAGCACAGGCCAGGTGCGTTGTAGCCACGAGCGCACCCCCACACGGTGGGGCAGGCCGTGGGGAAACAGCAACCAGATAATTGTCAGCGTGATGGCCGCGCTTGCGGCCACCCATCCCCCCCGCGAGCGGGTAAAGAAGAGGACCATATCGTAGGCCAGCAACCAGAGTGCCCACCCCGCCCGGCTCCACCCGCTCCGGGCGCGGGCCAGGCGAATAATGGCGAAGGGCAGGGCCAGGTTGAGTATTGCGGCAAGCAAATTGGGATGGTAGAGCATTCTAAAGAGACGGTAGTCGAACAGCACAACGGGATAGCCCCCGGTTTGTGTTTGCCACACCTGCCAGTAGTGGGTGGCGATTTTCCACATTCCCAGGCAGAGCATAATGGTTGTGGGCCAGAGCAACACCCCGATGAGCGTATCGGGAGACCAGGTCTTCCGGCCAGCCAGCAGATCACAAAACAGGAAAAAGAAGAGCACAATCGTCAGCGTGATGAGCAAGCCGTTGAAGCTCTGACGGGAATCTATGGAAAAGGCGGTGGCGAGGACTGTTGCGCCGAGCAGTGCAACAATAGGCAGGGCCAGTGGTGAGTGTATGAGCCGCTCACGCCGGGCCAGTTTCCATACTCCCCAGAAGGTGAGGACAAGCACCATAGCAACCTGGACATAGAGAATGAGAAAGATCGTCAGCCCAATGAGCAGACCGCGGAGCATGGAGAGTGTGGCGGGAGGCGGTGCTCCCCCTGTCGCGTCGGGATGCTGGTCCGGGTGCAGTGGGTCCCTCTGCGCATACCCTTCTGGATTTTGCATCTTCATTGCGTCTCTTTTCATCTGGGGGTAGGGGATAGGTTGTAGGTGGCTCCTATCTCCTATCCCCTGTCCCCTTATTCTTTGCGTTCTTTAAGGAGTGTTGCAAGCGCGTCCGCTCGTTTCTGCGCCCAGATAGCCCGTTCGTGCGTTCCCTGCTCTGTGTAGAGCTGCACAAGCAAGCGATAGATGGCCAGGTCGGACTCCGTGCGCTGGAGCAGGTCCAGACGTGGACAAAACTTCCCCGGTAGATCAATTTGCTGAAATACTCCGAGACTATAGGGACTTCCGACAGCATTGCCCCGAACGGCTCCCTCCAGCACCGGTATGACTTTTTCCTTGTTTCCCTCTGCCAGGAGCAGAGCTGCATGGCTTAGAGCTGCCTGTGTTGCAATAAAAGGCGAAACATGGAGCCGTCGCAACGTATCTGCCATATGCAGTGCATAGCGGGCCTGGTCCATCTGTCCCAGGGCCAGGTGGGCGTTGGCCCGGTCCAGCCAGGGGAGCACATCCGAACTCGTCAGCGGAATAGCTTCGAGCATCTCCAGGGCTTGTTGTGCCTCCCCCTGCTCCAGCATGTCCTGGACTGCATAATGCATTTTGTAGATTGGTCGCGGGTCTGCGGCGGCGGCAGCTTCTCGACAGGCCGCGCTCCGCTGGCAGGCGGCCATCTCCGGGGCATACGATTCGCTGCGAAAGGCCTCTGCAAAGTGCTGGCGTGCCGTTTCCATATTGCCCCGTCGGACTTCCTCATTGCCTAGCAGCAAGTGGGATATTCCCCAATACTTTGATTGGGGGAGTGCAACCGCTTGTTCTAGCACCCGATGGGACTGCTGTTGCTGGCCCGCCTGTTCAAGCACTATCGCTGCATTGAGTAGATTTGGGAGATAGGATGGCTCACGCTGAAGCGACCGGTTGTAGCTCTGGATGGCTCGTGCTCGTGCCAGCGGGTCGCTCGGGCCCACCGCGGGCGCAGCCAGTACACTATATGCATAGCCGCGCTGCCCATAGTAGAGGGTGTTCTGGGGATCGGCCGCCACCGCATCTTCCATTGCCCGCGCCGTAGCTGGCCAATCGTCGTTGAGCGCGTTCTCCATTGCGCGGTGCAGCGCATCGAGGCCTATCCCCTGGCGCACCAGCACTACAACCAGCACGGGCACCACCAGCAGAACCACCATTGTCCTGTGCGACATCTTCCGGTGGTCCTGCCACAGCGCACCACTCGTATGCAACCCGATAACAACGAGCATGATCAATATCAGGGTATTGCTCGGTAGTCGCCCGACGACATCTACCAGCGAATGCATAAAGAAACTCGCCAGCGCAGCACAGACACCCAGGAGCAGGTCGGGGTTTGGGGTTCGGGGTTCGCTTCCCCTGTCCCCTGTTCCCTGTCCCCTGTTCCCTGTTCCCTGTCCCCTGTCCCCGGCCCAGAGACCACGCACAAAAACAACAAAACCAGCAAGAACCACCCAGGCAAACGAGAGGACTCCCGTTGCTCCCTGCGTTCCGAGTATCTCAAAGAAGAGATTGTGGGCATGCGCGGGCACCCAGACACGAATGGTCCACATCGTATCAATGTAGGCATAGGGGAAGCTGAGCGGCCCGCCCCCCCACAACGGATTCTCAAGAAACTGCTTCCAGGAAATCTCCCAGAGGACTATGCGATGGGACTGAAGCGTTACCGCAACGCTTTCGGCAGAATTTGTCGAAAACTCTGAAAACGCAACAGAATCGGCCGGGGTGTTTTCTGTGGGAATGGCAAGCGATGCCCAGAGATCGGGCCCGCGCAGGAGCAGAAAAAACATTGCCACGTAGAGCAGCGTAGTGGACCACACGGGCCAGGTGCGCCGTAGCCAGGAAATCCCCCCTACCCGATGGCCCCTTCCAGAGATGAGCAACAGCCAGATAACCGTGAGTGTCGTGGCAGCGGCGGCGGCCACCCACCCCCCCCGCGAACGGGTGAAGAGCAGAACTATTTCATAGGCCAGCAACCAGAGTCCCCACCCCATGTGTCCCCACCACCGACGGGCGCGGGCCAGACGGACAATGGCAAAGGGCAGGGCCAGATTGAGCATTGCGGCAAGAAAATTGGGATGGTCGGTCACATCCGACAACCGATAATTGAGCAGCACAAGCGGGTAGGCTCCCGTGTGGGCCTGCCATTCCCGCCAGTAGTAGGCAATCCCGTTGTGCAGCCCGGACCCAATCGCCAGGGTTGCGAGCCAGAGCAGCGCAGCAACAAGCGTCTGGGGCGACCACCCGGCCAGGAGCATATCGCAAAACAGGAAAAAGAAGAGCACCATTGCCAGGGTTATCAGCAGGCCATCGAAGCTACGGCGCGGGTCTATGGAAAACAGGGTCGAGAGGGTTGTGGCTCCGAGCAGCACCAAGAGCGGGAGAGCCAGTGGTGAGCGGATCAGTCGCTCACGCCGGGCCAGCTTCCACACCCCCCAGAGGATGAGCAACGCCAGGATGGTTGCCTGGATGTAGAACGCAGCGGGAGGAAGATAGCGCAAAAATTCGAGTTGAGCATAGAAATAGAGGGCCAGGCCAATGAGCAAAGCCCGCAACAAGGGGAGAAGCGGAGCGGAAGCAGCTCTCTCGGACTGTACCGGCGGAGTGGGTGTTATCTGGGCCATAAAAAAAGAAGCCTCGCAATCAGGAAACCCATGACCCCGTAGGCAACCAGGGGAAACCAGAAACCGGCGAGCAGGTGTCCAACGAGCAGGAGCAGCGAGGCTCCGGCTGGCAGCAACGCGATAATTTCGCTCCGACGCTGTTGCTCGCCTTGCTGTTGTGGTTGGGGAGATTGGGTCAGCAGCAAGGCAAGCATAGGCACCACCAGCAAGGCGAGATCGTGCCCGTACAGGTGGGGGCTGAAGAAGAGCGCAACACCCACGGTCAGTCCGATACGTTGCGGGGTTGCTATCGTTTGCTTGCCCCACCACAACCAGCACACCCCGCTGATAGCGAGCATAAACCCACCCCAGGTCAGGAGGCGAAGGAGCACATCGGGAAGCCAGGGGAGAAGACGCAGGATCAGTCCCTGGAAGTTCATCATAACGTGTGGATGTACGCCAAACCCTTCGCCCTTTGCTGTGATGACAAGAACCGCGAAGAAATCGAGCCAACCCTGCCACCCGATGAAGAGCAGACTGGAGAGCACGAGCAGCAGACTCCATCCGGCAAACCACCAACCTTCGCGTCGTCGGGAAACAATGAACGGGAGAGCCAGCGGGAGTGCAATATGGGGCTTGATGGTTGTGAGAGCCAGGCCCAGCCCGGACATCCGCTCGCGGTGGGTGTGCATTCCCCAGAACCATCCCAGGGCACCAAGCAGCACAAAGACGGTATCCTGTCCCTGTAGGAGACTGATAAGGATTGGATAGAACAGCACGCTACTGAGCGCAATGAGGGCCGCACGGGGTAAGGGCCATTGGTCCTTTCTCAAGGTGATTGCAATGATAGTGGCGCAGAGGGCCAGCACTCCGAGCAATATCAGTGTCCAGCGAACATAGGTTGCGGGGTAGCTTTCCGTGGTGATGAAGCCAAGCAGGGGGATGAGAAAAGGCGGGTGGTTGAAAGGAAGGACCCCGCCACTGGCGGCAAAATCGCTCCCGATGATGGCATCCTGGATATACCGCTGAGCATCGAGATTGTAGAGCAATTCGCCCTCCCCTGCGCGAAAGATGTATCCCACCGTATAGAATGAGATAAAATCCATGTTTTTCATGGTGTCTTTCAGGGTTGAAAAGGGGATGAGATTGCTCAGAAGATGGGCATACACCAGGAGATGCAAGATACTACTTGCCAGGATGATAAGGGTGAGGGTCCGTGATTTTGACATTATCTTATCGTTGCCCCTGCTATAATCTCGTTGCCCCTGTTATGATTGTACGTTGTTAGTCGCCTTCCGCGAAGGTATCGTGCTGTTGTTCCTGGTAGCATCCGATGGCACGATATTTGTTGTAGCGATTGGTCAGGAGCGTTTCCATATCGAAAGACTGGATTTCCTGGAGGTGGTGGTGGATCGTCAACCCCACCGCTTCGGTTATCGCGTCTTTATCGGCGTGGGCCCCCTCCTCTGGCTCGGCAATAACCTCGTCGGCAATCCCCAACTCATAAAGGTCGTGGGCCGTAATCCGCATGGCCTGGGAGGCCTCCGGTGCTTTTGAGGAATCGCGCCACAAGATAGAAGCGCACGCTTCGGGAGAGGCAACCGAATAGACCGCATTTTCGAGCATAAGCAGACGGTCGGCCACCCCGATGGCCAGGGCCCCCCCGCTCCCCCCCTCACCGATAACACAGGCAACGATGGGGGATTGCAACCGGGCCATCTGCATAATGTTTTCTGCGATGGCGTTTGCCTGCCCGCGTTCTTCCGAGTCTTTGTTGGGGTTGGCTCCGGGTGTGTCAATAAAGCAGAGCACGGGAAAGCCAAACTTCTCCGCATGATGAAACAACCGTAGAGCCTTTCGGTAGCCTTCGGGGTGGGGCATTCCAAAATTGCGCCGTACATTGTCGCGGGTGTCGCGCCCCTTCTGGTGCCCGATGACCACCACGGCTTGCCCCTTGAACGATGCCATCCCCCCGACGATGGCCTGGTCGTCTCCAAAACGGCGGTCTCCGTGGATTTCGACGAAATCCTCACACAGGGAAAGGATATAATCAAGCGTGCGTGGCCGCTGCATATGGCGGGCCAGTTGCACGCGGTCCCAGGGGGTCAATTCTTTCTGTTCTGTTGTTTCTGGTGTGCTCACAACGTTATTCCTGTTTACCCCACGCTGTCTCCCACAACCATTGCGGCCTCGACTGCTTCGGCTTCACTTTCGTTTCTGGTTTCGTTTCTGGCTTGCTCGGCAGAAATTGTCCATTGCGGCAGGGATACGTTGTGCTGGTCGTTGTTCGCTGTGGCAGGGTGGGCATGCAGCCGCAGCAAACGGCCAAGCACAGTGCGCAGCTCGCTGCGGGGAACCACCATATCAATCATCCCTTGCTGGAGCATAAATTCGGCGGTCTGGAAATCGGCCGGGAGTTTCTGGCGAATGGTCTGCTCAATCACCCGCTTGCCGGCAAACCCGATGCTTGCCGCTGGTTCGGCAATCATAACATCGGCCACCGAGACATAGGATGCGGTGACACCCCCATAGCAGGGGTCTACCAGGAGCGCAATATGAGGCAGGCGGAGGTGGGCCAGGCGGGTCAGGGCCATGCTGATTTTGGCCATCTGCATCAGGGCAATCACCCCTTCTTGCATCCGTGCGCCGCCACTGCTGTTGATGGTCAGCAGGGGAACGCCGAGGTCGGTGGCGCGCTCGGCCGCACGGGTCATCTTTTCGCCATAGACACTCCCCATCGAAGCCCCCATAAACCGAAAATCGCAGATAGCCAGAACAAGTTGTTTGCCTTCTATGGTGCCAACGCCACTCAACACCACATCGTTCAAGCCGGTTTTCTCCTGGGTCTTGCTCAATTTATCGGCATAGCGTTCTTCCAGAGAGACAAAGTCGAGTGGGTCAACAGGGGCCAGATTTGCATCAAATTCGGTAAAGGAGTCGGTATCCAGGATCATCCCCAGACGTTCCTGGGCATTCAGCCGGTTGTGGTGCCCACATTTTGGGCAAACCTGCAAGTTATCGTATAGTTCCTTCTGATAGATAATCTCGCGGCATTCCTGACACTTGACCCACATATTGTCAGGAATCTGCGTATCATCATTTTTTCGTCCCGATGTAAAACTGATTTTGGTCCGCCGAAAGAACTCTTTCATACCCCTCGCTTTTCTTTCCAGGCTTCCAGTCCTTCTTGCATTATAGCATAGTAATTGTTCAGGCCCCCCACCTGTCCACCTGTCATCCCCCCAGCGGGGGGAGGGATTGGGAGGGGGGAGCTTCGCCCGCGATCTCAGAAGCGATACTCCTTGTTCTGAAGGATTATATTTATCTCCCCTGAACGATTACATAGCATACTGTCTCTGTGTATGACGTGGAAAACAGCAGGCAACAAAAAACCTGCCCCAGGCAGGCTTTCCGAATGCTGATTCTGGTTGAGTGAAAAAAACTGGTAGGCCACCGGGGACTCGAACCCCGAACCTGCTGGTAGAGAGATAGGAGTATCTCCCTCCGAACCGTGCGTGCAACTTTCACTGCACACGGCTCTCCGGCCGCATTGCCCACGCTGCTTGCAGACGTGCTGGCGTTGCTGCCTGCCACCCTTCGCCCTGTAAGCGGCTTTCCCGCTCGCCGACTACTACGGTGGCTCCGTTACCCTGCACCGCACACCTCGTGTGCGATGGGTAGGTAATCCCGCTTTCCGTCGCTACCATACGTTCTAGCGTCCCGTAGGTACTCCGTTTGTTTCACACTGGCAACAACAATGTCACACAACAATGTCACAATGCAGTTGCCCCCTTGTGATAGGAAAGAGTGCTCATGACCTTAATCATATCATGAACATATCACAACATCGGTTTCGGGTCGTTTTCCGATGGGTGCTGACCAGGCACCGGGCCGAAACTAGAGTTCAAGCAGTTTCGCTTTTACCATAGGACGCGGGCCTCGCGGCGGCACCCCCTTGACGACCTGTGGGTGTTTGCCGCTTTTCCAGCATGCTGTGTTCCCTTTCGGGTTTCCCCTGCAGGTTAGCTGGATGACCCAGGAATGCCTCTTTCAATTCCTCCCAACTCTGTTGGGGATATGATAGCGCGTGAAACGGCGCACCATTAAGAGTCAGTTGCTCTGCCATTGAGCTAGTGGCCTTCCCATCTTCAGGTATCTATTATAGAGAGGTTTGTCCGCCCTGTCAAACTGGCAAAAAACCATCAAAAACACATAATTATGAACATTCTCCGAGCCAGGTATCAGAATATGGTACAATAAAGCATCATGCTTTCTCAAGAGGTTGTGTGAAGGAGGTTTCTATGTCTATGGCCAGAACATCTGCCAGAACACTGTCTGCACCGACAGTAACCCTGGCACAGCAGGTTATGCCACGCGGGGGAGTGTTTGCCAATCGGTGGGTCTATCGGATCGCGCTTGTTGTGGGAGGCAGCCTTTTTGCTGCGCTCTGCGCCCAGATCCGCGTTCCGCTGCCCTTTACGCCCGTGCCCATCACCGGGCTGACGCTCGGTGTCTTGCTGGTTGGGAGTTTGCTTGGTTCGCGGTTGGGATGGGCTTCGATGTTTCTCTACCTTCTTATGGGGGTGGTCGGATTGCCTTTCTTTGCCGGGGGCGAGGCTGGCTGGCAGCATGTGCAGGGCGCAACTGGCGGCTATCTACTGGCGGCTCCACTAGCGGCTCTGCTGGTGGGTTGGTTGGCCGAGCGCGGCTGGGACCGGCGCGTTGCAACCACGGCTCTCTCGATGCTCCTGGGGAATACGCTTATCTACCTGGTGGGTGTTGCCTGGCTTGCTGTGCTCATTGGTCTGCAAGCGGCCATCGTCAAAGGGTTGCTGCCGTTTCTTGTTGGCGACCTGATCAAGATTGGTATTGCCTGCCTGGTCCTGCCCGGCGGGTGGCGTTTGCTTGCCTTTCTGGATAACAAGAGCCGGGCCCGTCAGGAAGGAAAGAGCAGGTAGCTCACCGACGGTTGTGGCTCACAATGGGGAGGCCGTGGCCTGCGATAGGTAAGGAGAGAAAAGGGAAAAAGAAACGATGACAACAATTGTGTTGGCCGATGATCACCAGGTGGTGCGCCTGGGGATGCGAGCGTTGCTCGACGACGTTCCCGATTTCTCCGTTGTGGGTGAAGCCGCCGATGGGGTTGAGGCAGACCGCATTGCAGAGCGGCTACGGCCCGATGTCCTCATTGTGGATCTGATGATGCCGGGGATCAACGGGCTGGAGGTGACGCGGCATGTGAGCCAACGGGTGCCAGACACGCGGGTTATCATTCTCTCGATGCATGCGAATGAGTCATATGTGCTTGAAGCCCTCCGCAATGGAGCTTCGGCCTATGTGCTTAAGGAATCAAGTGCCGATGATATTGTTCACGCGGTGCGCGAGGTGACGGCGGGGCGACGATACCTCAGCCCGCCTCTCTCCGAACGGGCTATCGAAATCTATATTCGCCAGTCGAACGAAGAGGTGACGCTCGACCCCTACGAAAAACTGACCAACCGCGAGCGCGAGGTGCTCTACCTTGCGGCCCAGGGCCACCACGCCACAGAGATAGCCGACCAGCTCTCCATTAGCCCGCGCACCGCCGAAGTTCATCGCTCGAATATGATGCGGAAACTGGGGTTGCACACGCGCACCGATCTCATTCGCTACGCTCTGGCCCGCGGCATTATCCCGATGGATACGACTGTTTCACGGAACCCGGACTCATCAGAAGAATAGGAGATCGGAGAAAGTCCGGGCGGGGTTGCATTCAGGGCAACCCCGCGCTTAATTGACAGAAACATCCTGGGGACGACCATTATTGATATGGGTCAATAAAATCTGGTTTATCGCTTCCTGGAGCTGACAGCCGGCATCAGTCCGCATATAGTCGGCTTTGAACAGGTAGTCGGTGGCTCCCAGAGCGATGGCCTGCTCCACCTGCGAGACGCTATCATCATTGCTCAGGATAATGACTGGAATATCTGCGGTTGTGCTGTCATGTTTCAGGCGGGTCAATACCTGCAAGCCGCTCATGCCTGGCAAATAGAGATCAAGCAAAATAAGGCAGGGGTGTTCTTCGCAGGCTTTTTTCCACCCTTCGCGGCCATCCCCCACAATATGAACGTTGTAGCCGGCGTGGATAAGCAGAAGCCAGAAGCGCAAGGCCTGGCTGGGGCTATCCTCTATCAGCAAAATTGGTGGTTTGTTTTCCGTTGCCGGGTTTGTTGTTGCTGGCTTTGTTGTCGCCGCTGCTGGTGTTGCTGTCATTGTTGTTGTTGTCATCATTGACACTCCCTTCGTCCATTTGCCATCTATCCCTTCGTCCATTTGCCATCTATTCACCTACAATGGTATTGCTATCGATCAGGCATAGACCAATTTCCTCTATTGTACGTCATTCCGCCTTGTGGTGTCTATCCGTACAACTACGTAGTTTTGCCAATACGACAGGGGGGAGTTTCTAGCGCAGGGTGATACCAGAACGCTCATTCGGGTCGCTGATTGCGGATATGGTCGAGGTAGTCCTGGAGGATGATTGTGGCGGCGATTTCATCAATGCGGGCTTTGCGTCGGGCAGGTTTGATGCCCAGGTCGCGCATGGTCTGCTCGGCCACCACGCTTGTAAGACGTTCATCAAAAAGCTGTACAGACTTACCCAGGATGGCTTCGAGGTCGCTGGCGAACGATTGGACAATATGGGCCTGCGGGCCAATGTCGCCACGCAGGGTCAGCGGCAAACCAACAACAACCTCATCCACAGCATGCTGCTGAACCAGGTCGGCAATCTGTTTCATTGCGCGGGCCTGTGGGGTGGCTTTGAGCGTGGTCAGGGGCATGGCCATGGTCCCGCTGGCATCGCTCATCGCTATGCCAATACGCTGCTCACCCACATCCAACGCCAGAACACGACAGGTCATGTCGGGCTATCCATTCGTTCCAATCTGATCATAGGAAACCACCTTGAGGGTCAGTTGCACATCCCATTCGGGGAGCCGCTCCTGCTCATCCATCGGGGGGAGGATATAGCCGCTGATAATGCCCTGCCGTTTGAATGCTTCCAGTTCGTCCCGTGCTTCGGCGCGGGTCTTTCCTTTGATGGCGTTGCGAATGACCGCTTGTGTCTGGGCATCGAGGGTCGAAATTGTTTCGAGGGGATGGAGCGCACCGCTGACAGTCAGGCGGGAGCCATCCCAGTGTTTATTTTCGATAGCCGGCTCCATAGCCAGCCCCGGCTGGAGCACCCCGTCGCTGATAAGCTGGTTGGGTACAACCTCGCGGAGTTGGTCGGAGAGGGGAGGGGCTTCGGCGGGGGTGGCCAGCGCACTAAAATTTGCCCGAACCTGCACAGAGAAGGTATTGTTGTGGTAGTCTACTGTTTGCCCGATGGGAGGGGAGATGATGACATCGTAGCCAATGTCTCTGGAAAGGTCATCCGGGTCGGGCGAGATAGTTTCGCTATCGAGCACCAACCCCTGGTCGGAGGCTCTGGTTTCGAGTTGGTCCACGGCCTGGTTGTACAGGTCGGTTAAGGCGGCGTTCAAAACGGGGTAGACATCTTCCTGCTTGACGATACGGACCGGTCTTTCCTCGCCGCCGCCAATTGGGCCGTGCTCAACAAAAAGGGGGCCGCTGGTCAGCGGGATCTGGGGTTGCCCTGGCACGGCCATATGGGTTATCGAGTTGGCTTCGATATTTGAAAGCTGCCCGGAGGTTCGGGCCGTAATGGGCACCTCGGCAGCTCCCAGCGTGGTGATAATCTGGCGGCCCTGCCGTTGCGAGGAGACTGGGGGGACCTGGACCTCTTCATCGCTGGTAAATCGCACGGCTTGCCCTTGCTCGTTGTAGCCAATAAATTCGGTTCCTGCCGGCACCAGAAAGGGCTGGATGCTTTCGTTGAGCAGGGTGATTGTGCCGTGGGCCGGGGTGCCGGGCGAGAGGGTTTCGTGGAGAACCTGGCCCGTCCGCGTGACGCTGTGCTGAGTCGAGACAATTTCTGCTCGCACAGCAATATCAGACTCAACGGCCCCGGCCTGGGCAATGAGCACTGGTTGGTTGGTAAATTCAATGGATTGACTGGCGGGGGCGGGGGGCGCAACCTGCACGGTGACGCGGCCAAGCCAGAACATCGCCAACCCGAACAGCACGAGCACCAGCATCACCAGGAGGACAAACGTCCTGGCCGACAATGGCAGGGGAAGGGTGAGGCTACGTGGTGGAGGGAAGCCAGGCTGTTCCGCTGTATGGTCGGGGGCATGATCGGGAGCGTGGTCGGCAGAAGGCTGCGGTGATTTCTTGAACAGTCCGGCAAACAGCGCAGCAATGCCGCCGCCCTTTTCCGAACGGGCTTTTTTTCGTGCGCCTCGTGCGCGCCCGCCGCCGCTCCGGATGGACGAGGCCTGTGCAACTTCTTCCTCGCTCAAGACAATATCTTCCGGGCGGATACGTCGGCGTGGCTCTGTCGGGGCATCGGGGTGGACTTCTTTGCTTCTGTTTCCGTCGCCACCGGCCCCAGGTTCACCCATCATCAGGTCGCTGAGGCTGTCGAGTTCGGCAGCAAAGGGATCATCCGCACCCAATTCTTCATAAACACTTGCTGGCCTGGTTGTGGTCTGCGGGGGGGGGGCTTTCTCTTCTCGAATGGGTCGTACCCCGGCCTGCTCCCTGGTGGAGGGCACCGTCTCCGGCAGTATGATGGTGGCATTATGCACAGCTATGGTTTCAAAATCAAACTTTCTGGCAACAGCAAGGGTTTTTTCGTCTGATGAAATAACCAGGAGATCAACCTGATTTGCGTGCAACGAGCGGCGCAAAGCATCGTAGGAACGGTCTGACTGGAGTAGCGTGACCCCACTGGGAATAAGCAACTGCACCGTGGAGACGCTCGCCCCACATACCTTTTCTATCACCGTATCTATGCTATCGTCGGGAAAAACCCACCTTACGGCTATATCATCGTCTGCCATGTCTGCCATGCGTGTGCCTCCATACATAGAAATTTTTCGTCTATTCTTCTGCTTCTATTCCGCTTCGGATCGGGCAACATACCGGTTTTCTGTGGCATCTGCGGGAGCAGGTTCTGGTTCCCGTGGGTTTCCCCTACTCTGCCATTGTTGCGGTGCTGGGCCGGGTGGGCATATTCCCCGCACCTCGCTATCGTAGCGGTTCAGTAAATCGGATTCAAGCGAAGCCTGGACAGCGAGGTTGTCCTCAAAAATACGATACCCCTCGACAACAATGGTGTAGGCTTTGTCGTCCCCATATTTCAATGGATTGAGATGCACTGGCCTTTCCCCCACACAGGTGGCAGCTTCGCGTTCCATCTGAGTGCGTCGCTCTGCCGAGAGATGCTCTTTTGTAAGAAGAACGATATGATACCAGGTTTCCGGGGTCGTTGTGTCTCCATCTCCGCTCCCAAGCAGATAGATCAGGCGAACTTCTTCTTGCCTATTGAAGTAATCTCGAATTGTCTTCAAGATGGTCACTATGCTCATCCGGTCTGGTTGTGTTCGGCAATCAGGGCCGATACACGAGCGAGGGCGGTGTCGAGTTTTTCCGGTTCGCGTCCGCCCGCCTGGGCCATATCTGCTCTTCCGCCGCCGCCGCCACCAACGATGGGGGCCAGCGACTTGATCAGGTTGCCGGCGTGGTAGCCCTGTTTTACCAGGTCGGGTGTTATCATGGCCAGCAGGTGTGGACGGGCCTCTATGATAGCTCCAAGCACAATAATTGCGCTGCCCAGTTTGTCACGGAGCCAGTCGCCCATCTCACGGAGCCGCGAAGCATCGTTGGCTCTAACGCGGCTCACCAGCAGGGGGACTCCCTGTTCGTGGCGGACCTGGTCGGGCAGGTGTTCCAGCTCATAGCGCACGGTTTGCGCCTGCAGCTTTTCCAGTTCGTTCAACCGTTGTTTGTGTTCAGCCAGCAGCGTTTTTACCCGTTCGGAAAGGTGGCTGATGGGAACATCCAGAGAGGTCGCAAGTTCATTCAGGGTAGCCATGTGCTCATCAACCCAGGCTTCGGCTCCGCGCCCGGTGAGCACTTCGATACGCCGAAGCCCACTTCCAATGCTACTCTCATTCACCAGGCGCACCAGGCCAATTTCGCCAGTGCGGACAATGTGCGTGCCCCCACACAACTCGATGGAGTCGCGACTGGCAAAAACCCCATCCTCGCTCCCCTCGCCCTCCGTACCTCCCTTGCCATTCGTGCTCCCGTCGCCATTCTCGGCATCCCCGTTTGTCCGGGTGCGGGCAACCTGCACCACGCGCACGGTGTCGCCATATTTTTCGCCAAACAGGGCCGTTGCGCCCATCTCAAGGGCTTCCTGGTAGGACATGGTTTTCCAGACAACCGGGCTATCGGCGCGCACCCACATATTCAGGCGGCGTTCGATTTCGTGCATTTGCTCCTGGCTCACGGCGCGGGGGTGGGCAAAGTCGAAACGCATCCGTTGGGGAGCGACAAGGGAGCCAGACTGGGTTGCATGATCGCCGAGGATGTCGCGCAAAATACGATGGGCCAGGTGGGTCACGGTGTGGTTGCGCTGAATATCCAGCCGCCGTAGCGCATCCACGCGAGCCATGAGCAATTCGCCGTGGCTGATGCTCCCCTCTTCAATCCGTCCGTAGTGGACAATGAAGCCCGGTACGGGTCGCTGCGTATCTTCCACTCGCACCTGCCCCTGTGAGCCGCGGAGCAGGCCCGTATCGCCTACCTGTCCGCCCGACTCCGCATAGAAGGGGGTGGTATCGAGCACAACCTGCACCTGCTGCCCCTGGTGGGCCGTGCCCACATCGTCGCTGCCCACCACCAGCGCAACCACGCGCCCCTGACAGCTCAACGTGGTGTAGCCGACAAATTCGGTTTCGGGCAGGGTGCGGTCGCCCCATATCTCCGCGTCTGCATCGCGCTGGAAGCGGGCCGAAGCGCGGGAGCGTTCACGTTGCTCTTCCAGTGCCGCTTCAAATCCGGATTCGTCTATCGTCATCTCGTGGGCACTGGCGATCTTTTGTGTCAGGTCAAGCGGGAAGCCATCGGTATCTTTCAGCCGGAAGGCTTCGTTGCCGGGGATAACCTGTTCGCCTCTGGATTTGAGCTGGTCAATCAGCGTGGTCAGTTTGGAGAGACCGCCGGAGAGGGTGCGGAGGAATTGTTGTTCCTCGCTGTCGGTCATTTCGAGAATAAAGTTGCGCCGCTGGCGCAGTTCGGGGTAGGCTCCCCCCATTTCGCCAATGACGGTATCCACCACCTCGGCCAGGAATGGCCGCTCGATGCCAAGTATACGCCCCTGGTAGGCGGCTCGCCGCAAAATGCGCCGCAACACATAGGAGCGTCCGCTATTGCCCGGCAGCACGCCGTCGGCAATCAAGAAGGCGATGGCGCGGCTGTGGTCGGCCACGGCGCGGTAGGGGGCCAGGTTGGCGCGGTAGTGGGCTTCGTCGCGGCCAAGTAGCTCCCGCGTGCGGGTGATAATGGGGGTAAACAGGTCGGTTTCGTAGGTGGAGTGGACCTGCTGCATCACCATTGCCATGCGCTCCAGCCCCATGCCCGTATCTACCGAGGGGCGGGGGAGCGGCTGCATGGTGCTGCGCTCAAACTGCATAAAGACCAGATTCCAGATTTCTACGTAGTCAGGATCATCGCTATTGACCCCGCCGGGGTGCATCGTGTCGAGATCGTCGCCAATGTAGATGGTAATTTCGGAGCAGGGGCCGCAGGGGCCGGTATCGGCCATTACCCAGAAATTATCTTTTTCGCTAAAGCGCAAGATACGCTCCGGGGCGGCTCCGGCCTGCTGCCAGAGGTCGGCGGCTTCTTCGTCGGCGGGGACTTGCTCGTTGCCCTGGAACACGGTAAACCACAACCGCTCCACGGGCAAGCCCAGGTCCTTTGTCAGGAGATCCCACGCCATCTGGATGGCTTCGGCTTTGAAGTAGTCACCAAAGGAGAAATTACCAAGCATTTCAAAGAAGGTGTGGTGGCGGGGGGATGCCCCCACTTCTTCTAGATCGTTATGTTTGCCAGAAACGCGCAAGCATTTTTGTGCGGTCGTTGCCCGGTTGTAGGCCCGTTGTTCCTGCCCCAGAAAAAGGTTTTTGAACTGGACCATGCCCGCGTTGGTAAAGAGCAGAGTAGGGTCGTCGGCAACAACCAGCGATGAACTGGGGACAATGGCATGCCCATGACGCTGGAAAAACTCAAGGTAAGCCTGGCGGATCTGAGCCGCGGTAAGCTGTTGCATATATGCTAATCCTGATCAGGAACGAATGAGATACCCGAAAAAGGTATTTGTTGCATTGTACGGCAAAGTAGCACTGCCTGTCAACCGGGTACCTCTGAGACAAACGGACAAACGGTCTTTATGTAAGCGTTCACTGTGTTCGGGCAATCCCTGATCCCTGGGAGCGCAAGCGTCTCGCTTGCCCCGATGCGGGCGCGCCCCCCCCTCCCCTCCCAATCCCCCCAATGGAGGAAGGACAGGTGGGGGGCCATGAACGGATTACGTCTTTATTGCTGCCTACCCGGTCCCTCTTTCCAAAAATAGCCCGTCACGCTTCCCCCTCTTGCCCACCAGGAGACCGGCGCAAACAGTGGAGCACATTTCTGGCGTTTTCCTGGCGGGTAAAGGCGGTAATGTGATCGCCGGCCTGGAACACCGTATCGCCGCGGGGAATGAGCACCCGTCCTTTGCGTCGAATAGAGACCAGGATACACTCGGTGGGGAGCGCACAGGCCAGATCTTGAAGCTGCTTTCCAACGGCGTTATCGTCGGGCGTGAGAATAATCTCCACAAATTCAGTCCCCTCCTCCCCCCGTATCTGCTCCTCGCGTATCTGGCTCTGGATTTCGGAGCGTCGGGTCAGGGCCAGGTCATAGGCTTTGATAATGTCCTCGCGGCGGATAAGCCCCAGCAGTTCGTAGGGGTCGTCGCGGGAAACAACCGGCATGCGCCCCAGACCACGCACCCCCATGCGCCGCAGGGCCTCGCCCATCGTCTCATCTGGAAAAGCCACTTTGAGATAGGGCCAGGTGGTGCCGATGGAAGCAACGGTCGCATTGCGCGATTTCTGGCTGGCCCAGGCGCGGTCCAGGTCGCGCACAGTGACGATGCCCCACAGCTTGCCTTGCAGGTCGAGCACAAGCAACCCGTGGTGGCGCGTGCGGGTGAATACTTGCGATAGATCCCCGATTGTCATATCCATCGGCACCGTTTCCGCGTTGTAGGTCATCACCTCGCCCACCTGCACACTCTGGAGCACGTCTATATCGCGCCCACGCTGGAGATGCACCCCGCGGCGGGTCAGCTTCAGCGTGTAGATGGAATCTTTTGAGATGCGCTGCGAAATGACTGTTGCAATGACAACTGTGAGCATAAGTGGTAGGATAATACGGTAATCGCCAGTCAGTTCAAACAGGATGAGCACGGCGGTTATGGGAGCGTGGGCACTGGCCGCAAACACTGCAGCCATCCCGACCAGGGCATAGGCCCCCGCCGGTGCAGAGATACCGGGGAAGATGCGCTCGACAACCAGGGCAAACGCAGCACCAAGCATGGAGCCGAGGAAGAGCGAGGGAGCAAACACCCCCCCCGACCCACCCGAACCGAGCGTCAGGCTTGTGGCAATGAGTTTGAGCACCAGCAGCGCAAGCACAGTGAAAAGCGGGAGTTGATTGGCGAGTACACTCTCAATAACATCGTAGCCAACATTGAATATCTGCGGGACCGTATCCCAGGTGACACCAGTAATGAGCGGGTAGGCCAGGGCGAGCAGGCCAAGCAGCACCCCGCCGATGGCCGGGCGCACCCATTCGGGTACGATGCGCCAGCTATCGAAGAAATCTTCGGAGGCATAGAGAACGCGCATAAAAGCAACCCCCACCAGCGCGGCCAGGACCCCCAGGAACGGATAGAAGAGAAACTCCCACAGACTATGGATGCCGTATTCAACTGGGATACGAAAGGCAGGCACATTGCCAAACACCATGCGCCCGATGACATCGGCGGAAACTGCGGAAATGACGACCGAACTGAAGTAGCGCACGTCGAACCGCCCCAGGATAACCTCCAGGGCAAAGATAACCCCGGCTATTGGTGCATTGAAGGTTGCGGCAATGCCTCCCGCCGCCCCGCACGCAACCAGGTTGCGGATACGCTCATCTGAGAGGTTGAGAAATTGCCCGATGGATGACCCCAACGCGGAGCCAATCTGGACAATCGGCCCCTCGCGCCCGACCGACCCCCCACTCCCGATGGAGAGCGAGGAAGCCAGGGCTTTGACAAAGGCGACCTGGGGGCGGATGCGCCCCCCACGCAATGCGACGGCTTCCATCACTTCGGGCACGCCATGCCCCTTCGCTTCGCGGGCAAAAAAGTAGACCAGCAACCCAACAAACAGCCCGCCAAGTGCGGGCATCAGCACAACATAGGCCTTGTCCAGGTTGCTCAGGAGCTGGGGCACCCAGTGGTAGCAGACCAGTTCGACCCCGCGTATCAGGTAGCGAAACAGCACACCCCCGATGCCTGTGCTCAGCCCGACAACAAGCGCGGTGCCAAGCAAGACAACTTCTTCGGGCACCCCCCACCGTTCAAGCAAGTTTATCAGGGGGTTTGTTTTACGGGGGACTGATGTATCGTTTTGTGTTCCCAAAACTTCCTTCTTTCCTTCCAGTTATTCTCTCTGTATCGCTTTTTGTACCTCGATGGTGCCAATATCAACCGCGTCGCCGATGGACATTTCGTTGGCAGCCCACGCCGGGAGCCGTTTGCCGCGAAAGGGCGATTGCCACAGCCCGACGCGCACGGTGTAGCGGCCGGGCGCAAGGTCGCATGGCAAGGTGAGCGGGTGGGGGTCCTCAATCCAGTCGCCCGGTGTCCAGAGCGACAAAGGGAGCGCACCGGAGCGCGGGCGGCTATTGTGCTCGGCAACAATTGTCTCATGTGTCTCATTGCTCGTTTCGTCTCCTTCATCTCCTTCGTCTCTATGGACCAGGTGGACAAAGACCACCCAATCGTCGGGCAACCGTTCGAGCGCGTGCCAGGTGAGCGTAAGCGTTATTGGTTGCCCGGCGAAAACCTGCCCCCCGTTCCCGCTGTCTGCGTTCTCGCTGTCCACGCGCCACCCCCGCAGTTCGACCCCGCGCTCCCATTCCCGCGCAAAGCGGGCATAGAGCGGCCAGACAATGCGGCTCTGTGCTTCGCTGGCCGGTAGCGTCTCCCGCTGGTAGGCCGGGGCAATGACTCCGAAGGGGAGATAGATTGCGAGCGTGGACAGTCCCCCTGCCAGCAGCAAGACACCCGCTCTCGCCCGGCGTGAGCCAGTGGGGAGCCAGGCCGCTATCCCCCCCGCCAGCAGGAAGGCGACAGCCGCAAGTGCAGGAAACAACAACCGCCCCTGCCACGCCACCGGTCCCGCTGTCAGCGCAAAAAACACCACCCAGGCAGCGGCAAGCAGGGGGAACAGGAGGGACAGGAGCAGAGGGGAGCGGAGAAGTTTTGCGGGGGAGCGGGACGCAGTGGCCCGCCACACCTTAAGTAATCGTTCAGCCCCCCCCACCTGCCCTCCCTCCGGTGGGATGAGGGATTGTGAGGGGGGAGGCGCGCCCGCATCGGGGCAAGCGAGAGGCTTGCGCTCCCAGGGATTGGGGATTGCCCGAACCCGGTGAACACTTACCACCTTGAGCCAGCCGGCCAGGGCCACGGCTTCGAGCAGCACAAAGACCAGCAGCACCCACGGGGGCGGGGCCACGCTGAGCCAGCCGAAGCGGGCCCAGAAGGACGCATGAAGCTGATTGATGGCACCCCAGACCACAGCGATATTGCCCCAGTCGAAGGGGCCCGTATCAAACAGGGTGCGAAACATGGCCAGGCCAAGTGGGTCGCCGTAGAGGTGCCAGTTTCGCCCATACCACCAGCCCGCAACGGCCAGGGCCACCCCAACCCACCCGGCGATGTGCAGCAGGGTGAGACGCAGGTTGCCCCCACCCACGCGCCAGCTTGCCACGAGTACCAGCGGAATAAGCACCATTGCGCTCTGCTTGGTAAGCAGGGCCAGCCCCACCCCCACCCCCACCCCCGCCGCATGCAGGAGCACCCCACGGAAGGGGGAGCAGTCCGGCGTGAGACAGCAAAACCAGAATGCCCCCGCACTGAGCGCGGCAAGCAGACTATCGTTTGTCACCAGAGCCGACGTAAAGAGAAACTGCGGATTGAAGGCGACCAGCGCAGCCGCCAGCAACGGAATCGCCTCCCGCTGTGAGGGAGCAAGTGCGGGGATATGGGGACGCAGCGTTCGTGCAGCCCCCCACACACAGAACACCGTTGTTGCCCCCGCCAGGCTCGAAACGGAGCGTGCCAGGTGCCAGGCCAGCGTGGTGCTCTGCCAGGGCCAGTATTCGCGGCTGGCCCGCACAAACGCCGCCGGCTCTATGCCCCCATTCCACACAAAGTCAGGGTTGCTGGTTTGCTCAATCGTGCGAGCATCGGCGGGGAGCCAGGCAACCGCTGGCAGGGCCAGCACATAGGCAAGCGGCGGCTGGTGGGCCTCGCCCGGCCCATCGCTCTCAGATGGGACCGGGTGCTCCACAACGGGGAGCCGCCCCTCGCGGGCCAGAAAAAGCACATACGCCAGGTGCCCCGGTTCGTCGGGGCCCTCGCCCAGGGGGATAGTCACATTGTAAAGCGATGCCAGCATTAGAAACAGAGCCAGCAGCGGTACCAGGGCAGCAAACGACGAGAAAAACGAGCTATGAGTGGATGGGCTACGAAATCCCATACTCTCGCCAGCGTTTTGTCACCAGCTCAACAATCTCTGGAGACATACGAATATCCTCCGGCCAGTCGCGGGGGAAGCGGTCCAGGCGGGGGTCTTTGCGGGTTGCATCCAGGCCCATCTTGCTCCCATAGGCGAAATGGTCGGCAGCGTGGTCGAGTACATCGAGCGGCCCCTCGGCAAAAACAGTATCGCGGCGCGGGTCGGTGTTGCTGGTCACATGGAAGAGCACCTCATCCATATTGTGGACGTTGACATCCTCATCAACCACCCAGATATACTTTGAGAGTGAGAGCAACATCAACCCCCACATCCCATACATCACCTTGCGGGCCTGGCCAGGGTAGCGTTTCTTAATGCTCACGACAACCAGATTGTGAAACGTGCCGGGGGCCGGCAGCGCATAGTCTACCACTTCGGGTATCACAAGCTGGATAAGCGGCAAAAATAGCCGCTCCGTCGCCTTGCCAAGCCAGACATCCTCCTGTGGCGGCTTGCCCACAATCGTTGTGGCATAGATGGGATTCTTTCGCATGGTGATGGCCTGCACATGCATCACAGGGTAGGCATCGGCCAGCGAATAGAACCCCGTGTGGTCGCCAAAGGGCCCCTCAATCCGCGTTTCGTTCGGGTCAACCCACCCCTCCAGCACAATTTCGGCGTGGGCCGGCACCTCCAGATCAATCGTCTTGCCTTTCACCATATCCACCCGCTCGTGCCGCAACCACCCGGCAAACATGATCTCATCTATACCGGGGGGCAGGGGGGCACTGCCAGCGTAGATGCTGGCGGGGTCGCACCCGATGGCAACGGCAACCTCCATCCGCTCCGTGCCTTTTTCCTGCGCCACACGCTGATGCTCGGCTCCCCCCTTGTGAAGTTGCCAGTGCATCCCGACAGTATTCCTGTCGTATACCTGCAAGCGATACATGCCGACATTGCGTGAGCCGCTTTTCGGGTCGCGGCTTATCACCATCGGCAGCGTGATATAGGGGCCGCCGTCGCCGGGCCAGCAGGTGAGGATGGGAAGCTGTGTCAGATTGACCTCTTCTCCCGTCAGGACAACCTCCTGGCAGGGGCCGTTCTCGACCATGCGGGGGCGGTAGCGCACCACCTCCGACAGTTCGCCCAGTTTGCTCATGGTCGCCAGAAACCCGCGGGGCACTTCGGGGCGAACCATGTTGCTCATACGGTGGCGCAATTGTTCCAGATCGTCCAGTCCCAGGGCCCAGGCCATTCGTTGCGCCGTCCCCATTGCGTTGATCAGGAGCGGCATATCGGAGCCGCGCACGTTTTCAAACAACAGCGCGTAGTTCTGGTCGCGGCTCTTGCTCACGCGGTCGGTTATTTCGGTTATCTCCAGCACCGAGGAGACCGGCGCACGAATACGCCGGAGGTCGCCCTGCTTCTCCAGAAACGCGACAAACTCTCCCAGGTTTTTATAGTGCTTTGGCACCCGTGCCATTGGCTTTTCTCCCACAGATAATACGGATAATAGCGGCATCAGGGGCGAGGAATCTCCACCCGCCAGCGTGCGTCGGTCATCATATTGGCAATGTCCTCAACGACCAGGGTCAGCGTTCGGGCTTCCGAGGAGACCGGCGGCGTGCTGTGGGAATAGGAATCACACGCACGATGATCGGGGTCATAGGGGTGAAATGTCCATTGCCAGCTCAGGCTCCCCCCGGACTCAATTTTTGTCTGACCCATCGTACTCCACCACGTATTATACCACCCGCTCCCGCCTCTCTTGATCGTGCAGGGGGCAAACGTTTCGCCCGCATCAGAGACAATGCGAAACGATCGGGTACTGAATTCAGGAAAGACAACGGTCCGCCCGGTGTGGTTGCGAAGCGTGAACCGGGGGGTATGAAACGCTTCGTAGGAGAAATTGTCAACCGTGAGCGACCAGCCCGCCCCATCGCCCGCCCCATCATACCAGGTCTCCCCGCTTGAAAGCACGCTCCCCGGTACGGTGGTGGCCTGTGGGGTGGGGAGCGGGGTGAGCGTGGGGGTGGTGGTTGGCGAGAGCAGCGTGAGTGGAGCGGCAGTCGGGAGCAGTGAGGGCGTAGGGGTGGGAGTGACGGTTGGAAGGAGCAACGTGGGCGTGGTCATCGGCGGGAGCGGCGTGGGCGCAGGGGGTTGCTGGCACCCGCTCCCCCCTATGAGAAGTGAGAGCAGGAGCAGGAGCAGGCCGGACAGGCTAGACAGAATTGCTGCCCCCGTATGCTGCCTTTCGCCGGGAGACACGCTTGCTTGATCAGCCGAATACAATTGCATAGGATCAGGTCCTTTCTTTCATCACAGAAACCACCCCTTCAGTGCCCCAGGCTATCCCCACCACGGCAAGGGCAACCCAGGCAACCAGAAGCCGTTGCAGGGGATAATCTGGCAAATCGCTAAACTGCACATACCACCACCAGAAATCCCAGTGGACAAAACGATGATCGCCAGTCCAGCGGCGAATGGAGACATAGCCAGTGGGCATTGTGGTAATGGGGACGAGCGTCCCCTGCACCGCCAGCGGCTCGCCGCCGGCCCGTGCTGCAATGGCCCGCAGCATCACGCCAAGCACCTCATCGCGTTCGATGCTGGCTTGCTGCGGGTTCCAGGGAGAAGAAACAAGCTCCAGCGAAGTTTGCTCCGCAGGCAGGACGAACCGATAGATCCGCGGAGGGCAGGGAGCCAGTGCTACCTCGGTAGTCGGGTCAATCTGGAGCGTTGCCTGTGTGGGGGGCAGTGGCGGGGGAAGGCACCCCTGCAAAGAGAGCGAGAGCAGGAGCGTGTGGGTATCCTCTGGCGGGCGGAGCGCAATGGTTGCCTGGGGGTGGGTCCAACGGGGTGTTTGCTCACCCTGTTCGCGGTCGCCCTCGCTGTAGGAAAAACCGCCCTCCAACGCGACACTCTCCGGCTGCATGTAGAGGTGGTAATAGTGGGCAAACTGGCTCGCTATCATACCGAGGTGGCCCACAATGGGCGAGTCGTGCAGGTTGAACACCACGCGATTTGTGCCGCGAACCTTGCTAAAGTAGGCTTCATTGGCGATGGCCACGCCAGCCGCCTGCACCGGCACCGCCAGCACCAGCGTGACAACCAGTGCGCCGGTGCGCCAGGGCGTGCGCCACCCGCGGAGCGTCTGCAAAAAGGCCGCCAGCGGCAACACCATAAACGGCATCGTAATATGGAGAAAGCGTGGGCCCCAGCACCCGCCACCGGTCCAGATAATCCAGTGGGCATGAAACACCATATTGACCACGACAATCAAGCCGGCAACCAGCGCGGCTTGCCAGGTGCGCCGCCAGAGCAACCACAGACTCAGTGGCCAGAGGAGCATCGGCGGGGCATACCAGAGAATCCCCCGCCCGCTGCTCCAGATTAACCCGTTGAGCCGATACCAGAGATGATTACTGCCAAACTCATCACCCACATTCCCATAGCCGCTGTTTAGCGGGTTGCCATAGATGGCCCACTGGTAGGCCAGGAGCAACGCAAGGGACGCAGCAACCCCCACTCCCCAGACTATCAGCCGCCCCATGAGCGGCCAGAACCAGGGACAGGAGAGGTGAGGATGTTCCCCATTGCGGAAGGCAGTTATTGCAATGTAGAGCAGTAGCAGCGGTAGCGCAATGATTGCCTGGATTTTGACGGCGGGGGCCAGGCCAGCCAACACACCCGATAGCAGCAGAAAACCACGTTTTGTGTTTCGGGTTTTGTTGTCAGAGCGATAGCGTCCGATGCGATAGCTGAAACTGCGATAGCCTGAAGATGAAACGCTGCTTTGTCGTTGATTGTGCCGGTGCTTTTCGTAGAGGTAGAGAAGGAGCGTGAAGGAAGCAAAGAGCAGCAGCGAGGTAAGCGGCTCGGAAAAAAACGTTTTGCTGTAGGGCCAGGCCAGCGTTGCCAGTCCGTAGATGAGAGCTACACCCACGGCGGCCCGCCGGCCATAGCCGAGGAAGACTGCAGCCAGATAGAGCAGGGCCGCCGTCCCTGCGGTGATCAGCGGGTTGAACCAGAGCACAATGGCCCGTGTCACCCAGGGGTAGGCATCGTTGGGGAAAAACGATGCAATCCCTTTGCCAAGCAGATAGAGCGGAATGGTTGCTATCGGTTGGCCCGGCCCGTAGGGGCTGTAGAAGGGGGCTTCGTGGGAGCGGGCCGCATTGAGCGCAAAACTCTTCCAGAGCACCAGCGTTTCGCTCACGCCAAAGAGCAGCTCTTCGTCTTTGGAGTTGGTATGCCCACCGGTCGTGAGCAGGTAGATACCGAACAGTAGCGCAAAAACAGCCAGCACAACCCGGCTATGCGAACGTTTCTGCGAGATCTTCCACCGGTGTGATCGTTGCCATGTCATACGGGACAGTATAGTTCCATATCTATAGAAATTTATAGGCATGTTTATGCGGCAAGCCGCAATGGGTGAACTATGCACCCTCTACTCCCTTGCGCGAACGCATCAGGAACTACTTGTTCGTGTTTGATATGCGTTCAATTAACTACCTCGCTGTCCAAGCTCCTCTTTGCTGCGCTAAGAATGTTCAAGGCAGTGGTCCGCTTTTCAGCACGTCTTTTCACCCGTTCCTGAACAGGTTATCGGCTCTTACGCAGTGACCTGACTGAACAATACGGCAATCATTTTCCCCATCACCCGATTGCGTGACGAAACCCGCCGAATGATTGGTAAGGAGCAAGCACGATGCATCGTGCATACGGAACAAATGATAGCACAAAAAGATAATCAGAACAAGACACGAGAGACCTGAGAACATCCAGAGAATGCCACAAAATGGTAAGCGTTCACTGGGTTTGGGCAATCCCCAGTCCCTGGGAGCGCAAGCGTCTCGCCTGCCCCGATGCGTCCCCCCTCCCAATCCGACAGGTGGGGGGGAGCTTCGCCCGCGATCTCAGGAACGATGCTCCTTGTCCTGAAGGATTATATTCATCCCCCCCCTGAAGGATTACCATGCTATAATTGAAGTGTAAATGGGGAAAGACAGCGTGGGTCATCAGCCTTTCCTATTTCCCACGGCACAGGTGAAAGTTACATATTCAATGGCATATTCTCAAACCGAAGCCCCTATTCTTCTGGATATAGACCGACTCCGTCAGGACAATATCCCTGGGATAGATGATGTCTGGGGAGCATTGCTTGCGAAAGCCTGTGTGATGGCTCTGAAAAGCCAGCATCATGAAAGTGGCGTATTTCTTTCAATTGAAGGGGTTTTGCAAAATGTCGCAAGCATCCAGTGGGAAGATTTTACGATTGGCACCCAGACAATCCGTGCCTGGGGCGAACCAAGAGAAATGACAGAATATGCGGCTTGTGGACTGGCAATCGTGATTATTCTTGCCTGTACATCCTTTACCGTAATAGAACGTTCCTATCAAACAACAGGCTTTGATTACTGGCTTGGGCATAAGGATAGTCAATTGTTTGAGTATCATGGACGGCTGGAGGTAGCTGGTTTGCGAAGCGCAAGTATTTCTGAAATTAGTGCTACGATGAAGCGAAAGAGTAAGCAGACAAGAACGTCTGATCATCTTGAAATTCCGGCCTATATTGCTGTTGTCGAGTTCAGCCGACCATATGCTAACACGGAGTACAGGCAATGAACGATGTTCGCATTATCCACCGTGAAGCGATGCAATGGGCAAGCAAAGCTCTGCTTGCAAAACGGGACCAGGATCGAGAAGAAGCATTACGCCTGTTTCAAAAAGCATTTGACCTTGAGAAACAGGCGGCTGATTTGCTGGTTGATGTAGATTCGTTAGAACCGACTCGTTCGGTGCTCCACCGTAGCGCGGCCAGTCTTGCGCTGGAATGTGGCAATCTCGAAGCAGTTGAGCGACTGGCTATTCGGGGGTTGGCAGGCTCTCCTCCTGGCGAAATCGCCGAAGAGTTGCGAAATATCCTCGAAATGGTCTTGTTGTTGCGGCACTGGCAGCTCACAGATAATACGTTAGCTCTGACAGCATTTACTGACCTTGAAATGCGGGCCGTTGTGCAATTCACTCGTAATGCGGAAGGGCATCCCAGGATCGAATACTCAGAACTGGTGCCCGTTTCGTCTGAGTGAGTTTTCCCGCAGAGCGGCTCGGCTACGTGCTGCAAGGCGCAGAGGTCCATCCATCGGGTCCATGCATCGGTCCATCCCCATCGGTCCATCCATCTCTGTGAGCGGCCTCTGTGAGCCGCGCACATCGGGAAGCGGGAATGCACTCCACTCCATCCCTGACGTGCGTGGCTCGGCATAGAAACGGGTGGGTCAGCTCTCCGCGTCTGGCCCCGCGCCCGGCGGCGCGTCCGGTGCGGTTTCGGGTTCGATGTTGACCGTGGCCGTCATCTTCCACCGCAACCGGTCATCCCATTGTTGGGGGAAAATCGTCACTTTGTAAACAATGTCGCCCTGGTAGTTTTTCCCCAGGTTCTGGATGGCTGTCACGCGGCCTGGCAGCTCCAGGTCGGGCAGCGCGTCGAAGGAAATGCGGACCAGGCTCCCCACACGCACTTTCACAACTTCTCCCTCTTCCAGGTCGGTTGTTTCAATTTTCCAGCCCGAAAAATCGGCCATCACAACCGCCACCTCGCCCGTGGGAAACCATTCGCCCTCTTTCGGGTTTATCTCAACGACGGTGCCATCGAAGGGGGCCTTCAGGGTGGCTTTGTCAAGTTGGAGACGGGCCTGTTTGAGCGCGACCTCGCGCTGCTGGATCATGGCGAGTTTCTCATCAAGTTCGTAGGTCTGCGGGTCGGCGGTCAGGTCTTCCAGGTTGGCTTCATGACGCTCCACATCGGCCTGTGCGCTTTCGAGCGCGGCCTGAGCCGAGGCCAGGCTCCCCTGGCGGCTCTCCCCCAGAAGCTGGGTCAGGTTTGCCTGGGCCTGGCTCAGGTTGGCGCGGGCCGCCGCGATTTCGTCGGCATCATATCCCTGGAGCAGTTCTTCGTGGCGGGCCTGCTGCTCGCGCACCCGTGCTTCGGCTTGCTGAATGCCCGTAACCTCCGCCTGTTTCGCTTCCTCGTAGGCCACCCGTGCCTGCTCCAGGGCTATCTCGCCATTTCGCACCGCTCGCAGGGCCGATTCCTCGCGGTCCTTATACTTCTGCTCAACATCCAGGTTGACCGACCCCCAGTCCTGTCCCCGTTCTCGGTTTTCCCAGTAGATACCGCTGTAGTTTTGCTGCAAATCGCGGAGCGTGTTTGCGGCTTCTTCCATTTTATTATAAGCCCGCGTCTTTGCTGCCGAGAGGGTATCACGGGTGTTTTGCAGGTCAACGAGGGCCTGGTCCAATTGGGCCTGCGACTGGCGAATGTCTTCTGCATCTGCGCCACTCAGAAGCCGATTGAGCCGCGCCCGTGCGGAATCAACCTGCGCCTGTGCCGCGGCAATATCGCTGCCTGTCACCTGCCCACGCACCCGCTGGAGTTCTCCCGATGCCTGGGACACCAGGGCTTCCGAATTGCGAAGCATTGCCTGGGTTGCCGAAATCTCTTCCGTGGTTGCGCCGGCTATCAGACGGTCATAGGCAGCCCGGGCAGTGGCAAGGTTGGCTTCGGCTTCCTCAACGGCCATCTCCAGGTCGCGGGTGTCGAGCCGCACAAGAGGCATTCCCTTTTCGACTTCGCTCCCCTCTTCCACAAGCACCTCTTCCACAACCCCGCTCAACTCAAAGCGCAGTTCCACGCTCTTGAGTGGCACCACCTCTCCATCGGCTACAACCCCCTCCGGGGCCTGGACCGGCGGGAGTGGCGTGGCCTGCGCCTCATCCGTTCCCGCTCCCTCCGAACAACCAGCAACCAGGAATAACCCGATCCCGAACACCATCACTATGAGAATAGTTATAGCACTATGTCGCTTCTGCATGAACCTCTCCTCCCTATGATCTGCGGGCCATTTCTTCAGGCCGATAGGTTGGTGTTTCGTGTGCCAACGAGTTTATCTCGCTCAGTCCGTTCGTGCGTTATGTGTTCCATGACTCCCCGTGTTTCCTCAGAATCTTGCAGGAGTTTGCTAAATGCCTCGCGTGAGAGTGAGGCAACCTCGACTTCGGTTTCCGGGGCAGCGCGGACGGTGGCCGTGCGGGTTCCGCTACTCAGCAGGCCAATCTCGCCGAAATACTGCCCTCGATTCAGACGATCCACCACGATTTCTTGCCCGTCGGGGTGGGGCAGCAAGATTTCAACGTCCCCTTTCGTAATGATGTAAAACCGGTCGGCCATCTCTCCCTGGTTGACAATGTTTGCCCCGGCTTCGTAGGTTTGCCGCTCGATCTGGCGGGCAACCCATGTCATCTGGTCAACGTTGAGATGGGGGAGTGCTCTGGTGACATACTGATTTGTCACCTGTCCATCAACAACGATAATGGCGCGTGTCGCTCGCCGGGCCAGGTCGTTGTCGTGTGTCACCATGACAATGGTTTTGCCATGCTGGATCATGTCTGCAAAGATGTCGAACACGGCGTTTGCCGTCTTTGAATCAAGGCTCCCGGTCGGCTCGTCGGCAATCAGGATGGGCGGATCGTTGGCCAGAGCTCGGGCAATGGCCACCCGCTGCGCCTGCCCCCCGGAGACGGCCGAGGGCAATTTGTGGGCGTGCTCATGCATATCCACCTGGGTCAGCAGATGCATTGCCCGTTTGCGCCGCTCGCTCGGCGAATACATGTTGCAAAAATCCATTGGCAGCATCACATTCTCGATTAGCGAGAGCGTGGGCAACAGTTGGAAAAACTGGAAGATGATCCCCAGATTGCGCCCGCGCCAGACTGCCATCTTGCTCTCACTCAGGGTGTTGACGAGCGTATCGCCAACCAGCACTTCTCCCGAAGTCGGGCGGTCTATCCCGGTAATCATATTCACCAGCGTAGACTTGCCGCTCCCCGACTTGCCGATGACAGCAACAAACTCTCCCTTGCTAATGCTCACGTCCACCCCTTTGAGGACGGTAAACTTGCCGGCTGCTGTTTCATAGGTTTTGACAATGTTTCGCAGTTCGATGAGGTGCTGGTTTCCGTAGCGATACTGGCTTCCCTGTTGCTCCTCTTTCTTGCGTTTGAACCAGCCAAACATACCTTACTCTCCTCTTCCCTTCATTGGTTACATGGTAGAACTCCAAAAGCCATAGTGTACCATACCCCCTGCCGGACAAACAATGGCAATGTTGGAAGGTTGGAAGGTTGGAAGTGTAGGCATCTTGCCTCCCCCAATACATCGCCCGCCCCGAGATACATAGCGAGATGCAAACGAGACGCTTGCAAGATTATCCTGATGGTTCTATGAGCAAGAGACGGCGGGTTGCCGCTCCAGCGCAAAGAGCAAAATGGCAACATCGGAGGGGTTGACCCCGGCCAGCCGCCCGGCCTGGCCGAGCGTGTCCGGGCGAAACCGCTGGAGCACCTGGCAGGCCTCGGCCCGCAGTCCTTTGATGGTTTCATAGTCAATATCTCGCGGAATGCGGCGGTGTTCCATGCGTTCAATCCGCTCGGCTTCGCGCCGCTGGCGTTCGATGTAGCTCCCATAGCAGGCGGCCAGCTCTGCCTGCTCAACAACATCGTCGGGGGCTTCGGGAAGCCCCAGGGCCACCTGGAGGTGGCGGTAGGAGACGTGCGGACGACGCAGCAGGATTTCGGCGTTGGTGTCGGTTGAGAGGGGGGGAATACCTGCCGCTGTCAGGGCCGCGTTGGTGTCGGCCGTGGGGTAGACCCGCTTCTGCCTGAGCATGGTCTGGAGTTCTTCGCTCCAGGCCCGTTTCTGTTCCACCACCCCGGCCCGTTTTTCGTCCACCAGCCCAAGCTGATAGGCCAGCGGGGTGAGGCGCAGGTCCGCATTGTCAAACCGGATGAGCAACCGGTGCTCGGCGCGGCTGGTAAACATGCGGTAGGGTTCGCGGATCTCTTTTGTCACCAGATCATCAAGCAGCACGCCGATATAGGCCTGGTCGCGGCGCAGGATGATTGGCTCCTGCCCGCGCACATAGCGCACGGCGTTGATCCCCGCCATCACCCCCTGGGCGGCGGCTTCCTCGTAGCCCGTTGTGCCGTTGATCTGTCCGGCCAGGAACAACCCCGGCATGCGGCGTGCGCTCATATCGGCTCGTATCTCCCCGGTTGCCACTGCGTCATACTCAATGGCATAGCCAATACGCATCAGCTCGACGTGGCGCAGGGCGGGGATGCTCCGCAGCATCTCCCACTGGACATCTTCCGGGAGCGAGGTGTTGCACCCCTGGACGTAGACTTCGTTGGTGCTCCAGCCCTCCGGTTCGAGAAAGAGGTTGTGGCGTTCCTTTTCGGCAAAGCGGACAATTTTATCTTCAATGCTTGGGCAGTAGCGCGGGCCCACTCCCTCGATGATGCCGCTGAAGAGAGGAGCGCGGTCAAGATTGGCGCGTACCAACTCGTGGAAGCGCGGAGTCGTATAGATGAGGTAGCAGGGAAGTTGCCCACGCCATCCGCCTGTCATGGCGTGCGGATAGACTGGCGCGGGGGGGGCAACAAAGGGCGACTGTGGGGGACGCAGGGCATAGAGATGGTGCCCACTGACCCGCTCATTCCAGGAGGGGACATCGGGCGACACGGGTGAGTCGGGTGCGGGCGGCTCCACCCGTTGCCATCGCCCATCCTCTTGCTTCCACGGCTCATAGTAGTGGCCAAAGTAGAGCGGCTCCCGGCTACCGTGCTGGAGTTCGGTTTGCCGAAAATCTATCGTTCGCGCATCAATCCGCGGTGGGGTGCCGGTTTTGAGCCGCACAAGCGGAAAGCCAAGATTGGCCAGATCGTTTGCCAGGTGCTCCGAGGGTGGCTCGCCAATGCGCCCGCCGGGCCAGACGGTTTGCCCTGTAATCAGGCGGCCCCGCAGAAAGGTTCCGGTGGTCAGAATAACGGCCCGTGCATAGGAGACCTGGCCCAGGCTCGTGACCACCGCAAAGCCATTGAGGAAGCCATCGGGCACGCTGTCGGACAGACCATTGGTCAAAGAAGAAGGGTGTTCTATTCTGGCGATGCGCTCGATCATGGCCTGTCGCAGGTGCAGGTTGGGGGTGGATTCCAGGGCTTCTTTCATCAGGCGGGCATAGAGCCGCTTGTCCGACTGGGCCCGCACGGATTGCACCGCGGGGCCCTTGCTCTCGTTGAGCAAGCGCACCTGGATATAGCTCATATCGGTGATGCGGGCCATCAGCCCCCCCAGTGCGTCTATCTCGCGCACAAGCTGGCTCTTGGCCGGCCCGCCAATACTGGGGTTGCACGACATTTGCGCCAGCTTATCAATGTCGGTGGTGCAAAGCAGGGTGCGGCACCCCATGCGGGCCGCGGCGTGGGCCGCCTCGCAGCCGGCGTGCCCTGCCCCCACCACAATCACATCATAGGGCGCATGAATGTTGTCTCTGATATTGTCTCTTGTCTCAATCATGCTGGTATGCTCTGCTTCTCCGAAACTGCCTCCATACGTCAGACGGTCGGTTTCTCTGGATTGTTGCCTCTATCATACCATGTTATAATACCATCGTGTTGGCTCAATCGCTTTATTCCCACTACAATCGCTTGTTTCGCTATGCTGAGAATAACTTCACCAGGGCGGTGTAGCCTTTTTTGTAGCCAAGTGTACCCGAAAGGAGGACGGCGGCACTTCCTCACGGTTTCCTGCGCCGCCATTTCTATGAAAAAGGGGTAGGACAGCTCAATTTCCGCTTCGAGTTTCAATTCGCCCTCCTCTCTCCAAACATTCCCGCCACTCTCGACAACACTTTGCCAGCATCGTCATCAGAGACGTGGGCGTATGTATTGCTCGTGGTTGAAAAGTCGTCGTGCCCTAAGATTGATTGCAGTTCCTTCATGCTTGCTCCAATCTTCAGCATAAGCGTAGCCGCAGTGTGGCGCAAGTCGTGAAAAATGTACAGACATTCGATGCTATCGAACTGCCTGAGGATATTCAGATCAACGGTCGTGTTATGGCACTCTATGGTTCAGGCTGGTTTGGTATCGATCCTGCGATTCGAGGGCGGTGGGGCCAGGATTCTGCACAACTGCTCATCTTTAGCCCTCGGAAGCAGCATGTTGAGCTTCGCTCCTGCATGCTCGCGCTGGATGTTCCGGCAGACACCTGCGCCGCAACGCCAGTGCTGAAACTGAGAACTCCCCATCAGCAGCAGACAACACCGGCTGTGCCTGACACCGACCTGCAGACCAGGCTACTGCTCAATGAGGGCTGGACTATTGTCACCTTTGAACTTGCACTTCCCTGTGCAGAGACCACACACCCTCCTCTCAGCTTTGCCCTGGATACCATACAGATTCGCAGTGTCGAGCATCCATGAGCAAACGCATCACTACGCCACAAACACCACTCCATCATCGCTCAGCACGCGCAGGTTGCGCCGCGCCGCTACCACACCCGCTTCCCGCGGCGCGCCCTGCCCCCGCCGAACCTGCCGAAACCGCGCCCCAGACGCTCGGATTGACAACGTCTCAGGATTCAGGCACACAGGACACAGAATCTCAGGACACAGAACACACGTTCGGAGGAAGGTGTCGGGCGGGACGGAAGCCGAGAATATAGCTGTGGTAGTCGGGCGAATTATTGTAACGGTTCGACGCACGCAGAGTGAACGATCGATAGTTCCAGCCGCCCCCGCGAGTAACGAAACGCTTGTTCGATGGGGTTCTTATGTCCTCCCGCCCGTCCGTCGGGTCATACGGATAGGGCTTGTAAATACTGCCCGTCCACTCCCACACATTCCCTGCCATATCTTGCACCCCATCTTCTGGTGTTGCCCCCAACGGGAAGCACCCCACTGCCGTTGTCCCATCGTAAATAAGGTTAAAGTTTGCCCGCTCCCCATCTGGCTCTTCATTCCCCCAGGGGTAGATGCGGCGCGTGTCGCGGCGGGCCGCATATTCCCATTCTGCCTCGGTCGGCAAGCGATAGATATAGCCATCTTCAAGACGTTGCGTGAGCCAGCGACAGAACGCCACCGCTTCGTACCAGGAAATACCCACAACGGGATAGTTCGGGCGGGCAATGCCGAATCGCTCCTTGTCCCAATATCGCGGTTTCCGTACTTTTTTGTTCTGTAGCCACGCCCGTCCAGCTTTATCCCACCAGGGACGCGCTGGATTGTATCCGTCGTCATCAATGAATAGCTTGTATTGCGCGTTCGTGAGGGGGTAGCGGGCTATCTCGAATGGGGCAATCGTCATCGAGTGTGCTTTATCCGCGTCGCCCATAACAAACGTTCCCCCGGCAATCTCAACCATTGCTGGGGGCAGGGTGCAGACACCGGGGCGCGGGTCGCCGAGGTCGCCAAGCACCAGTGCCGCCTCAACGCGGTCTTTCGGCACAACCCCGCTATCGGCGGTCTCCAGCAGGGCAACAATGCCATCGCGCAGCAGGTCGTCAATCTCTTCCTCATCCAGCACTTCCTGCTCACCCAGCTCCTTGTAGCTCAGCGTGGCTAGTGCGGCATCCTGGGCCCGCTGCACCGCGGTTTTCTCTTGCCCTTTCAGCTTTGCTCGCAGCAGGTGCCGCAACCAGGGAATGCCCTCGCGTTGTGCTGAGCGCACCCCAAGCAACCGCAACCGCCCTGCCGTCAGCAATAGCACCTCACGCCAGCGGCTTGCATCGCTCCCGGTCCATACTGCATAGGCATCGCGCACCACGTTATCACTATCCGCCAGCGCACAGGCCGCCAGGTATTCTTGAAACGTCAGGTGGGGGAAGGCGTAGCGGTCGTCAGACCGTGCCTGGAGCAACCCTGCGTCCTCGTTGAGCAGCTGGATAAATATGTCCACTTTCTTTGCGGGTTCGTGCTCCGGATAGCGTTTATTGAAAAAGCGCAACAGTTCGCCTTCCAGACAGGTACCACCCAAAAGCCCGCGCCCGTCGGCTCCGGGTGGCTCCTTATGTGCCTGCCGGGCCAGCCCGTGCAGGATGTTTCGTAGCATATCCAGTTCCAGATTGGGCAGCTTCCCAAGCCGCTCCAGCAAGCCAGGCCGCTTGAAGTTCGGCGTTCGCACGGGTTCCCATCGGTCAAGCAGCAGTTGTACGCATTCCTCATACAGCTTCACACGGTCACGCGGGATCTCGTCCCGATTGTAGTGCAGGATGGCCAGCATCGTTAGCAGCAGCGGGAGTTCAACCAGTGGGTGTAGCCGTTCGTTCTCTTCCAGGGCCGCAAGGAGTTTCTGGGTGCGCTCTTCTGCCGCTTTGATGCTCAGGTCGTGGTCAACCTGGGTCAGTTCGGCGTACCACTGCTGCACAAACTGGCGCACCTGTCCAAACGCCAGCGGTTGTACCGTGCGAACCTGCCACCCCTCGTCGGCGGGCATTTTCCACTCGCCCCGACGCTTTCCCACTGGCGGCGCAGCCGTGGGGCGGGGCGAACGGGGTGGCGAAGGTAGTAGCGTGACCACACTCCTGACAACACAACAGGTGGAGAACGTGGTATCATACTCATAACTCCATGATGAGCGTATGGATAAAAAACGAAAGGACACTGTGAATATTATGGATACAACAATACGAATATGTGAAGAGGGTATCGTGTCTCTTCCTCCAGAAATATGTGAGAAATATGGTTTACATTCCGGTGATATGCTGCATCTTGTTGATCTTGATGGATTGCTGGTAATGGTTCCTATGATGCCAATAGTGCCACGTCTAGCACGTGAGATTGAACGGTTGCGATTGGAAGCTGGCATCAGCATTGAGGAATTACTAAAAGGTTTGCAAGAGGAACGAGAACGCTATTATCGAGAACATTATGAGTACAGCCCATCCGCATGAACTTCATGTGTTCATTGATTCTGATGTTCTCTTTGCAGCTTCCGCTACCTCAGCAGAATACGGAGCAAGCCTTGTTCTTCTCCGTATGGCCGAGATAACATTGATTCATGTGATGACATCCCAACAAGTCATCACCGAAGTTGAGCGTAACTTAACAAAGAAGTTGCCAGAAGCTCTACCCACGTTTCAGATTCTGGTCAATCGGTGTCTTCACATTGTTGCTGACCCTCTTATAGATGACATCATTCCCTACTATGGGTTGGCTAATCAGAAAGATTTACCTATCTTGGTGGCAGCTATTCGTGAACAATGTCCTTGGTTGATAACCTTTAACGTGCGTGATTTCCAACCAGGGTATTCATCTGTCACCGTTCTACGTCCAGGCGAATTTTTGCTCCGGGTACGAGAACAATTGTCGAAGCTACACTTTCGGTGAAAGCAACATGAGATGGGTGCCATTCCATACCTTCTCTCCGAGCATACAATGGCAACAGCA
>DAOTUE010000110.1:0-30025 GCA_034436975.1 Chloroflexaceae bacterium
TTGGTTGCTCTCGCCTCTCCGATACTTCTGAGTATCCCATCTCGCATCCACCCGCCCCAGGGGGCTTTTTTAAGCGTGGGTAGCGCAACCGTGGAGCTCTCGAAGCCCGTCATCAGCGTTCCAGGGGACCTGGCTTTCGCCCGCTGGTGCCTCTGGGAAACCGTTTTTCTGCATTCTGCTCCTTTCTCTCGTGTACATAACGAGTAAACCTGCTCACTTCTGGGTAGGTTTTGCCTACCTAGCTATAGCTCCCTTGCTTTGCGCCCATCTATCCTGATATTCTAATCTGACATTGTAGCATATTCTGGTGATGACAATCACAGGCAAGGGCAGAGAAACAGGTTTACCCTTGTGGCGAGAACCTGGGAGAGCAAGCCTCCCGCTTGCATACGGGGGCAGGGTGGGTGCGATCCCAGGAGGTGCGATCCCAGGAACGTTACTGTTTCTGTATCATTACTTTGCAAAAAGAATGTGAGGCTACCTGTGCTACAATACAACATGGTCTGGATAATAAGGGTTTCCTTGCTAAACCTGCTATTATGACAGGAATAAAGAAAGAAAGGAGTTGTCTATGGCCCAGGAAACAACAAACCACGAAGCAGCCGAATCGATTGCCTTTCGTGCCGAAGTGCGGCAGTTGCTCGATATTCTGGCGCATTCCCTCTATACCGAGCGAGAAATCTTCCTGCGCGAATTGATTTCAAACGCTTCGGACGCGCTCAATCGCATCCAGTTTGAAATGCTGACCAACCAGGACGTGCGCGACCCGGAGGCCGAGCTGGCTATTCACATCGAAGCCGATGAAGAAGCAAAAAAGATTATCATACAGGATAGCGGCATTGGGATGACCCGCGACGAACTGATAGAAAACCTGGGTACGATAGCCCAGTCGGGCGCACGCAAATTTATTCAGAGCATCAGTAAAGAGCAAAAAGCCAGTGCCGATGTTATTGGACAGTTCGGGGTAGGGTTCTACTCGGTGTTTATGGTGGCCAGTCGGGTTGTTGTCACCTCGCTTTCCTATCGCCCCGAAGCTGAGGCCGTGCAGTGGGAAGCCACTGGCGACGACACCTTCACGGTCCGCCCCGCCGAGCGGAGCGGGCGCGGTACCACGATTGAGATCTTCCTGAAAGAGGATGCGGCCGAATTTGCCACAAAATGGCGACTCCAGCAGATTATCCGACGGCATTCTGATTTTGTCGCCTTCCCGATTCGGCTTGAGGGGGAACAGGTCAACCAGCAGAAGGCGTTGTGGCACAGGCCCCCCCGCGAAGTTGAGGATGAGCAATACCGGGCCTTCTACAAGCAGTTGACGTTGGACAATGACGATCCGCTGTTGTCCATTCATCTCTCAACCGATGTGCCCGTTGACCTTCACGCGCTGCTGTTTATCCCCTCGCGCCGTGAACGGGGTATTCTCGACCGCCATATCGAAGGAAAAATCAAACTCTACTCGCACAAAATCTTGATCCAGGAAGAAGCAAAAGATCTCTTGCCCAATCATTACCGCTTTATTGAAGGTATTGTAGATAGCGAGGATGTGCCGCTGAATGTCTCGCGGGAATCGGTTCAGACCAACACGGTGATGCAACGCATCCGCAAGGCCCTCGTCGGTCGGGTCAACAAAGAGCTCAACGATATGGCCGAGCATGACCCGGAAAAATACGCCCATTTCTGGCGAGAATTTGGTGTATTTATCAAAGAAGGTATCGCAACCGATTTTGTAGACCGCGATAATCTTATAAAGCTCCTGCGGTTTCATACCACCCACGCTGAGGATGCGTTGGTACCGCTGTCCGACTACAAAGGACGAATTGTCGAAGGGCAGGAGCAGATTTATTATGTACTGGCCAATGACCTGGAGTCGGCGCGGCTCAGCCCTCATCTCGACCCCCTGAGAGCACGAGGGATCGAGGTGATCCTGATGACCGATATGATAGATGGCTTTATGCTGACGGGCCTGCGCGAATATGATGGGATGAAGCTGGCCAATGTTGATGATGCCAACCTGACGCTGCCCGGCGAGACTCCCGCGCCCGACAGCACCATCAGCGATGAATCATTTGAAACATTGCGAAACCGGTTTGCCGAGGTGCTCGGCGCACGGGTCAAAGAGATTCGCGCATCGAACGTCCTGCGCGATAACCCCGTTCGTCTGGTTTCAGAAGACGATATGCCGGGCCGCGAAATGCAGCGGATACAACATCTCCTGGGGCGCGAGGTGGAAATGTCCCCGCGCATTCTCGAACTCAACCGCTCGCACCCCATCATTGTTGGGATGGCGCGGCGGGTGGAATCGCGAGCCAACGACCCCATTGTTGCATCAGGCATTGAACAGCTCTACGATAACACCTTGCTGCTCGAAGGGCTGCATACCAGTCCCGCAGCAATGGTCCCACGCATCCAGGCTCTCATCGAAGCCGCCGTTGTGAGCGAACCGGGCACACCATCGGCGTAGGCCCGCTACGATATTTTAGCCTGTTGGAAACACAACAGAAAGGAGCGAAACGGGTGCGGTTTTCTCAAACACAACTTCAAACACAACATAGAGGTCCATCATTGCTCATTCTTGCCATTCTCGTCATTCTCAGCGGGGTGGTTGTGGCTGGTTGCGGGTCGCCTCCCTCTGCGGGGCGCGATGCATCTGGCGAACGCACGTCAGGACAAAGCCAGTCAACCGCCGGAGCACCAGAGAATGCAACGGATAAGCGCGAAGCAAAAGAGTACGACACCGGGGAAGAAGAAGGGGAAAGAGAAGAAATGATGAAACTGGATAGTCCTGTTTTTCAGCATGGGGATACAATCCCACCACAATATACCTGCAAGGGGAAAGATCTCTCACCAGAGTTGCAATGGCGCAATGCACCCGCCGAGACAAAGAGTTTTGCCCTGATTGTGGATGATCCCGACGCGCCGGGCGGAACCTTTACCCACCGGGTGCTCTTCGACATACCCGCAACGCTCCAGAGTTTGCCCGATGGGGAGAAACAAATCGGGGTATCGGGGAAAAACAGTTTTGGCAAGACCGGCTACAAGGGGCCCTGCCCGCCCCCTGGCCACGGCGTTCACCGCTATTTCTTCACCCTGTATGCGCTTGATGTCGTTTCCCTCTCGCTTCAGGAGGGAGCATCACGCGAGGATGTGGAAGCCGCAATGCAAAGCCACATTCTGGAAAAAACAGAATATATGGGAACGTTCGAGAGGAAGTAGCGTCTAAATCACCGTTCTGATACCGATCCGGTTTTTGAAACACAAAGAACGCAGAGGACCCAAAGAGCAGGTAAACGTTCACTGTATTCGGACAATCCCTGATCCCCTGGGAGCGCAAGCGTCTCACTTGCCTCGATGCGTGCGCCCCCTCCCAATCCCTCCCCCCACTGGGGGGAGGCCAGGTGGGGGGGACCCTGAACGATGACAATACTTTGATTTTCAGTTCATCCCTCCGGCCCTCTCTCCCGCCGGGTTTCGGGGGTGCTGTACACGTGGCGGGGGTGAGGGCAATAACAAGTGATTAAACGAATTTGGTATGAAGCCGTTTTGAAGCTGTAGGGTCCCGCCCAAATGAATCGTCGGGCTTGACTCCAGGGAACACCATTGCTATAGTGTGTACAAATCATGAAAACGCTTTCGCCAGACACACAACCCGAAGCTGAGCAGGTGCTCATTGACCTGACACGGCAGGCACTGCCTTCGCGCAAACTTGCCTTGCTCGGACAGATGAACCATACCCTGTATACACTGGCTCTCAGCGGGTTGCGCCAGCGGCACCCGCAGGCTACCCCCGAAGAGCTACGCCGCCGTATGGCGGAGCTTTGGCTGGGGGACGTGCCGATTGAAGGAGTGGGGGGAGCCAACCCTGCCAGAAACGAGATTCTGCAACGGGTATGTGAGAGGAAACAACGCTATATGACCCCATTGACCGAACCTGTTCTTGTTACACTACTCGTCACCGATGCCCTGCACGCGGCCGGTATCCCATACTTCATAGGCGGGTCGCTGGCAAGCACAGTTCATGGCGTGGTCCGCGCTACACGAGATGTGGACATTATCGCCGATGTATTGCCCCGCCATGTTCCCTCCCTGGTGCAAACGCTGGAGCCTCACTTTGTCATTCAGGAAGAAACGCTCTACGAAGCCATCCGCCATCGCAGTTGTTTCAACGCCATTCACCGGGAAACGTTTTTCAAGGTAGATGTGGTTGTTTTCCAGCAACACGCATACGATAGGACACAAATGCAGCGGCGTATCCCCGTTACTCTGGCCGAACCCGACCGAACTGCATATGTCGCCAGTGCCGAAGATACCATCCTCTCTAAGCTGGCGTGGTATCATAAGGGAAACCGCGTTTCTGACAGGCAGTGGAACGATGTTTTGGGGGTTCTCAAGGTGCAGGCCACAACGCTCTCCTTTGCCTATATGCGTCGCTGGGCCGCCGACCTGCACATTGCTGATATACTGGAGCAGGCCATAGGCGAGGCCGGGCTGAGCGAGGAAGAGTAAAGAGAAACAGCATGATAACGGACAAACAGACCAACCAGGATGAATTGTTGACGCGGGGCGTGGCCGAAATCATTATTGAGGCGGAGCTGCGCGAGCGGCTGGCGAGTGGCCGCCCCCTGCGGCTCAAGCAGGGCTTCGATCCGAGCCGCCCCCATATGCACATTGGCCACGCCGTGGGGTTGCGGAAGCTGCGGGCATTTCAGAAGCGCGGACACCAGGTAGTGCTCATTGTGGGCGACTGGACGGCGCAAATCGGCGATCCGAGCGGGCGCGACGAAACCCGCCCCCGCCTCACGGCCGACGCGGTGAAGCAAAACGCCCATACCTACATGGAGCAATTTTTCCGCATTGTAGACCGTAGCAAGACAGAGGTACGCTGGCAGAGCGAATGGTTTGGCTCCTTTTCGCTTGAAAACGCGCTTGAACTGGCCGGGCGGTTCACGCTGGCGCAAATGCTGGCCCACGAAACCTTTCGCAAACGCTATGAAGCTGGCTCTCCCCTGACCATCCTGGAACTGATGTACCCGATGCTCCAGGCCTACGATTCTGTAGCCATCAACGCCGATGTGGAGTTTGGCGGCACCGACCAGAAATTCAACAATCTGGCGGGACGCGAACTGATGACCCAGCTTGGACTACCGCCACAGCATGTCTTTCTCTTGCCGCTCATTCCCGGCACCGATGGGCGCAAGATGGGCAAGACGTTTGATAACACGATAGATATTTTGCTGCCCCCCGCCGATATGTATGGAAAAGTGATGTCTATGAGCGATGAGGTGATGCCGCTCTACTACGAGGTGTTGAGCGATGTACCGCTCCACGACGTGGAAGAGATGCGCCAATCCCTCGCAGCGGGGAGCACCAACCCGCGAGATATGAAGATGCGACTGGCGCGAGAGGTTGTTGCTCAGTTTCACAGCCCCGCCGATGCACAGGCCGCTGAAGAGCATTTCATCCGCCAGTTTGTGCGCCGCGAACTTCCCGACGATATGCCCACCCACGCGCTGGCCGAGCCGACAACCATTGTGGATCTCATGGTTGCGTCGGGACTTGCTGCAAGCAAGGGGGATGCCCGCCGGCTGATTGACGGCGGGGGAGTGCGGATAAATGGCGAAAAAGTGGACCGCTACGATACCACTATTGAACCCGATGCCCCCCCGGTGGTGCAGGTGGGGCGGCGCAAGTTTATTCAGGTGATACGGGCCGGGTAGGACAAACGGATAATGGCAATATGGACAACCGTGATCAGATTATTCAACTGGGGAAAGTGTTAGCCGAAGAGCAACGCCGCGATTGTGACAATCAGGCCGTTGAAGGTGGGCTGGAGCAGTTTCTGGGATACTGGGCCGCCAGGGCCAATGGTGCGGTGCATATCCCCACGGTGCGCGAGGTGCTGACGCTACTCCAGGACTACGATATTGAGGTGGTCGCAGTGCGGCGCGAACGTGTTGCTCAGGCCCTCCCGATGCTCCGCGTCCTCTTCCGCGAGATGCAGAGCCAACCGCAGCAGCCAGATCCCTCCGAGCAACTCCCCGCTGAATCACCCGCCCCTCGCCCTGCCCGCTCCCGCAAAAAACAACCCGAACGACCGAAGCTGAACGAAGAAGACGCAATCCCGCTCAATACCCCGGTTCAGGAGATCCCCGACATTCGCCGCAACGTTGCGCTGGCCTTCAAGCGATTGGGCATAAAAACCGTTGCCGATATGCTCTACCATTTCCCCCACCGCTACGATGACTATAGCTCACAACAGCGCATCGCCGGGCTGATGGCGGGCGGCACCGAAACAGTTGTCGGAACCATTGACGATGTCCGCACGTTTCCGCTGAAACGGAAGGGAAGCATTGGTATTGAGGTGCTCCTGCGTGACGAAAGCGGCACGCTCAAGGTGGTCTTCTTTGGCTCATCCTGGCTCCTCAAGCAGTTTCCCGTCGGGCGCAAAATTGTTGTAAGCGGGCAGGTGACATCTGACACGGGCTACCATCACGGCATGCTCCAGATGACTCGCCCCGACTGGGAACCCTATAGTGAGGACGAACTGCTGCACACCGGGCGGCTCGTGCCCGTCCACCCGCTCACAAAGGGGCTGCACGAGCGCAACGCCCGCGCCATCATCAAGCAGGTGGTGGATAAAAGCGCACCACTTGTTGAAGACTTCGTGCCTGCCTCGGTGCGCGAACGGGCCAACCTGCTCCCCCTCTCCGAAGCCCTCAGCCAGATCCACTTTCCCGACGACCAGGAGATGTTGACGCGGGCCCGCCATCGTCTGGCATTCGACGAGTTTTTCCTCATTCAGCTTGGCGTGTTGCGGAGAAAAATCTACTGGCAGAGCGAAATGGGCTATGCCATTCCCCCCGATGAAACAGTTCACCAGCGGTTGCTCGAACAGATCCCCTTTTCGCTCACAGGGGCGCAGGAGCGGGTGTTGCAAGAAATTTTTGCCGACATCCAGAAGCAGGTGCCAATGGCCCGGCTGCTCCAGGGCGACGTGGGCAGCGGCAAAACAGTTGTCGCCGCCGCCGCCATCCTCCAGGTTATCGCCAGCGGCCTGCAATGCGCATTGATGGCTCCCACGGAGATCCTCGCCGAACAACACTACAACGGCCTGCGTGGTATTCTGGGGCGGGTGCGTGTCCCCCGCGCCCAGGACGCGGGCAACAACTGGCAGGAGACTATCGAAGCCGAAGAACTGGCCCGGTTGGAACAAATCAAGCAATTGCTCGGCATGACTCCCGAAGAGGATATGGGGGGCGAGGGGGTGCGCGTGGCCCTGCTCACGGGGAGCCTGGGCAAAAAAGCCCGCCGCAACGTGCTTGAAGCCATTGAGAAGGGCGAGGTGGACCTGGTTGTTGGCACCCACGCCCTCATTACCGAGCGTGTGCAATACCGCAGCCTGGGGCTTGTCTGTGTAGACGAGCAGCATCGTTTTGGTGTGGAGCAGCGTGAGCGGCTGAAACAAAAAGGCTTCAACTCGCACATGCTGGTGATGACGGCAACGCCCATCCCTCGTACCCTCACCCTGACTATCTATGGCGAACTGGACACCTCGGTGCTGAACGAACTCCCACCGGGGCGACAGGAAATTGCAACCCGCTGGATACGCCTCTCGGAGCGCGAAAAAGCCTACCGCCATATCCGCAAGGAAGTTGAAAAGGGTCGCCAGGCATTCGTCATCTGCCCGCTTGTCGAGGAGAGCGAGGTTATGGACCTCCCCTCGGCCGAGGAAATGCATATCACGCTCCAGCACCAGATTTTCCCCGACCTGCGCGTTGGCCTCATCCACGGGCGGCTCCTCCCCCGCGAAAAAGATGAGGTGATGCGGAACTTCCGCGACCATCAATATGATATTCTGGTAGCAACGGCAGTGGTCGAGGTGGGTATTGATGTGCCCAATGCAACAACGATCATGATAGAAGGGGCAGAACGGTTTGGCCTCTCGCAACTCCACCAGTTTCGCGGGCGCGTGGGGCGTGGGGCGCACCAGAGCTATTGTATCCTGGTCAGCGACAAAGAAAACGAGGTGACAACACAACGGCTATCGGCAATGGAGCGTATCCGCGATGGCTTTGAGCTGGCCGAAATTGACCTCCAGTTGCGCGGGCCAGGCGAGTTCTTCGGGCGGCGGCAGAGCGGAACCCCCGACCTCAAAATGGCAAAACTGGCCGACACGCGCTTGCTTAATAGCGCACGACTGGAGGCCGAAACCGTCCTGGCAGATGATCCACACTTGCAGAAGCCGGAACATCGGCTCCTGCGCAGCAAGGTAGAGACCTTCTGGAAAGACGCAGAAGGCGCAAGTTAAACAGAGTTACCCTGAGTTACAAAGAGCACAAAGAGCACAAGGAGCACAAGGAGCACAAGGTTATGATCTATGAAATAGCGGCCTGTACGATGCTGGACGCATCCCCGGAGTATATCTGGGAGGTTCTCGACGATATTGCTGGCTGGAAAGAGTGGATGCCCGCAACAAAAAATCTCCACATTGACCTGCTCACGCCCGGCCCGGCCCGCGAGGGCTACCGCTTTCGGTTGCGGGGGGGCGTGGTTCAGTCCACAATGGAAGTTGCCCGATACACCCCGCTGGAGCGAACCATCAAATTTCATCTCAACTTGCCGCCCATCAACGGGACAACCCGTTGCTTGCTCACCCCCCTGGATGACGAACGGTGCCATATGGAACGCATTGATCAACTTGAACTGCCGGGCCCGATGGTCAAGTTTCTCGACGCAACGCAACGCAAACGGTTTGAGACGCTGGCGGCAGATTTTCTCAAATCGCTGAAGCAAACAGTTATTCAGAAGGCTCGCTATGCCGGAGCAGCAGCATAACGAAACAATTGACCGGCTCGCCGCGATGATTGGTCGCACGGGCCTGCGTGCGCCGGTCGCCTTTGTCCTGGACATCCTCAAGCCATTCGATGTGCTCAGCAGTCAGGCCGCGCTCTTTGTGCGTCCGTTTACCCTTACCATCGGGCGAGAATGGGAACACTATGCCCTGGCCCTTTCCGAGGAAGCAAACTGGGGCAAGTTGCGTTTGCTGCTCGAAGACCATGACAATGAGAACCGGAACGATGAGGGAGACAACGGCAAGAAGCCGGAGAAGATATGATACAATAGGCATATTCTAAAACTTTCAGATTATGAAGCAAGAATAGTCGAGAGAGTTCGATTATATTCGATGATTTCAGGAGGGGAAACCGTGAGAGTAGGAATTTTAACCGGGGGGGGAGATGTTCCAGGCTTGAACCCCTGTATTAAAGCCGTTGTCAATCGTGCCGAAGAAAATGGGTGGGAGGTTATCGGGATTCGCCGTGGATGGGGCGGGTTGCTCAACTATAACCCCGATAACGACCCCCAGTCCCAGGCCGAGTGGATTGATCCACTGAACAGGTCCAAAGTGCGAACCATTGACCGCTATGGCGGGACCCATTTGCATACCTCGCGCACCAACCCGCAGAAGGTTCGCGAAAAAGATCTTCCCGCCTTTCTCAAAGACAACTACCCCTTTGGCGACCAGAAGACCGTAGATTGCACCGAACACATTATAAAAGTGCTGGAACATTTGCAGATTGATACGCTCATTCCCATTGGCGGTGATGATACGCTCTCCTATGCAGCACGGTTGCACTCCGAGGGGTTTCGCGTTGTTGCTATTCCCAAAACAATGGATAACGATGTCTACGGAACCGACTACTGCATCGGGTTTAGCACGGCTGTCACCCGCAGCGTCGAGTTTATTCATTCGCTGCGAACCCCCACCGGTAGCCACGAGCGGATCGCCGTAGTAGAGCTTTTCGGGCGCAACAGTGGCGAAACCGCGCTCATTGCAGCTTACCTCGCCGATGTAGATCGCGCTCTGATTAGCGAGGTGCCGTTTGATGTGGAGCGATTGGCCCAGATGATTGTCGAAGACCGCAACAGAAACCCTAGCAACTACGCCGTGGTTGCCGTCTCCGAAGGGGCCAGTATGATCGGGGGGCAGGTTATTGAGTATGGACAGGAAGATGCCTATGGACACAAGAAACTGGGAGGTATGGGGCAGGTGTTGGGCGAAACGCTCAAGAAACTCACGGGCGTGGATATTGTCAACCAACAACTGGCCTACCTGATGCGCGCCGGCGCGCCCGACTCGCTCGACCGTATGGTTGCCACGTCGTATGGCAATATGGCCGTTCAGCAGATTGAGAAGGGGCACGTCGGGTTGATGATGGCCCTGCAAAATGGTATCTATACCACCGTGCCGGTTGATTCCTGTATCCGCGGCACCAAGCGCGTTGATGTTGATGAACTGTACGACGCAGAAAATTATAAACCAAAAGTTTCCCATCTGCTCGGCAAGCCAATGTTCCTGTACTAAATACCAGATTCGGTTACTCGCCCAGGCCCTCCCCCCCATTGCTCGTGTGGACCATCCCCCACCAGGGACGGAGCAGGGGGTGAGGGCTTGACAGAATATAGTGCCGGCTTCCCCGGCAAGCTAGCGGAAGGAAGAAAAGGGGGACAATATGCGACTGAGCCAGGACAAAATACGCCGCATTGCGGAGCGGTTGCACGATGAGCTGGAGCAGCGCGAGGTGGTTGTCTACAAGGACCCGCCGGGCCTCAAGCGAGGGGAAGGACGGGCCGCCCGCGTCAAACAGCTCTATGATTTCATTGTTGCCGACCTGAAGAAAGAAGAAGAACTCGATGCCGAAGTCGAGCGGGTACTCGCCACCTATAGCCGCGACATCAAAGGGACCGAACGCGATATCCTTTTTCGCAAGCACAAAGAGGAAATTGCCCGCAAATGGGGCTACATTACTTAGTAGCAGAAACAAAGGGAGAATTACATGGCTTCACAACGTCAACCATCGCAACCATCGTCACGACGGAGCACCACGCGCCGCACCCCACAGCGGACAGTTGCAGCCCGCACCACGGCCCGCCGTCGTGTGGCAGCCCGCGCCGTGCCAGAGAAACCCGACTACTCGCAGGATTATGCTGATGTCCGGCGCGACCTTAAATGGATCGCGATATGGAGTATCTTACTTATGACGGGAATGGTCGGGGGGTACTTTTTGTTCTAACCTGTTCAGGCATGCGAACACTGTGTCAGGGAACTCCTGGGAGCGTGAGCATCCCTCCCGCTCCAAAACAGCCCGCTCCGATACAAGCGGGGACGCTTGCGCTCCCCGGAGTTCATCCCAAACGTGACCTATTTTACTCCTTTGCCACAGTCCCTTTATCAGTCTCAGACGAAGGCTCTGCTGCGGCTTCCTCGCCATAGATTTCGCGGAGCAAACTCTTCTTGCGGGGTGCAGGCTTTTGCTTGCTCTCCTTGCGGCGGTTCTGCTCGGCCTGTCGCTGCTGCGTGACAGCCAGTTTCTTCATAAAGCGATCAACCTGACCTTCCGTATCTACCATAACTCGCTGATCGCCAGTATAAAACGGATGGCAATTTCCACAAATGCTCACGCGCAAATCTTTCACCGTGGAGCTTGTGCGCCAGGTCGCCCCACAGGTACCACAAACAACCTCTAACTGGTGATACTGGGGATGAATGTCTTTTTTCATTGTTTCTTCCTCTCTCTGTTTTTCTTGTTCTGCCCTTGCTATCAGGCGGGCTGAGCAACTGGCTCCTCGCTTGCCGCCGGTGCTGCTGGCGATGTCGGGATGACGCTGACCATTTTCTGGTTACGGGAATAGTGCTGAAAATGGACCGTCCCCTCAGCCATCGCAAAAATGGTATAATCGCGTCCAACCCCGACATTTTTGCCAGGACGGATTTTCGTCCCGCACTGTCGGACAATGATATTGCCGGGGATGACGTGTTCGCCTCCATAGCGTTTCACGCCGCGCATCTTTGGCTTGCTGTCGCGCCCGTTGCGCGTACTTCCGCCACCTTTTTTATGGGCCATAGGGTTTCCTCGCTTTGCTAATTTTTCAAGTTCTTCGCCTTATTTTCCATACTGGCACGCCGGGGATAAAACCACGACCACGCTATGCCAGAATTTCCTGCACCTGGATGCGGGTATACTGCTGGCGGTGGCCGGTGCGTCGGCGCGAGCGTTTGCGCCGGCGGTAGCGAAAGACAATGATTTTTTTGCCTTTCACATTGCCCAGAACGCGGGCCCGAACCCTGGCCCCATCCACACACGGGTTGCCAACTTTTACCTCATCGGTTTCGCCATCGCTGACGAGCAACACCTCATCAAACTCAACGTCGCTCCCCTCGTCGGCATCCATCAGGGCAACGTGGAGGGTCTGGCCTTGCTCAACGCGATACTGCATTCCCCTATCACGAACAATTGCATACACGATTTTGCTACCTTCCAGATATTCAATATGGTTTCTCTTTGTTCTCGTTTTGCTCTTTGCTCTGGCACCCTGGTCAATACACTATCACGGTCGCTGCCATAATCATGGACATGATGACATGATCACGGTCGGCACATTGCCAGGCATGAAAAAACCAGAGGTAGTCTTATCCCACCTCTGCCGGGGTATATTATAGCAAAGCCTGTCGTAAGCGTCAAATCGGCAACGGGGGACAGCAGAGGAACAATCCCTATGTTGTTGGAGAACAAAACACTGCCCACACGCTCCCCCCATCCATAAACAGGCCCATGGTCGCCTATCTGGATATAGTTCCTGCTGCTCTTTGCTATCTACTGGAGAAGTAGGTCGAAGCTCGGATGGTCATTCTTGCGGGTTCGGCGGAAAAGGCGTTGGAAGATGCGCGCAATTCCCGACCCCAGCCAGGCAGTCAGCAACGACCCGATGACCAGGCCGAGGCTGCTCCCAAGAGCCGCCCCCAGTGCAAAAAGCACGTAGCGGGTATGGAGTGATATGCTATCATTCCCATTCATTTCTGTTCCTCATTGAACAACAACAACCGGTGTGGCTTTGCTCCACAGCCGCTCAATCTGATAGTATTCTCGTTGATCAGTATGAAAAATGTGGACGACAACATCTGCATAATCAAGGACGACCCACCCGCTAGAGACCTCCCCCTCAATTCGCGGGTTTTGCCCAAACTCATGCTGCACCTGCTCATCAATATGTTCGACAATCGCTTTGAGCTGACGATCACTATCGCCCGAACAGAGAACAAAATAATCTGCAATGGTACTTTGTGTTTTTATATCAAGCAAAATAATGTCGTGGGCCTGCTTGTCTTCGGCCAGGTCCACAACCCTTCGTGCCAGAGCCGATACGTCTATGATGCCACCCTCCCTACCAGATACCCTCTATTCAACATCTTTATGCTTATCTGTACCATAGTTTTCACAGAATAGTGAACAACTATCACTTTGAGGCTTTAGAATGCTCTCTATCTGTGCTCGTTTGATACGTGATAAGCCGTTTATGAAACCTCTTTTTGTCTGCTGCGACGTTGTTACGCGTGGTTGTCATGACGGACTCATCTTCACCTTTCGGCTACCTTTGTAATCGTTCAGTCCCCCCACCTGTCATCCCCCCAGCGGGGGGAGGGGTTGGGAGAGGGGGAGCTTCGCCCGCGATCTCAGGAGCGATACTCCTTGTTCTGAAGGAGTATATTTATCCCCCCTGAACGATTACATTTCTACAGGTTCAGCAAACGAGTATCCTGACAGTTTACGTTTTTTGCCATAAACTATTGTACCAATATAAGCGGTATTGTGCAAGATGTACCCAGGGCACCAGGGCAATCGCATTGCTCATAACCGTACACGGTCCGCAAATAGTCGTTGTTCCAACCGACCCCGCGTGCGCTTGATGCGCACACTCCCCTTACCTGGCTCCTGGTGCACCAGGTTGAGCGCAATCTGGCACAACATCGCCATATTCTGTGCCGCATTGCCCAGATGCAGCGTGGGGTGATTATCTTTCAGGGCCAGCACATAGTCAATAGTCGCCCTCTTGCATGCTAAGGAAGAAGATGCATGTGCGACATTCAATAATCTGGCTGTTCCTGGTGCTGCTTGTCGGGAGGCTGTGTGGCTCCCCGGCGTTGGACCAATCTCCCCCTCGCTTCTGATACACAAATTGCCCCTATTCCCACAAAATGTCTACCAGGCCAGACTCAATGATGGCCCGGTCGGAGGTAATGAGAGGAGTCCGCAGACGGAGGGCCTCGGCAATGATAAGGCGGTCGAAAATGTCGGGGATGTCGTTGGCGATGGGGTGACTGGCAATAATTGCTTCGGGCATAAGGGGAAGGAGAATGTAGTTGCTGGCGTTCTGGATGGCGCGGATGGTTTCGAGGAGTTCCGCGCTGGTTATGGAGATCCATTGCCGCTCGGCAACGAGCATCATTTCGGTAAGGACAATAGCAGGGATGTAGAGTGTGGTTGTGCCTTCGGCCATATGCTCAAAGATAGGTTTTACCCGCGGGCTAAGGCGGTCCGGGTCGGTGAGGGCCCAGAGAAGCGGGTGGGTATCTATGGTATACCTTTGGGTTGATTTTTTGCTCATGAATTCTGGGGCCTTTCTTGTGTTTCTTGCCATTCTCTGGCTTGCTCCTGGCGAAATTCGTCGAGGGTCGCTTCAATATGTTCGTAGCTGAGGTCCGGGAGATTTCGGGTTTGAAAGAGACCGAGCAGGTTCATAATACGCTGCCCATTGCGTAGTGTGGTTGTCCGCTTTGCAAGCGTGGCGGTGATGGGTTCGTGTGGGAGAGGTTGGGTTGGCGATGTATCAAGCAGCATGAGCCGATACCGCTGGTGTTCTTTGAGGTTAAGCCGGGTAAGCAGTTTGAGAACACCGTTTTCATAAATAGTTTCGATAATGAGGGGCATGGGACATTCTCCTTCTCTTTTCTGGTTCTTTTCTGGTTCTGGTCAGGATTTTCGTTTCTGTTCGTAGAGAACATGAGCCAGGCTCGTTTCGTGGTTTGTCTGGCTGAGCAAGATATGCAGTTCGGTTATTTTTTTTCGCGGGTGCCGAGGATGATGAGCACATCGCGGGGGTGGATCATTGTTTTGCCACCGGGGTTGAACTGAGGTTCGCCCCGTGCCGAGCGGATAGCAACGATGAGCAGGCCAGTACGCCTGCCAATGTGGAGTTTGTTCAAGCGTTTTGTTCGTAAGCGTTCACGGGTGGTGCGCTTGCAGGGACCGCACCTCGTCCGGGCGCAGCATCCGCCACGCGCCGGGCGGCAGATCGCCCAGGTGCAAACTCCCCTCGCGCACGCGGATGAGCCGCCGCGTGGTGTGACCCAGCATTCGGGCAACCTCGCGGATCTGCCGTTTGCGCCCCTCGCGCATCACCACCCGCACCCATACGCCGTGTCGGGTGGTGCGGAGCACTTCGACGCGGGCCGGGGCTGTGCGTTTGTCCTCAAGCAACACGCCGGCCCGCCAGGCATCGAGCGCATCCCTGTCGGGCATACGGGCCAGTAATACATGGTACTCTTTCTCAACCTGGTAGCGCGGGTGGGTCAGGCGGTTGGTCAACTCCCCATCGTTGGTCAGCAACAAAACCCCCTCGCTCTCCTTGTCGAGCCGCCCCACGGGAAAAACGCGCTCAGGAACGTCTACCAGATCTACAACGGTGGTGCGCCCGTGGGTGTCGCTGGCGGTTGAGACCACGCCGCGGGGCTTGTGGAGCAAGATGTAGACATACCGTTCGCGTTCGGCCTGCACCAGGGCAACCGGCTGGCCATCAACCAGCACCCGGTCGCGGGAGGGGGCAACGCGGCTCCCCGCTTCGCTCACCACCTGCCCATTGACGATGACACGCCCGGCCTGGATAAGCCGCTCACATTCGCGGAGCGAGGCAACCCCGGCCCGCGCCAACAGTTTGTGGAGCCGTTCGGGGGGAGCATCGGTCATGGTTCTACCTTTTCCATCTGTTGCCAGTTGTCGCCAATTTCAACATCCACCTTGAGCGGAACATCCAGCCGGTAGACCTGCTCCATTGTTTCACGGACGAGGCGTTGCACCGCTTCCGACTCATCCAGCGGCACCTCGAAGATGAGTTCATCATGCACCTGGAGCAGCATCCGGGTCTGTCGCTGCTCCTGCTTCAGGCGGGTCGCCACGCCTATCATTGCCAGTTTCATCAAGTCTGCTGCGGTTGATTGAATGGGGGTATTGATTGCCTCACGTTCGGCGGCCTGCCGCCGAGGCCCGTTCGTTGTCAGGTCGGGCACCGGGCGGCGGCGGCCAAAGAGCGATTCAACATAGCCCTTCGTGCGCCCCTGCTTGAGCGTATTATCCATATAGCGGCGCACGCCGGGGAAGCGGGCAAAGAAGGCATCTATCAACTCCTGCGCTTCGGAGCGGCTCAGGTCGGTGCGCCGGGCCAGCCCGAAACTGCTGATGCCATAGATAATGCCGAATACTGTTGTTTTGGCAATGCGCCGCTGGTCTTTTTGCACCGCGTCAATCGGCACATGGAAAAGCTGCGCGGCCATTGCTGCGTGAATATCCTGCCCCTCCTGGAAAGCCTGCACCAGGTTGGGGTCGCGGGTGATATGGGCCAGCACGCGCAACTCGATTTGTGAGTAGTCGGCAGCAACAAACTGGCAGCCGGGTGCGGCAACGAAAGCGCGGCGAATCTCCCCGCCACTCTCGGAGCGAACCGGGATGTTTTGCAGGTTTGGCGTGCTGCTGGCCAGCCGTCCCGTGGCTGTGCCCATCTGGTGAAACGAGGTATGCAATCGCCCGGTGCGTTTGTTGACAAGTTCTGGCAGCGCATCCACGTAGGTAGATTTCAGTTTGGTGAGGTGGCGATGGTGCAGGATGGCGCGAACAATCTCGTGGCTGTCGCTCAGCTTTTCTAGCGCACCGGCAGCAAGCGAGTAGCGTCCGGTTGAGGTTTTGCTCAGCCCATCCGTGGGCAGGCCGAGCCGCGCAAACAACACCTCATTGAGCTGGATGCTGGAATTGATGTTAAACGGGTCGCCCCCGGCCAGCGCATAGATCTGCTGCTCCACCTGCCCAATCTCCGTTGCAAGCCGCCCGGAGAGGTTTCGTAGGTAGGCGACATCCAGTCCAATACCCGCCTGCTCCATGTCAACCAGAATGGGGACGAGTGGCATTTCGATGCGGCGGAAAATCTGCGTAATCTGCTCATTCGCGCTCATCTGCTGCTCTAGCAGGGCCACCAGTCGTAGCGTCATATCGGCATCGGCGGCAGCATAGGGGGTCGCCTGCTCAACGGGTATCTGCCCAAAACTGACCTGCTTTTTGCCGCGCCCGATGAGGTCGGTAATTTCGGTCATCGGTTCGGGCAATTGCAGCTCATAGAAGGCCAGGTCTTTGAGTTTCTTGCGCTTGTCGAGGAGTCCGGCCGCTATCATCGTGTCAAACGTGAGTCCCTCAACCTGCACGCCAGCCTGGAGCAGCATCTCAATGTCAAACTTTGCATGGTGTGCATATTTTGCCTTCTGCGGGTCGGCAAAGAATGGGCGCAATGCTTCGATCCCCCGTTCCCGCTCCAGGTGCTCCCCGTCGCTGTGGGCAATGGGCACGTACCAGGCTGCACCGGGGCGGGTCGCCAGCGAAATCCCCACGAGTTCGCTCTCGAAGGGGCGTAAACCAGTTGCCTCGGTGTCGAAGGCGAAGCCCGGCGCGGTGGCGAGTTCGTTGGTCAGTTCGCGCAGCGTTTCTTCATTGGTCACGGCTCGATAGTTCCCCAGAGAGGGAGTGTGTGAGCCAGCGGGGGGGACAGGGGACAGATCGAACATGGATAGTTGCGATCCGCCGGGGTCTGGTGTCTGCGTCTCCCCCGGCTGCGGCGGGGCAACCAGCGGAACATCGGCAAGGGCAGGCGTTCTGCTCTCCACCGAAGAGGTGAAATCTGTTTCCTGGGGGAGCTTCTCAATCAGGCTACGAAATTCCATTTCCTGAAACAAGTGCATCACCGCAGCGCGGTTGTAGCCACGCAGCGAGGCGGCGGCCAGATCGAGCGCAACGCCCGGCACGGTGCAGACAATTGTGGCCAGGTGTTTGCTCAACAGGGCCTGCTCCTGCTGCCCTTTGAGATACTTACGATAGCGTTTGTCCACGGCTCCCAGGTTCTCGTAGAGGGCTTCAATCGTGCCAAACTGGTTTAACAGATTGATTGCCCCCTTTTCGCCAATCCCTTTGACACCGGGGATATTGTCGGATGCGTCGCCCTTCAGCCCGCGCAGGTCGGTTAGCCGGTCGGGGGCCAGACCGTGGTAGCGTTCGCGGACCTTCTGCTCATTGTAGAGCGTGGTGCTGACATTTTTGCCATAGGGGTTTGAGAGCAGTACACTGACCTGTTCATCCACAAGCTGGAGCGTGTCAGTATCACCCGTGAGAATGAGCGAGGCGATTCCTTCGTTGCTGGCCTGCCGCGCCAGCGTGCCGATAACGTCGTCAGCTTCGTAGCCCTCCGCAGTATAGATGGGCACGCCCATCTCGCCCATAAGCTGCTTGATCCGTTCAAGCTGCGGATGAAATTCTTCGGGAGTTTCAGCGCGGCCCGCCTTGTAGTCGGGGTAGGTGTCGTGGCGAAAGGTGCGCCCCACATCGAAGGCAATCGCCATATAGGCCGGCTGGCGTTCTTGCAGCAGCGTGAGCAACGCCTGCACAAAGCCAAACACGGCGTAGGTCGGTTCGCCACGCGAGGAGCGTAGCCCCGAACTGGCGAGCGCGTGGAAGGCGCGGAAGGCCAGCGAGTGGCCATCAATGATGATAAGCTGGTCTTGCTGTGACATGGCACCAATCCTGTTGTCCCCTATCCCCTATTCCCTATCCCCCGTTCCCTCAGCATTGCGTGGAGTCGCCAGATAGTCTGCACCCGCGCCCGGTGCCAGGCCGCACTTTTCGGCCCCGTCTCGCGCAGCAATACCACCTGGTGTAGCGCAGTGCGGATTCGCCGGACCTCCGGGGTCTCCGCACACTCCCCAGGCTCGCTGCTCTCTGTGCTTTCTTCAGGCAAAGGGATGTTTTTGTCACTCATCATTATCAGGGTTGCTCACGGCTCCAGGGCGGCACGTATCGCACTGTCGGGCACATCGTCGCGCACAACGACCGTTCCAATGCTTGCTGGCAATATCCAGTGAATGCGCTTGTTTCGCACCTTTTTATCATAGAGCGTCAACGCCAGTATCCTCTCCCGGTCGAGATCGTCGGGGAAGCGGGTCGGCAGTCCGTAGGCTTCGAGAAGGCGTTGCTGGCGAGCTACAACATCGGCACTACATAGCCCCATGTGCGCGGCAATGCAAGCAGCCGCGTGCATCCCGATGGCAACCGCTTCGCCATGCAAAAACTGTTGATAGTCTGTTGCTGCTTCTATGGCGTGGCCGAGCGTGTGCCCATAGTTGAGGATCATGCGTAGCCCCTGTTCGCGCTCGTCGTTGCTGACCACAGCAACTTTAACCGCCGCTGCCTGGCGGATAACCGCGCCAAGCTGGTGGTGGAGCGGGCTGTCGGGGGCCTGGATATGCGATGGTTCGCCAAAATCGCTGGCGTGCGCTTCAAGCAAGGCGAAGAGGCTCTCATCGCGGATAACCCCATGCTTGATCACTTCGGCCCAGCCGGCCCGCAATTCGCGGGGGGGGAGCGTGCAAAGGGTGAGGGTGTCGGCCAGCACCAGGCGCGGTTGATGAAATGCTCCGATAAGATTTTTGCCGAGCGGGTGGTTGACACCTGTTTTGCCGCCAATCGAAGCATCCACCATCGCCAGCAATGTCGTGGGGAGCTGCACCACGGCAATACCGCGCAGGATTGAGGCTGCCGTAAAGCCGGCAAAGTCGCCCACAACCCCACCGCCAAGAGCCAGCACACTGTCGCCACGCTCCACTCGCCCGCTGATCATCCAGGTATAGACCTGCCAGAGGTGCTCATAGCTTTTCGATGGCTCGCCCGACGGCCCAATATGGGTCCGCACCAGGTAGCCAGCATTCCCCAGCGTAGCCTCCAGTTCCCCACCATAGTGGGGGAATACTTCGCTATCGCTGATGAGCCACAGGGTGCCCTTGAGACCCAGTCGCTGGAGGTGGTCGGGGAGGTTTTTGCACACGCCCGCCCCGACAATAACCGGGTAGGTGGCTGTTGCTGTCTCTACCGTGAGTTCCTGGTCAACCATCCGTTTCTCGCTTCTTTTCTATTTCTGTCCACCTTTTTGGTCTGTCCACCTTTTTGGGGAAATCCCCTGGGAGCGCAAACGTCCCCCTTGCATCCGGGCCAGGCTTGCCGGCGATCCCTGCAATTGGCCACGTCCTGACCACGTCCTGGCGACATTCTGGCTACGTTGCTTGCTGTGCTTTCTTTGCCAGGTGCTCTTGCTCATCAAGAAACCAGATTGCTTCCATTCCGGCCATACAGCCCTGCCCGGCGGCGGTAATTGCCTGACGGTACACATGGTCGGCAACATCGCCCGCCACAAATACCCCCGGTACCCTGGTTCGGGTGCGCCCATCGGTCAGGAGATAGTTTTGTTCGTCTACGGCAAGCTGCCCGGCAAAAAGCGAGGTGTTAGGCACATGCCCGACATAGGGATAGACTCCGTCGGTCTCCAGCACCGTTTCTTCTCCGGTCTGAATGTGTTTGAGCCGAACGCCCGTTACTCGCTCTTCACCCAGTATCTCCGTGACGACGGTATTCCAGATAAAGCGGACCTTTGGATTGTCAAACGCCCGCTCCTGCAAAATCGGGTCGCCCCGTAGCTCATCGCGCCGATGGACAATGATCAGCTCGGAGACAAAGCGGGTGAGAAAAAGCCCTTCGTCAAGCGCACTATTGCCACCGCCAACAACAACCACCCGTTTATTGCGGAAGAAGAAGCCATCGCAAGTGGCGCAATAGGAAACGCCACGGTTGGCCAGTCGCGTTTCGCCAGGCACCCCCAGCTTGCGCGGCGATGCGCCTGTTGCAATGATCAGGGTTTCGGCAAGTACTGTTTCCCCGGAGTCCAGGGTAATCGTAAATGGCCGCTGCGACAGATTGACCGATGCAACAACCTCATCAAGAAACTGTGTCCCAAACCGGGTAACTTGTTGCTGCATGCGTTCAGTCAATTCAAACCCGCCAATGGGGTCGGGAAATCCGGGGAAGTTTTCCACCTCGCCCGTGGTGGTCAGGAGACCACCCGGTTGCAACCCGCGAATAACCAGCGGGTCGAGATTGGCCCGTGCGGTGTAGAGGGCCGCGGTCAGGCCCGCCGGGCCGGAGCCGATAATGACGACTTTGCTTTGCATATTACTAGCTTTCCAACTTGTTGCTCGGTGTCCGTTGTTCTGTTGCTTCTCCCTATGATACCACAGCACATCTCGTTACCTGTTATCTGTTTTTCCACTCCCCTACTTGCGAAGCGCGTCGCGGTGTTTCTGGTATTGGTAGGGATTGTGCTTCTCAATCCGTGTCAGCAGTTTGCCCAGTTGCCCCTGGCTTTCGCAATGTTTCACCAGTTCAAGGACCTTGTCTTTCTTGCCCATCCCGCCGGCAAACCGTTCGTAGACAGGGCGAAAATAGTCGAAACAGAGCGTTGTCAAATCGGTATCGTCGTAGGCCGCATTGACCAGCGTTCTGATTGTTGCAACGTCTAGCTCTTCTTCTCGCAGACCAGCGGGGGAAGCCGGTGCTGCCGCCGCAGGCGTATGGGCAGGCGAAGCGGGACCCTGCCCCCCCATGCTGCATAGCTCGTTGAACGACAGCCCCAGGATTTCGAGTGCAACATCATTGAGCCGTGCCAGAACCTCGGCCCGATTTTGCTGCAAGGTGGGAGAGTCGCCGTGGGTCCTCGTGCTCCAGATATTCTCCTGTAACCGCGCCTGGTAGGTCAGAACCTCAGCGTAGCGCGGGTGGGCGCGCCCTACCCGCTCAAGAAGCGTCCGTACCCCTGCCTCATAGGAAGAAAATATGTCCATAGAAAAACCCCTCTCCTGCCAATACAAACCGGCTAGCAGTTTTTGTGACAAATCATAGTTCCCTACTTGCTGACCCGCTCAATGTAGCTTCCTGTGCGGGTATCAATTTTGAGCACGTCGCCCTCTTCGACAAACGAGGGAACGCTAATCTCCGCGCCGGTCTCAAGCGTGGCGGGCTTGGTGACATCGGTGGCGGTGTCGCCACGCACCGCAACGGTTGTTTCCACCACGGCCAGCTCAACGAAGGTGGGTAGTTCCACATTGACAAGCTGGTTGTCGTCGGTGCTGTAGATCAGGTTGGCCGACTCGTTTTCCTTGAGAAACCGGGCGCGCTCCCCGATGGCTCCCTCATCAACCGTCACCTGCTCAAACGTCTCGTTGTCCATAAAGACGAAATGCGCCCCATCACGGTAGAGGTATTGCATCGGGCGGCTTTCCATTCGGACAATATCCACCGACTCGCCGGAGCGCATCCGATCCTCTGTCATACTGCCAGTACGAAGGTTTTTTAGCTTCAGGCGGACAAACGCCCCTCCTTTGCCCGGCTTGTAGTGTTCCCGTTCAACCACCTGGACAAGCTCCCCATTGTAGCGAATAATAATTCCGTTCTTCAGATCAGCAGTTGTCGAAGCCATTGGTTACTCTCCTTGTTTTCTATCTTTCCAGAACATTTTTGCTATTTTTCCCGTCTCCGAAACCATATCCAGTGCCACAAAATACGGACATTTTTATCAAGGGCCATCAAAAACAGACCAGCAAGCAACAAGGGGATAAGCCCCCAGGTTGTCTGGGCGTTGTAGTGAAATGCGGGCAGGTTGGCCACAAGCCATACTCCCCCGCCTCCCAGGTAGCCGGACCACCCGGCGCGAATGCCCACGAGCAACCCCAGCGTAAGCAAGCCAAGCGGAAACCCGGCCGGTTGCACCGGCACATGCCCCATCAGCAGAGGAACGCCAAGCAGCAGCACCCCCAGAATGACCAGGAAGAACGCCACGGTTCGCCGCCACCCCGAAGGCGGCTTGAACCGCAAGGCAGGGTCAACATAGGGGCGGGGCGGCGGGGGCAGCAGGGTATCGAGATCGTTGGGAAAGGGGTAAGACGCTCCTGCTCCCTCGTAGCAGGCCAGCGCGAGCCGGTCCGTTTCAGCTTGCTCAATCAAGGTTTCCAATTCCTGCAATATCCGGGCGTGCTGCTGCTGTCCCTTTCCCTGTGTGCCTACCACATAGCTGGCTCCGTTGCCACCCTCGCGCATCAGGTCACGCACCTCGTGGGGTAGCAACACAACCCCGCACATCCTGGACACATCCTCACCAGGGGCCAGCGGGAGCGGGCACCGCCCGACCGAAACCATTGTGCAGAGAATATCATAAACCCGCTTCCCCCGCGGCAAATCAACCCATATCGCGTCGCGGAGCAACACATGCCCAAGCGCACGTTGCATCCAGTCCTGCCCGATTCTGAGCAACTCATGTTTCTCTTCGTTGCTCAACGATGCGCCGATTGTTTCATTGTGGATGGCTTCAAGCAACTGTTCCGCTGTCCAGGAACACAATAGCTCTCGAACCTGCTCTTCATGATACGCGACGAGTGTAGCCATAGATGTACCTGTTCACGTTGAGGGGTAATCCCCTGGGAGCGCAAGCGTCTCGCTTGCATCCGGGCGGGCAAGATGCCCGCGCTCCCTGAACCCTGAACCCCGGACCCTGAACCCTCTCTCATAAATGATAGTAGCTCGTCTGCCTCTTCCAGGCAGCAAGCAAATCGTGAAGATCGGCAAACACACCATCGGGTTGATAGGGGCTATCTTCCACCTGCTCGCGGCGGGTCGCCCCTGTAAGCACGAGCGCACTCCGTACCCCCGCGTTGTGGGCCCCGGCAATATCCGTCTCCAGCCGGTCTCCCACAACCAGCGTGGTTTCGGGCGTGGCATGCAGCCGTTCAAGCGCAGCCTGAAACATGGTGGGCTGTGGCTTGCCAATGACCAGCGGATCAACCCCGGTCGTCAGGTGTAGCACACTGGCCAGGGCCCCCGCGCCGGGCCACATCCCATCTTCGGCGGGAAACGAGCGGTCCTCATTGGTGACAATGTAGCGTGCGCCGGATTGGATGGCCAGTGCCCCGATGCGAAATTTTTCATAGGTGACGTGCGTATCCACCCCCAGCACAACCAGATCGGGGTGCTGCTCCTGAAAGACAAAGTAGCCATCGGCAAACATCGCCTCGTACAACCCATCCATTCCGATAACATAGGCCGTTGTGCCATGGGGATAATACCCCCGCAGGTATTGCCCGGTCATCAGCGATGAGGAGAAGACCTGTTCAGCCGGTATATCAATGTCCATTGCATTCAACTTTTTCTTGAACTGCGCCGGGGTTTTCGAGGCATTATTCGTAATGCAGGCATAGGCAATATCCCGCGCTTTGCAAAACTGGAGGATCTCCAGCACGCCCGGCAAGCGGGTTTTTCCGCGGTAGATAACCCCATCCATGTCAAACAACAGCGTGCGTATGGTTGAAAAATTAAGCATAGTGTGTTCCTTGCTTCGTTTTTTATGGGAATACGGTCGGTATTACGATGCCAGGTGCAGGTGAGCCTGGATTGGCAGTGTCAGAAGATTGGTCTGCTGTAAACGGGTCGAGAAAAACAGGATCTCCAATCCCTCAATTTCGTTGGTATGCGGATTCAACCGTGCGATAATCTCATCTTCCAGTTTTTCACTCTCCTGTTCTGGATAAGGGAGACAGGTATTGATATAGAGAATGTCAGCCAGTTGATCATAGGTAAACATCAGGGACGTTGCCATTCAATAGCTCCTTTGTCGAGTTTTCTAGCAATGTACGCAGTGATAATCCAGTGACGTTGAGTAGGATGGGTATTGCTTACCACCACGACTACGATATACTTTCCCCCCCGCACATCCACAAACCAGCGGACGAACTGCCGTGCATTGTTGGAACGAAAACTCCGGCGAATAAGGTCCAGGTCAGCAAGCGTTATCTCCAAACAGTCGAGATAGTCAGGCAAAAGATCCGGGTGATTTCGAGCGATATGTCTCTTCCGTTCATCAGTCAATTCAACAGGAGATCCCAGATATGGGCAGGGAAAACACCTTATGCTCATATTGTATCACACCAGACGCAATGCTATTATTGTAATCGTTCAGCCCCCCCACTTGTCCTCCCTCCACTGGGGGGAGGGATTGGGAGGGGGGGGGCCGCCGCTCCCAATGCAAGCGAGACGCTTGTGCTCCCAGGGATTGGGGATTGCCCGAACATAGTGAACGCTTACCTATTTTTGTCCTGTACGTTTTATTGTACTGGAACAGCGGGTCACATCCTCTCCGGTGCCTGTATCCCAAGCAGCCGCAAGCCGTTTTTGAGAGCGCAGGACGTGGCCCACACCAGCAACAACCGCGCCCGGCGCAGGTTGTCTGTTTCGGCCCGCAGCACCGGGCATTGTTCAAAGAATATGCCGAACTCGCGGGCCGTGGTATAGCACCATTCGGCAATGACAAAGGGGGCATAGCGGTCGCCCGCCTCGCGCACCACGGCGGGGAGCCGCGCCAGGTGCTTGATAAGCTGCTGTTCCGAGGGGTGCGCCAGCAGCGCGGCAAGGGCCGGGTCGGGTGGAGGCAGGTCGGGGGGATATTCCGCTTTGCGCAAAATCGAACGACAACGGGCGTGGGTGTATTGCAGATAGGTTGCGCTGTTGCCCTCGATTGCCAGCATTCGATCCCAGTCCAGCGTGATATTGCGCCGCGGGTCCTGGTAGAGATCATTATAGATGACTGCTCCGATACCAACCATTTCGGCAACGGCGGCTTTTTCGTCGTCGGGCAGGGCAACATTCTTTTGCTCAACAACGTTGCGGGCCCGCTGCACGGCATCGTTGAGCAGGGCCTCCAGGTATACCATATTGCCCCGCCGGGTCGAGAGCGGCTTTCCTTCGGCATCGAAGATAGTCCCGAAGGGAACATGCACCAGCTCAACCCCCTCGGCCAGTCCCATTGCCCGCGCCAGTGCGAAGAGCTGACGCAGGTGGAGTTCTTGCGGGGCCCCGATGACATAGGCGATAATGTCGGGGGAAAACTCGTGCATGCGAAAGGCAATCGCGGCAATGTCACGGGTGATATAGAGCGTGCCGCCATCGCTACGCTGGAGCAGGAAGGTGGGCAACTTTGGCTCCAGCTCCTTCACCACAACCGCTCCGCCCTCGTCCCGAAAGGCCGCGCCCTTCTCGATGGCCTGCTCAATTATCTCTGGCAGCATCCCCTCGTAGAAGCTCTCGCCATAGATGCAGTCGAAGGCCACGCCAAGCCGCTCGTAGTTGTGCTGGTTGGCTTCCAGCGTTGTCTCAACGCTCCACTGCCACAGACTGCGGGCCTGCGGGTTGCCCTGCTCCAGCAACAGCGACCATCGCCGCGCATCCTCATCCATCTCCACGTTTTGCTGCATTTCCTCGCTGTAGCGGGCATACATTGCTTCAAGCTGCTCCAGGGCCTTTTCGCCCTGAGCTTCTGGCTTGCCCTCACGCATCATCGAGGCAATGATAATGCCAAACTGCTTGCCCCAGTCGCCAAGATGATTATCGCCAATGACGCGGCAGCCCAGAGCACGGAAGATGTTGACGAGGGCCTGCCCGATAATCGTGCTCCGAATGTGCCCTACATGCATCCGCTTGGCCACGTTGGGCGAGGAATAGTCTACCACAACGGTCTTTTCTTCGCCGCGGTCGTCGTGCCCGTAGCTTTCGCCATATTGCACCACCTCTTCAAGCACGGCACGGGCGAAGTGGTGCGGGTGCAGCAAGAAGTTTACGTAGGGGCCAACCGCCGCCACCTCCCCAATCAGGGAATTGTCCGCGGGGGCAATAGCCGCGGCGATGTCCTGAGCCATCTGGGGGGGGGGAACACTGCTCGCCTTCGCCACGCGAAAGGCGGGGAAGGTGAGGTCGGCGGGGATATTTGGCTTTGGCACCTGCACCTCGCGGTGTTCGGCGGGCACCTTGCCGCTCAGTTCAAGGGCTGCCTGCACCTCGGCAGCAAAACGATCAAGCGCATAGTTCAATGGTCTTCTTCCCCTGGCAGTGCGGCAGAAACAATTCTCCCGTCTCCCGCCGCTTTACGAATGACGCGGCCTATTGTATAGTAAGTGCTATGAAGTCGCAAGAAGGTAACTAGAAGGTAACTGTTCACATTTGAGGGTGAAACCCTGGGAGCGCAAGCATCTCGCTTGCATCGGGGCGGGCAGGATGCTCGCACTCCCAGGTGCGCTACCCCCGAATCCGAACAATTACCGCAGAAGAATTGATACCACATTCGCCTGAATAATTAAGAAAAAACCACAAAGACACAAAGAGCACAGAGGGTTAGAAGCCTTCTCTTTGTACACTCCGTGCCTTTGTGGTGAAACGTTACTATCCGAATTTGGTATATGTAAGGATGTGTCCATGCCAGAGATTACGCACTTGATACGGCCCGACATTGCCAGTCTCGACCCCTACACCCCGATTGTTCCGCCCGATGTGCTCGCAGAGCGGCTCGGCCTTGCCCCCGACGCAATCATCAAGCTGGATGCCAACGAAAACCCCTACGGCCCCGCCCCCGGCATTCTCGACGCGCTCATTGCAACCGATACCTGTGCTATCTATCCTGACCCGGAACACACGCGGCTACGGGTTGCCCTCTCGCGCTACACGGGCCAGCCCGTCGAACGCATCATAGGGGGGGCGGGAGCCGACGAGGTAATCGATCTGCTGCTTCGTCTGTTTCTTCTGCCGGGCGACAGGGTCATTGATTGCCCGCCAACGTTTGGGATGTATTCGTTTGATGCGGCGGTGTGTGGGGGGCGGGTTGTCACCGTGCCGCGCCGTGCCGACTTCAGCCTGGATATTGCCGCCATTGAACGCGCCACGCACGAGAGCGGGGCAAAGGTGCTCTTTGTCACGTCGCCCAACAACCCCGACGGCAGCACAACTCCCGATGCCGACATCAAGCGGTTGCTTGATCTGCCCGTGCTGGTTGTGGTTGACCAGGCCTACGTCGAGTTTACCGATACCCCCCGCGGTCTGAGCGACTGGGTAGGACACTACGACAATCTGGTTATCCTGCGGAGCTTTAGCAAGTGGGCCGGACTGGCCGGCCTGCGCGTGGGCTACGCCCTCCTGCCCGAAACGCTGGCAGCGCATCTCTGGAAAATCAAGCAACCGTACAATGTAAATGTTGCTGCCGAAAACGCGGCCATTGTGTCGGTTGATGAGCAACTCGAATACCTGCGCTCCAACATTGCCCGCATTGTGGCCGAGCGCGACCGCCTCCGCGTTGCCCTGCACGACATCCCGTTTCTGACCGTCTATCCCTCTCAGTCCAATTTTTTGCTCTGTCGCGTGGATGGGGGTGGGAAGAACGAGGGGAGAGACAATGCGCTGGCTCTGAAGCAACAGTTGCAGCGGCAGGGTATCCTGGTGCGCCACTACCAGAATGCATGGTTGCGTGACTATATTCGCATCAGCATTGGCAAGCCAGACCAGAATACCCGCCTGCTGGAGGCTCTGCACCGCATTGTTGAGAACAACCACATCGGTTAGGTATTTCTTATTGGACTCCCCCCGCCGTGTGCGCGGCACCTTCTCTCCCCGTGGGAGATGGGGTAGGGGGAGAGGGAGCAACTGTCAAGAAGAGAAAGCGAGAAGGAGAGGAAAGAGCTATGAGTGAGAAGATACAGGAATTACTGGCGGTGGCGCACGAACTGGCCTGGCAGACCGGCAAAATCACCCTGCGCTACTTTCAGACCGGCATCACGCCCGACCAGAAGGCCGATGCGTCCCCCGTCACCGTTGCCGACCGCGAAGCCGAAACGTTTCTCCGTGAGGCGATTGCAGCCCGCTACCCCAACCACGCCATCCTCGGAGAAGAGTGGGGGGAGAGTGGGCCGCCCGATGCCGAGTGGCGATGGATTCTTGACCCGATTGACGGAACCAAAGCGTTTATCCACGGAATGCCCATCTACGGGGTGATGATTGGCATTCTCCACGAGGGTGAGCCGGTGATTGGCGTGGTCAATATGCCGGCCCTGGGCGAGATTGTCTACGCGGGGAAGGGCGCGGGGTGCTGGTGGAATGGCCGCCCCTGCCGTGTGTCACAGACGGCACGGGTGCCCGACAGCTTGCTTGTTGCCACCAGCGCAAACCGCTACGAACGTTACCAGCGACAGGATGCTTTTGATCGGTTGGTGTCGGCAGCAAAAATGTTTCGCACCTGGGGCGATTGCTACGGCTATCTCCTTGTCGCCACCGGACGGGCCGAGATCATGATTGACCCCGTGATGAACGTGTGGGATGCCGCCGCGCTGCTGCCCATTTTGCAGGAGGCAGGCGGCACCTTTACCAATTGGCAGGGAAAGGCAACGATTGAAGACGGGGAGGGCATCGGGACCAATGGATTGGTGCTTGATGAGGTGCTCCGGCTGATTGCAGGAGCGGTATGAGCGAGGAGCCACGACAGGCAACCATACACCGCCGCACGGGAGAGACCGACATCTCCCTTGTGCTCACGGTTGATGGCAGCGGGAAAGCCGATGTTCAAACGGGCATTGGCTTTCTCGACCATATGCTCACGTTGTGGGCGCGGCACGGGCTTTTCGACCTGACGCTGCACGCACAGGGCGATCTTCACGTTGACGAGCACCACACGGCGGAAGATAGCTGCATCTGCCTGGGGCAGGCCCTCAACGAGTCCCTCGGTCAGCGGCGGGGGTTGGTGCGGACAGCTCATAGCTTTGTGCCGATGGATGAGACGCTTGCACTGGTGGCGGTTGACCTGGGTGGGCGGCCCTATTGTGTGGTGCAGACCACCTTTGCCACCCCCCGTGTGGGGCAACTTGGCACCGACCTTGTCCCCCACCTGCTTGAAAGTTTCGCTTTTCATGGCCGCTTCAATCTCCATGCCCAGGTGCTCTATGGGAGCAATGATCACCACAAAGTTGAGGGACTGTTCAAGGCTCTGGGCCGCGCCCTCGACGCGGCAACGCGCATAGATGCACGACTGGCGGGGGATGTGCCAAGCACCAAAGGGGTGCTGTGATAGGGAATAGGGTCAACAACCACCTGCTGAAGCAGGTGGCTTGCCCTCGCCCGAAGGCAGGGCTTCAGGGGAGGTTGACAGCTCCCCACGGCTCCGTAGAACCGTATAGCGATTGCGAATAATGTTCGCTTGTACAGGT
>DAOTUE010000111.1:0-9962 GCA_034436975.1 Chloroflexaceae bacterium
CACTCCCAGGGTCAACACCTGCTTTCCCGGTGGATAATCCCTCCGTTCCACCCATCCCCCCAACCGCGCCAGCAGACGAACCTCAGCCCATTCCAACGTCATCCCCAGATCATATAAGAACCCCGCGGCTACCCACGCCAGAGCCACCAGGGCCCGGATGGCTTCCAGATCAAGCACCTGCACCTCTCTTCCAGTCCCAGGTTTTCCTTGATGAATTTGAAACTCTCCTCGACTGCCCATCGTTGCCGATACATCCCCCCGCTGGAGGGAGGACAGGTCGGGGGGCTGAACGATTACTCTTTTTTTGCCTTCTGCGGCTATCTTACAACACCGAGGCAAGTTGTGTCCTGATCTCAGCCGACTCTGATGCGTTGGCGCAAGACCTACCCCTGAGAGGGAGGACAGGTGGGGGGGGCCTGAATGATTACGAAATTTTTGTAGGTGTGTGCCAAAAGATGTGCCAACAGGGGATATAATAGGGAGGGAGGGATACGACAAAGGTGATGGGAAAGTGGAGCGGGCGACCGGGCTCGAACCGGCGACATTCTGCTTGGAAGGCAGAAACTCTACCAACTGAGTTACACCCGCTCTGTTTGATTCTCATTGTACAACAGATACTCCCCTCTTGCAAGAGAGCAAGCGCAAGTCAATCATCGCGCTGCTTGCCCCGACAATAGAAAAGCGTTTATACTGAAAGAAAGAACTATTCCTGTACCTTTTTCTCATCAGTTCACAACCAACATATCGTTGCGTATCAGATGCCCAGTATTCCGGAGTTCTATTTGTTATGGAAAATCCACGGTTACTCGAAACGTTTGAACAGGTGCTTGGCAGCATTGATGCCGAAGCCGCCAATGCCTATGAGCACGCCATCCCCGTGCTTGTCGAAGCCGTCAACATCGCAATGGAAGAGCGCGAAGATCTCGACGATCTGATTGGCCCGAACACCTCGGATGTCATAGAGACAAACCATACCAATCATGGAAACTTTATCCTTTCGCAACTGCGGGTCAGGAGTGCCCGCACCCTGCTTGAAATCGCTGCCTGGGCCTACCAGAGCTACATCAAGCGGGGCTTTTCCCCCTCCTACTTCCCCATTGCCATGCAGGCCTGGCAAAATGCCATCTCGCAGCACATAGATGAGCGAAACGCCGCGCTCCTCAACACGCTCTACCAGGCAATTATTGATGGGCATCAGGATCTCCTGGTTGCGTCGCAGCAGTCGGGGGAAACAATGCAGGTTCACGAAAATATCTACCCTTTTTTCAAAGAGTATCTGACGGCCTTGCTCGAACCAGATAGCCTGCGAGCCACACACATTACCCGTTCCTATATCCAGGGAGCCGAGCAGATCCCCACCTGGTGGGAACAGGTTATCTGGCCCGCCATGCACGAAGTCGGGCGGCTCTGGTCTGAAGGCATTATTACCGTTGGGCAGGAGCATATCGCCACGTCTATTACCCAGCGCATCATGTCTATCTACTACCCCATGATCCTGGAACTCCCCCGCGACAAGGGAGCCATCGTTGTGGCAGCCTCGCCCGGCGAACTCCACGAAATCGGGGCCCGCATGGTCGCCGACTTCCTGGAATTGCATGGGTGGGATGTCTACTACACCGGTGCGGATACGCCCCAGGAGAGCATTGTCAGTTTGTTGAAAAATCTGCATGCTCGCGTCCTTTGCATTTCTACCACAATGCCCTATAATTTGATGTATGTTTCGAGTATTGTTGAATGGGTTCGCAATGCGCATCATCCCAACCCTATTTATGTTGTGGTCGGGGGCCAGGCCTACAAAAGTGATGTGCAGGCCTGGCAAGCCGTCGGAGCAGACCGCTATATTTCCAGCGCGAGCGAAGCTGTGCAGTTTCTTGATTCCTTTCTTCTTCATAATCACTGATGACCCGGCCTTGATGACGAGTTATGTCCAATCTTATCAAGCAGTTAGCTGAATGTAGTCCAGAGGTGCTCAGTCACCATAGCAAGAGTTTGATTGCCCTGCTTGATGAGGTTGGCACCTTGCTTGAGTGGAACGAGCGTCTGAACGAGCTGAAAGAACGGCTCACTGACGTGACGAGCCTGGGGCACCTGCTGGTGAGCAGTAGCAATGTGCGGCTCCGAAAGCTGCTGGCGGACGTGCTGAAGAGCAATACACCACAGCACGCCCGGCTCAACCTGGCCTCAAACCATGTTGATCTGCCCATTTCTTATGAATGCTGGTTTGTGCCCACCCCGGAGCGTCGGGTGCTTTTCTATGCAGAGGTTATTCCGGCCCTTGACGAAAAATCTGCACAGGAATACCTCCGCATTACCAATGACCTTTCGGCAATGACCCGCGAACTCCACAAGGCCCGCCATGTCCTGGCCCGCCAGAATGTGGAGCTACAGCAAGCCCGCGAAGCCGCCGAAGCGGCCTCACGGGCCAAATCGGAATTTCTGGCCAATATGAGCCACGAGATTCGCACTCCCCTGAATGCCATCATTGGCCTGACCAACCTGCTGCTCGATACACCGCTCAACCCCGAACAGCGCGACTATGTGGAAACAACCCGCGCCAGTGGCGATACGCTCCTGTTCCTCATCAATGACATCCTCGATTTTTCCAAAATTGAGGCGGGCCGGCTGGAACTCGAACAGTACCCCTTTGAGCTACGGGCCTGCATTGAGGAATCGCTCGATCTGCTGGCCCCCCGCGCCGCCGAAAAGCGGCTCGATCTGGCCTACCTCATTGAGAACCACATGCCCAATGTGCTGGTTGGCGATATGACGCGGCTCCGGCAAATTCTTGTCAATTTGCTCAGCAATGCAATCAAGTTTACCAACGAAGGCGAAGTGATTGTCACCGTGGGGGGGGAGAAACGGGAACGCCTGGATGATGAAATAGTGTGCTACGAAATTCATATCAGCGTGCGCGATACGGGCATTGGCATTCCGGCCGAACGGCTTGAGCATATCTTTGATTCGTTCACGCAGGCGGACACCTCGACCACGCGCCAGTATGGGGGGACGGGGTTGGGGTTGGCCATAAGCAAACGGCTTGTCGAGGCAATGGGAGGAACGTTGTGGGCGGAGAGCACCGTTGGCATCGGATCAACGTTCCATTTCACCATTGTTGCCGAAGTTGGCACCGAACAGACGATAGCGCGCCCCTTCCAGGATAATGAGCAACCGCTTCTGACCAACCGGCGTATCTTGATTGTAGACGACAACGAAACCAATCGCCTGATTCTTACCCACCACGCCGAGGCCTGGGGCATGTGCCCCCACGCTGTCGGCTCCGGTGCCGAAGCGCTCGAATTGCTCCACCGTGGCGAACAGTTTGATGTGGCGGTGCTCGATATACAGATGCCAGACATGGACGGTCTGACACTGGCGGCAAAGATCCAGGAGCGTCTCCCTGCAACGGTCCTTCCCCTCATTACCTGGTCATCTATTGGCATGATGAAGGAAGCCGCTCGTAATACCGGCGTGGCCATTGCCGTTTCGCTCAACAAGCCGGTCAAGCCTTCAATTTTTCACAATGCGCTCATCAACATCTTTGCGGAAAAGCAGCAAGCAGCAGGCAAGCAGGAAATAGTTCAGCCGGTGACAACGACATCGCGCCGTTTTCCGCAAATTGCCAATGAATACCCGCTCCGTATTTTGCTGGCCGAGGATAACGTGGTCAATCAGAAAGTGGCGGTGCGCATTCTGGAACGGCTTGGCTATCGCGCCGATGTCGTCTCCAATGGGGAAGAGGTAATCAAAGCTCTTTTGCGCCTTTCCTACGATGTGGTGTTGATGGATGTGCAGATGCCCGAACTGGATGGCATCGAGACAACCCGCCGCATCCGCGAAAGGTTTCCGCACTGGCAGCAACCGTGGATTATCGCAATGACGGCGCACGCCTTGCAGGGGGACCGCGAGGATATTCTGGCCGCTGGCATGAACGACTACCTGAGCAAACCCGTGCGCGTTGATGAGTTGATCCGGGCTCTCAAAACCAGCCCTGTTTCGTGGAAAAGAAGCTAATGTAAGCGTTCACTGGGTTCGGGCAATCCCCAGTCCCTGGGAGCGCAAGCGTCTCGCTTGCCCCGATGCGGCCCCCCTCCCAATCCGACAGGTGGGGGGGAGCTTCGCCCGCGATCTCAGGAACGATACTCCTTGTCCTGAAGGATTATATTCATCCTCCCCTGAACGATTACAAAAACCGGAGCATCACCCATGCCCATCTGCCCATCTGCCCATCTACACCATTGGAAAAAACGCTCACTATCGCCTATACTGGGGGATGAGGAAAACTGGACCAGAATTGATAACGAAAGGATATAGACCATGGCAACATTAGAACAGGCGATACAGCTTGCAGTGGAAGCCCACCGCGGGCAAACAGATCGCTATGGCTCGCCCTACATTTTGCACCCGTTGCGGGTGATGCAGCGGGTGCGCTCGGATACGGCCAGGATAACCGCGGTCTTGCATGATGTGGTTGAGGATACCCCCTATACCTTTTCGGACCTTCGGGAGCGCGGCTTTTCCTCCACTGTTGTAGCGGCGGTGGACCGCCTGACGCGGCGGGATGACGAACCGTATGAAGCATTTATTGAGCGAATAAAACCAGACGCGCTTGCTGTCGAGGTCAAGATTGCCGACCTGGAGGATAATATGGATATTCGCCGCGCCACTCGCCCGCTGAGCGAGGATGATGTGCAGCGGATGGAACGCTACCGGCGGGCGTGGGCAGTATGGAACGCTACCGGCGGGCGTGGGCAGTATTGATCCAGGGGCCCGATCTTGCGTCGGGTGAGCGTTTCGGGTAGGCGCACACCGCAAAAAAGCCCCAGCAGAGCGGCACATCTTCCGGAGTAAAGGCAATGTGACGAGGCGTGAGCATCCGCTGGTTCCAGGGGGGGACGTGCCAGGTGAGAAACCGCTCGATATGGGCCAGCGGGAAGGGCAGATGGTGTTTGAGGCCAGCCGGCTGGTAGCGCAGCAGGAACGTGCGCTGGCGAAGCACCACACGGAATATATGCACATGGGCAAACGCGCCATTCAGCAGGGATGCAAATTCCTCACCAGTATATTCCACAACGTGAAACGGGTTGATGGGGGTATCCTGTCCGGGCGAGTGGGTCAGGCGGTTGGGCGTTGAGAGAAAACAGAGGCCCTGGGGCTTCATCACCCGCTGGATTTCGGCCAGGAGCGCGGGGGCCGAGGGGACATGCTCAATTACTTCAATGGCGCATACCACATCGAAAACATCCGGTATTGTCGCCAGCGAGAGTGCGTCGCACACGGCCAGGTGGCTCTCTCCCGACGACGTTTCGGGTATGGCGGGTATGGCGGGTATGGAGCGGGCGGCAAACTGCACCGCATCGGCGGAAATATCGGTGCCCCACACGCGGCTTGCTCCACGACGGCGCAACAGGTGTAGCCCGTGTCCTGTGCCGCACCCCACATCAAGAACTTGCTTGTTGGTGCAGTAGTCGGCAACAAACTCATACATTGCCTGGTGAATGGTGAGCAAACCCTGCTGGAGCACATCACTGGCAGAACCAGGAACAACCCGCTCGCCTGTGAAATCAAGGTCGGAGGGAGGCTCACTGGCGGGTGTGGTCATAATCCGTTTTCTCCCTTTCTCAGATCCCTCTCCAGGAGATGACTGGCTGCCGCAACAACCTGCTCAACCGTAAGACGCTCCATACACTCCGGCGGATCTGTCCCGCGGGGGCAGGCGGGGAATGTGTGACACGGGCTACACCATAACCCCGCCCGCAGCACACGATGGCGGGGGTGGTCGCCTTTGCTGGCAGGCCAGGGGCCAAAGCGTTGATGACTACTTGCGCCAAAGAGGTGCAGCGTGGGCACCCGCTGGCTCACGGCCAGGTGCAGCGGTCCGCTATCCACTCCCATCACAAGGGCCGCCCGGCCCAGCAATGCCGCCAGTTGCCCCACGCTTGTTGCTCCGACCAACATCAGAGGAGGAGAGTACATCTGGCGGGCAATTGTCTGTACCAGCTCGGCCTCGCCAACCCCTCCTGTCAGGAGCAACCGCACCGCGTGTCGCTGGACAAGCGCATTGCCCACCGCGGCCCACCGCTCCGCAATCCATAGCTTGGAGTAGCCGCCCGTACCGGGGTGGATGATGACCAGCGCGGGTTTGTCTGGTTGTGGCTCCAGGCCATGCTGCAAGAGCCAGGTTTCCGCCCAGGTGTGCTCTGCCGATGCAGGAGCAAAGACCAGGCCGGGCGGGGGAACGTTGTCGGGGAGAGGAGCCGAGACAGCCTGGTGCACCACGGCGAGGGCCTGTGCTGCAACATGCTGCTCCGGCTCCCAGGGCAGGGCCGTTGTGAGAAAGGGACGGCATTCGGGCACGCCGTGCCCCACACGGCGGGGAATGCCCGCCAGCAACGCCAGAGCCGCCCCCCACCAGTGGTCATCACGCAGCACGAGAGCCACATCAAAGGGAGTTGCCCGCAACCGCATGGCAAAGGCAAACAGCAGGAGATAGGGGGGCAGGAGCGAGAGCGGCCAGGCTCGTTTTGTCGGGTTGCGCTCGAAGCCGGGAAACGGCAAGGGGGAGAGCCGATTGAGCGAGGGATTGCCAGCAAGTATCGGCACCGACCAGGGCCCGACCAGAGCGACAATATCGGCGTGGGGGGCCTGTTGTCGGAGCAGGTGCAGAGCCGGCGTGGTCAACAGCACATCCCCTAGGTGGTCGGGCTTGATGAGCAAGATACGGGCCGGGTGGGCCGGGGCAACACAACGCACAACAAACCAGCGTCCCACCAGCGCAATGAGCCACAGAAACCAGCGTCGAGCCATTACTCTCTCCGGAGCCGCTAAAAGAGCATTGCCCCGGCTTCGCGGGCAATCTGACGGAGATGGGCAACAACGGCGGGATCGTAGTGTTTCTCCCGTTCGTCGGCTATCTCATTCAGCTTCCGAACAAAGTCAGCTGTCACCAGACCAGTATGGTGTTGGAGCACACGTCTGCGCTCCTGGGACGATTCCGCCAGCATTAGCTCGTTGATCAGCCGTTCTTCCGGCGTAAGTTTTGACTGGATAATGCTGATAGCCGTCTGTTGCACTATTTTCAGCCGTGTCATGAGTTCTTGCTGGTCAGTTTTTTCGGTTGCTTCCATACTGGCAGCAAGGATCATCAAAAAGGCTTCGTTGATCTGGTCGCCATATTTTTGCAACACTGGCTCCGGGTCGGGGGCATCCAGAGCCTCGTGGAGTATCTGGGAACTCTTATCAAACAGGGCCTGGGCTTCTTTGTCCATCTGCTCAACCATTCGGATCACCTGGGAAAGCCGACCAAGCAATGCCTGGGCCCGATCCTTCTCGCCGGCCTGCCCGATGGTCTCGATACGGGTTTTCCAGGCTTGATAGAAGTCTTCATCAATGAGGTAGCGCACATCGGCAATCGCTTCTTGTAATTCTTCTTCCGAAGCGGTCTCCAGACGTTGGAACACCTCATCGAGATTGGCCTCTTCCTCCTGTCCACCCTCTCCGCTAAAGCCCGTTGCTTTCATCAGCTTTTCGCGCAGGTGGGTCAGCAATTGGGCCGAGGCTTCTTGCTTCTCCTGGATGCTCGCATCAATAAACGAACTCAGGATGAGGAAGAACTCGTAATCCAGACTGGCCTTGTTCTGTGCGACCAGACGGTTGAATTGTTCTTCATTCTCAATAGCTTCGGCAAGCTGGCTGATGAGTTCGACAACGTCCCGTTGTTTTTTGATGACATCCTGTGGGATACCATCGGCTTCGAGCACCGCATCTACCAGCGAGATCAGGCTCAGGAAGCGGCGCGGGGTTAGCAGATAGCCGCGTGACACGCCGGCGGGCAGGTCGGCAAGCAGCGCGTTGGTCACTTCTCCAACATACTTTTGCTCCTCCTCTGTCGTGAGTTTGATTTCCTGTGGAAGAAAGAGGAAACAGAGCTGCTTGCTGGGATCGTGATAGGTAAGCGGGGCGGCAATGGCCATCCGTGCCTGGCACGAAGGGCAGGTGGCGACGTTTATCTGACCGGCCAGAAGCTGGTGTTTGAGCTCCGGCTGCTTTTCGGCATCAATCAACTGATGAATCGTTATTTGAAACGGGGTGCGACATTCCGGGCACGTAGCCTGTGCGGACTGTGGTGATATAGACATGAAGAATTCCTTGCTTTTTTTGCGTCTCTTCTCGTTGGTATCTTATCACAAGCAGGGGAATATGCAAATTCTGGAGCCACATGGCTCATTGCATGCGCAGAAAAATGCTGGTACAATCAAAAAAGGCGACAGAAAAGGTGTAATCGTTCAGGGGGGGATAAATATAATCCTTCAGAACAAGGAGTATCGCACCTGAAAACGTGGGCGCAGCTCCCCCCTCCCAATCCCTCCTCCCGCTGGGGGGATGACAGGTGGGGGGCCTGAATGATTATGAGAATCGAGAGTAAAGGAATGTCGGGTAGCTTATGACGACAGATGAGCGTGTTCAACGGGTTCGCATCTACATGAGCGAACATGACCAGTGGGAGCAGCGGCCGCTTTACCTGGCCCTGATCGAACGTCTCCAGCGCGAGGGAGCAACAGGCGCAACAGCCCTGCAAGGAACCGGCGGGTTTGGGCCCGGGCAACGGGGCCGCCCTGGTGCCATGCCGGGGGGAATGCACGGCGGCGGGGTTCCTATTGTTATTGAATGGGTGGACCGGGCCGAGCGAATAATGCAAATCTTGCCGCTGCTCGACGATATGCTACCAGAATCGCTCATTACGCTCGAACCAGTGGAAATCTACCGTGCGGTGTTGCGTTCGCGTGGGGCATTTTCTGGCGATCTTGCGGTGCGCGATATTATGAACGATTCCCCCCAGACTGTGACGGAGGGGGCCACGCTTGGTCGTGCCATTGCGCTGATGCTTTCCGCCAAACAGTCCATTCTTCCCGTGCTCAACGAGCAACAACACATTGTCGGGGTCATCACCGAACTGGATATTTTCCGTCGGGGCGGGCTGAAAGTCCCCTTGCGCTTGCTCCCCCACCTCACCAAAGAGGAAGGAAATACTCTGCTGTCCCCCATTGCTAGTCGTTCCGTCGCCAGCGTCCTCAGCAAGGAGTGGTGGACAGTTCAGGAAGGGGCCTATATCACCCAGGCCCTGGTGTTTATGCTCGAATGGAACTACGACCAGATTCCTGTTCTTAACCGCGACAATGTCATGATCGGGTTGGTAAGCTGGACCAATGTGCTCTCTGCCGTTACCAGCAAAGCCGAGTCGGACAATAGCAATGTCCGCGACGCGGACCAACCAACCCCCGTCAGCCTGGTTATGCAATCAAACATTCCCCGTATTGAGCATACACAGTCGCTCGGCGTGGCCCTCCAGCGGTTGCTTGAATCGCCCGACCGCTACCTGGTTGTGGTAGACAGCAGCGGGAAGGTGCGGGGAAGCATCAGCGATGTGGGCGTTTTTCGTCAGCTTACCAGGAGCGATGAACGAGAACCGCTGATCTCCGCTATTCAGAACGAAACCCCGTTGGATGTTTCGCGCATTCCTAACACAAAACGCAGCCTTGATGTGTTGCTGGAACAAACCCCGACAATTGCGCCTGACGAAACCATTGTGGATGTCATTCACCGGCTTATGGACCTGCGGCTGGAGCGTGCGCCTGTGGTAGACGAAGATGGAAAACTCCAGGGATTGATAGCGCGGGGGGGGCTGTTGCGTGCGCTGGCGCAAGAAACCACCTGACATTGGCACTTCTTAGATTATTTCAATTTCATTGACAACAGAAAATGAGCATGCTATAATTCTATCCTGTGTGGGCGCATAGCTCAGCTGGTTAGAGCGCGATCCTGATAAGATCGAGGTCCCTGGTTCGAGTCCAGGTGCGCCCACCATATTCCTTCATGTTTATTGTGTTGCTCTGGGGCGATAGCTCAGCGGGAGAGCACCTGCTTTGCACGCAGGGGGTCAGGGGTTCAAATCCCCTTCGCTCCAC
>DAOTUE010000112.1:0-18695 GCA_034436975.1 Chloroflexaceae bacterium
ATTCCTTATTATTCCTTATTATTCCTTTTCAGCCTGCTGGTCTTTCAGAACATCTCCCAGCGCATGGATAAACTGCTTGTTTTGCTCTTCCGTGCCAAAGGTGATCCGAATGCAGCCGGGCACCTTCCAGCCGGTGAGGGGTGTTACCATAAAGCCGCGCTGGTAGAGGGTGCGGGACACGGCGGCATCGTCGCCCACCTCCACAATGATGAAGTTGGTTTCGGTGGGGACAGGGGCCAGGCCCAGGGCTGTGAGTTCGCGGAGGAAGAAGTCGCGGCAGTGCTGAGCATAGGCGCGGCTCCGCTCTACATGCTCTGCATCTTCTAGCGCGGCAATGCCCGCCACCTGGGCCAGCGCATTGACGCTGAAAATAGGGCGAACCCGGTCCAGGTAGCCAATGACATCGGGATGACCATAGGCATAGCCCAGGCGCAGTCCGGCCAGACCATAGATTTTGGCAAAAGTGCGGAGCAGCAAGAGATTGTGTCGCCCATTGTGTAGCTCTGGCAGCAGGTCGGGGTAGTCGGAGCGGGTGGCATATTCGTAGTAGGCTTCGTCAACCACAATCAGCACATCGTCGGGAACCTCTTTGAGCAAGGTGTGCATCTCAGCGGCTCCGTTGGTGGTGCCGGTCGGGTTGTTGGGGTTGCAGACGAAGAGCAGGCGGGTGCCGGGCGTGACGGCCTTTGCCATTGCTGGCAGGTCGTGGGTGTCGTTGCGCAGCGGAACAGATACGGGCATTCCCCCCATCATCTTTGTTCGTATCAGGTAGCTAATAAAGGTGCCCTGCGCGACCACCACTTCATCGCCTTCGCGGAGAAAGCCCTGGCAAATGAGCGAGACGATTTCATCGGAGCCATTGCCGCAGAGCACCGCCGAGGGCGAGAGCCTGGCCCGCTCGGCCAACGTGTGGCGCAACGCCCCCACCGACGCATCCGGGTAGCGATAGATGCTATCCAGCGCACCCCGCATCGCATCCACGGCGCGTGGGGAGGGGCCCAGGACGTTTTCGTTTGAAGAAAGTTTGACCATTGCGGCCGGGAGTTTGCCGATAAGTTCCGGTGGTTTGTACAGGGGCAGACTGTTGATCCAGTCTTTGTAGTGCATGGTTTCTGGTTTCTCCTGTTCTTTGGCCAATAGTCGCCAATAGCCGGTCAAAATGTGTTGCTGCTATATTACCACAGGATGGCCCACGCTCTGATGGCCGCGGTGCTCCTGGCTATTCAAAAATATGACATAATTTGCTATAATAGAGAAAAGCGGCAAGAGGAGGAGTGGAATAATGTATGTGCGATGGATCGTCCGGCGGCACAAAAACGCAGCGGTTGCGGATACCACCTTTCACGATGCGTACCTGGTTGAGAGCTATCGGGATGAAACCGGCAAACCCCGCCAGCGCACGATTTGCTACCTGGGCAACATTCGACAGATCGGGGGGGAATTTCCCTGTATCGAGCGGGAGTTGTTTTTTTTGCGGGCTGAACGAATTCTTGCTTCGATGGAGGTGATTTCAGATTGTGAGGAAACAATGGAGATGCTACGCGAGAAGGTTCCTCCGTTGACGGCGAGCGAGGTGCTGGCGGCATTCAAAGAAAACATCCGATGGTATCGGAACTGGTGGGAGCAGCATGGGGACGCTCCCACGGAAGAGGAAATTTTGCGGATTGTGCAGGATTCGAGCGGGTCGCCAGGCCCGCTGTGATACCAATGGTGCGTGACGAGTGCTACCATGTTCGCCTGAACACTTGAAAAAACCACGGGAGAGGGGGATTCTGAAGCCCCCCTCCCAGCGGGAGAGGGGGTGCCGCGCACGCGGCGGGGGTAAGGGCAATAACAAGTGATCAAGCGAATTTGGTATCACTCGTCATTCGTATCAGCGGTTGGGCCCGTTGTTGTTCAGGACATAGGCAATGCCTGCCTGGAAGGTGCTGAGCGTGATCATGTCGCTCAGGTCGGCTCCCAGATGCACAAGCGTCTGGGCCATGGCCGGGCCAATGCCAGTGATGATGACGCGGGCCCCTAGCAACCGCGAGGCCCTGGCGGCCTGCACAAGCACATTGGCAACCTGCGTATCCATCACCTGAACGCCGGTAATGTCGAGCAGGGCCGTATCGGCCCCATGCGTCGCTATCCCCTCCAGGAGCGTCTCCATCACATCCTGGGCCCGCTGACTATCCACACTACCCACAAGTGGCATAGCGATGACATGAGCGGAGAGAGGGAGCAGCGGGGTAGAAAGCTCCCGAATGGAGTCCCGCTGCGCCTCAATAACTTGCTGCTGCAAAACATCGCGTTCTGCTTCGGCTTGCTTGCGCTCGGTAATGTCGCGCCCAAACGCACAGACGTATTCTTTTCCCTGATACTGGATATAATCGCCCGTCACTTCTATTGGAATAATCCGACCATCCTTGCTACGATGGGTTGTCTCCAGCGAGAGCGATCCCTGCTGGACAATACCGTTCCAGGCTTCTTGCCAGGCCGCCTCAGTGGAAATGCTCGGGTCAATATCGAGTATCCGGAGCGAGAGCAGTTCTTCGCGGCTATACCCAAGCAGGTTGACCATTGCATCGTTGACATAGATAATCCGGGCATCGGGGCTGATCCAGTGGATGCTATCAGATGAGCGATCAAGGGAAATGCGGGCCATCCAGAGTTCATCTTCTTGCTGTTCTGGTTTGGTCATCGTTCTTTCTCCTTTCGAGGGGCCATATGACACACGGTGTTGGCCAGCAAACCAACATCTATCCCCTCCAACCCGACAATCACAATGCAGGCATTGGAGGGAGGGGGGGTGCTGGTGCGGAGAGATGGTGGACGAACATCTATGACAACCACAGCCTGCTCCTGCCATTTTGCCAATCCGAGAATGTAGGACGGAGTGAATGGTAACGGAGTATAATTGCCAAGCGGTTGAACTGCATGAACAATATGCGTGGAAACCCCATAGCATTCGTCTCCACACCAGAAAACGACCATCGTATCATTCAGGGTTTCGTTCAGGGTCTCTCTGGTATTCGCAAGACAGGCAAGGATCAACCCCCGCTCATTGAGCATGTGTAAGATACTCGAATCATCAGGCGCACAAGGTTGCTTCATAGGACCTGCCCCACAACACCAAGGTGTTCCCATATCCTAAGCATACGACGTTGGAGCAGATGGGAGAAGAGAGAAGTATGGAGATTTCCCAATACTCGACATGTTTTTTCTTGAGTTTCTCCAGGAATGGGGGAAACGGGGGACACGGAAAAATCAGGTACGTTTGCTCGTCACCTGTTACCACCTGTCCTCCTGTCCTCTGTCCCCTGTCATCTCCTACCCTTCCTTTCCCGTTCCTGGGGGATAACCAGCATATACCCGGAGCCACGATCATTCAAGAAGTAGGCCGGGTCGAGTTTTTTGCGAAGGTTGTGCAGATGGGTACGCAGCAGCGATTGTGCGTCGGCATCGTCCGTTTCCATCCCATGCGTATACTGGACAATATCGCTACAACGGCAGACTTTGCCGGCCCGTTCTGCAAGGTAAAAGAGCAGCGCGTATTCAATAGGCGTAAGGTGAACCGGTTCGCCATGAAACAGGACATTGTGGCGGGTTCGCCCGATGGAGATAGCTCCAATGTGAATCGGGAAGGTTGTTTTTTGTGCAACAAACGTGCGGGTCTCTCCCTGAGGAGGGGGGGGGGCATCGTTATTGGACGACGTATGGCCGGAGAGGATACGAGCGGCTTCCTGCAACTGATGCTCGGCCTCATGCCGATGGATAGCCCCTTCGACACAGGAGAGCAACGTTTCGGGAGAACAGGGCTTGAGCAGGTAGTCGTAGGCCCCGGCCCGCAGCGCATCCATACAGGTATCCAGCGACCCGTGCCCGGTGAGCAAGATAACGGCGGGGCGATAGTCCATCTGTCGGGCCGTATGGAGCACCTCGATCCCGTCAACCGATTTCATCACAATGTCAGTCAATACCACATCAAACTCTTCGGTTTCGAGCAAATCTAGAGCCGCCTCTCCATCGGCGGCTTCCGTCACCAGGTAGCCCGCATATTGAAGCCGGTAGGCGAGTTTCTGGCGAGCATTTATATCATCTTCAACAACAAGAATACGGGTTTTCATTGGATCTCACCTTTCCCCAGGAGGTAGGACAACAGTAAAGGTACTCCCTACCTCTGGCTGGCTCTCAACTTCGATATATCCCCTATGCCGCTCGACAATCTGTTTGCTGATAGCGAGGCCCAACCCCGTACCATCCTCCCTGGTGGTAACAAACGGCTCAAAGATACGTTCCAGAAGGTCCGCATCCATCCCGTGCCCGGTGTCAGAAATCTTTATCGTGAGGCAGGGCGGAGAAGCGGGAGTATCGGGGTTGAGGGTTGACGATGGGCGAGGCTCTGATGTTCTCAGCATGGTTTGCACATCCAGCGTTCCTCCTTCTGGCATTGCGTAGACAGCGTTCATCATAATGTTGATCAAAACTTGCATCAATTCATCGGCGTGGCCATACAGCGTGGGGAGCGCGGCGGCGAGTTGCTGGCAAACAACAATTTTGTGGTCGCGTATCCATTTGCCAAGCAGCAAGAGCACACGTTCGAGCAAGCCATTGACATCCACCGGTCCATACCGAGCCTGGGATGGGCGATGCAGATCAAGCACTTGCCGGACGATTCGTGCGATGCGCTGGATTTCCTCGCGAGCATCGGTCAGAAACGTTTTCTGGTCTTCTGCTGGCACAATCTGGGCCATCTCCAGCGAAAAATCGAGCGACAGGAGCGGAGTATTGATCTCGTGGGCAATGCTGGCCGCCAGCCGCCCGCTGGCCGCAAACCGTTCATTCTCAATCGCCCGCGCCTGCAACTTTTTGCGTTCGCTCACATCCTGCACCACAACAATGAGCGCGAGCGGCTCTCCCTGCGGATTGGTCACAACCGAACTGCTCACCTCGGCCGGAAACTGGCTCCCATCCTTGCGACACAAGGTATACTCGATATTCCGAATATCTCCCGATAGGGCGATAGCCTGGAGATGGGGGAGCGGATCGTTTTCCATATTGGGTAACACAAGGCTGGTCCCCTTGCTTCCGCAGAGGTCATCAACGCTGGAATAGCCAAAGAGCGCGGCGGCCTGCTGGTTGCAAAACTGAATGGTACTATCGCGGTCGGTGAGCAAAATGGCACTGGGAGAGGTTTCCACCAACGTTCGGTAGTGGGCCTCGCTTTCGGCCAGGGCCTGCTCGGCCTGTTTGCGCTCGGTAATGTCTGTCGAAACGCCAATAATCCCGCTAACATTGCCCTGGGCATCGGTAATGGGCGCATCGGTGACAAAGACGGGAAACTCCCGGCCATTGCGATGCTGGGCCAGAAATTCGCCAGACCAGCTTTTCCCCATTTTCAACTGCTCCATAATTTCTACCGTCCGGGCTTGCGACATTCGGGATGTGGTCAGGTCGAGAATACTCCGCCCGATGGCTTCTGCTTCGGTCCAGCCATAGAGGGCTTCTGCTGCGTGGTTCCAATAGATAATGGACCCATCCAGGCGGGTGGCAATAACAGCTTGTCCGACCGCACTGAGCAGGTGGGCCTGAAAGCGGAGCCGCTCTTCGGCCCGCTGGCGTTCGCCAATTTCCCGTTGCAAGGCCAGATTGGCCTGTTTCAGGTCGGCGGTGCGCTCGGCAACCCATTCTTCAAGCTGTTCGTGCGAACGGCGCAGGGCCTCTTCGCTCTCGCGCAGGGCCACGAGCATCTCATGACGCTGGATGGCCGCCCCGATGAGGCCCGCTGCAATACGCAGGGTGTCTATTTCGGAGGCTGTCCAGCGTCGCTTGCAGACGCAATTATCAAACCCCAGAAATCCCCACCAGTTTAGCCCGACAAAGAGAGGGACGACCACGATAGAGAGAATATCCTGCGGCATAAGCACACGCTGCTCGTGGGGAGGGAAGGTGTCCACATTCCCATACACCGGCTGGCCACGGCTCAACATCTTTTGCCAGCGTTTGAATCCTCCGGCACGGTAGGGCAGGTTTTGCAGCTCTGGATTGCCGAGTTGTGGCTTCACGCCGGGGGCCGTCCACTCATATCGCTGGCTCATCAGCAAGGTTCCATCGCGGGTCAGCGTATTTTCAAAGACGTAGACACGGTTCACGCTTGTTGCCCGCCCCAGAAGTTCGAGCATAGTCTGGATATTCCAGGGCAAATCGGCACTGCGGAGAAACTGCTCGGCGGCAATGCCAATGGCTTCGAGCACACCATCGCGACAGTAGCGTCTTTCGAGGTCCTCTTTTCTCAGGTGCGCTTCAGGCGAAGAAGCCCCTCCCCAGGCCCATAGCTGGTTTTCTCGTTGTATGCGGAGTGCGTGTTCCCATTCGAGCCGATTTCGGGTTTCTTCCAGTTCGGCCTGGAGGTTCTGGAGCCGGGTTTCGAGATCCTCTGTTGTCATAGATGAAACTGACATGTCGCTGCCCTGCCTCACACACCCATCACAATTGCATCGTTACTACATCCACTAATGCTCCACTAAATAATGCTCCACTTAATGCTCCACTAATGCTCAACAGCGGGAACATCCAGACCAGTGGGTATGGGCGTGGGGGGAGGCTCCCCCCACGATGGGTCATCAGGACCAGGAGTATCGGGCGCACCCGTCGCGTCGGGAGTGTCTGGCGGTGTTCCCTGCGGCTCCCCTTGCGGTGTGGGAGAAGGGGCGGGAGAGGGTTGCTGCGACTGGCTTGCAGACTGGGCATCATCGGGCCCGCGCACACCCAGGACAACCCCCATCCCCGGATAAATCCAGTTTCCCGGTGCTGGTTGTGTACTCAACACGGTGTAGGGTGCGTAGCGGTCGAACAGATCGGGAATACGCTCCCGGTTCTGGCGATCTACCACAATATCCTGAACCCCCAGGTTTCTCAATACCTCTTTTGCCTGATTCTCTCCCAGATAGCGCACATCTGGCATCAGGATAGCTCCATCAACGGGTGGGCTTCGTGGACGTTCGGACCGTTCGGGTTCGGGTTCGGGCGTGGCAAACATACTCGGCGTGCATAGTGGCAGGCTGTTGTAGGTTTGTCGGCTGGCCCATTTGCCATAGCTCACACGAATCCCTGGTTCAGGCTTTGGAAGATTCCAGAGATTCAGGGTTTCGGTTTGGTCTGGCGAATAGCTCTGCCCTTCGACCGGGCGGCAGTATTGTGATTTGCTCTCTTCAGACGATTCTGGTATTCGCACCACAATAACGCTCCGGAACGAGTCGCAGGCTCCCTCGATGCGCCCGGCCCGGTGGGTCCCTGTCACCGATGAGGTGCCATAGAGCATCTTCGGGGTGAACCATTCGCGGCCATAGCCGCCGAAGGGCCCAGGTAGCGCACAGATAGATTTCCGCTGCGCCCCAACGTCATCAGGACTGGGGAAGGCTTGCGGGAGGTTGCCATCCGGGTAGGGTTCAAGGAGCACCTGGTGCAGCGTGGGGTCATATTTACTCCCTTCTTTGCCCGCGGTTGTAGCATCAACCATTTGAAAGATCCGCTCCATCACGTTGTGCCAGATGACTCCGCCTCCCTGCAGACTCTCGACCTTGTGGGTCTGTTCGTTGTTGTTGTTGCCGCTCCACACGCCCACAGTGACATAGGGCGAAAACCCAAGCGTCCAGGCATCGCGCCAGTCCTCGCTCGTGCCGGTCTTCACGGCTGCTGGTTGCGAGAGTTTCAGTTTGCTGTTGCGCCCCCAGATGGGGGCCCGTGCCTCATCATCGCTCAATATATTCACGATGATGCTATTGAGAGCTGGCTCTATCACCTGTTGCCTGGCGGAAACCTGGTAGGATTCAAGCACCTGCCCCGACCCGTCGGTAATTTTGAGGATGGAGGTGGGGGGGAAGTATTGCCCGTTGCTGGCGAGCGTGTTGTAGGCCGTGGTCAACTCAAGCAGGGTCACTTCGCCGCCCCCAAGCGTGAGCGACAAGCCGTAGTGGTCTGCTCCCCGTTCCAGGCCTTCTTTAATGCCCACGCGGTCGAGCAAATCAAGCGTATAGTCAATGCCGGCATATTTGAGGGCTTTGACGGCGGGCATATTGAGCGAGTTGGCCAGCGCAGTCCGAATACGCACCGGACCATTCCAGCGTCCGTTGTAGTTTTTGGGACTATACCAGCCGCCCCCCGTGGGAAACTCTGTTGGCACATCCCACAAGACGCTTGCCGGGGTCATCCCTTGCTCCATTGCGGCAAGGTAGGTGAAGGGTTTGAGGGCCGAGCCGGGCTGCCGCTCCCGAATGGTGACATTGACCTGACCATCCAGCACATTTCCCTCTTCGCCCGGTGTCGTTGTTTTCTCTATAGCGTTGTAGTCCACACTGCCGACCATTGCGAGGATCTGGCCCGTGCGCGGCTGCATCACAACGACGGCGGCATTGTGGATATTGCGCGATTTGAGCGACTCGATATGCCGGGCCGCTTCAGCCTGGACCATCCGCTGCAAGTCGAGATCGAGCGTGGTATAGATATTGAGGCCGCCTTCGCTGACGAGCCGTTGCCCATATTTTTCTTCGAGTATTCTTCGCACGTAGAAGACGAAGTGGGGTGCGTGGAGTGGCACATCTTGCGAAACAAAGCGCAGATCTCGCGCCATGGCCTGCCACGCTTCTTCTTCGGAGACATATCCCTCATCTACCATCTGGCGGAGCACTGTCATCTGTCGCCAGCGCGGAGGCGAAACACTGTCGGGCAACTGGTAGGCGGGGGAGAGCCACCCTTCTTCAAGCTGCACGCCCGGCAAGAAGTAGCCGCGGTCGTCGCGCTGAAAGAAGTTGACGGGATCATATTTGCTTGGAAGCTGCGGCAGGCCGGCCAGCAGCGAGGCCTGGGGCAGCGTCAGGTCCTTTGCATGCACCCCGAAGTAGACGTTGCTGGCCGCTTCTATCCCATAGGCCAGGTTGCCATAGAAGACTTCGTTGAGGTAGATCTCCAGGATTTGCTCTTTGGTGTAGCGTCGGTTGAGTTCTTGCGCCAGGATAATTTCTTTGAATTTGCGTTCGTAGCGTCGTTCGTAGGACAGTTCCTCATCGGAGAGGACAATGTATTTGATAACCTGCTGCGTAATGGTTGATGCACCGCTGACCTCGCCCCCCGCGGTCATGTTTTGATAGAGTGCCCGAGCAATCCCCTCGTAGTCTACGCCGGGGTTGATGAAGAAGGTTTTATCTTCAATGGCAATCGTTGCTTCAATCAACAGGGGGGATATTTTGTCCAGGCTAACGCGGGTGCGCTTGCCGGCCCCGAAAAACTCGTAGAGCAATCGTCCGTGGCGGTCGTAGATACGGGATGTCTCAAAGACGTGACGTTTTTGCAATTCGGCCAGACGTGGTTTGAGCGATGAGGCCACCTGTTCGTAGGCACTATAGGAGCCAAACGCAACCACGCCCCCCAGAATTGCCATGAGAATAACTAGCATTGCCAGGGCCTGGGCAACCAGGCGCGGGAGAACAACGTCCCCCTCTTTCTTGTTGTTGTGGCGCAGCATCCGTGGGAAGGGCGGGTGGCGCGGGATGATCCGCCCCGCATAGGTTCGGCGTTGATGACGATTTTGAAACATACGCGCTATCTATTCTCTCTCTCTGTTGCCATCTCCTGCAATCCAACGGGGGTGCAAGAGGGAGACAACAAAACACAGTTTCCACAAGAGGTAGCTTTTGTATTCTAGCATGGAGCCAGAAAAATGCAAGGGGTTCTGTCTATCTGTCTCCCAGTCTTCACCGTCTTCCAGGCTATCTGTCTCTCAGGCTATCGGGGGTAGCGGCAACGCTGTTTTCTGGGCTTATTGCGTTAGCTCGCGCAGGCGGACAGCAACCGTTTGCTCGCGCCCGTCGCGTATCACCTGCACTTGCACTGTCTGTCCGACTTCGGTCTGTGTCTCCAGGTAGACAATGAGATCGCGGGCTGTCTCCATTTTTGTTTCATCAACAGCAATGATAATGTCGCCGCCAATGGGCACAAGGAGATGCCCCACGCGCACCCGTTCGGTGCCGCTCTGCAGTTTGCTGCCTCTTGCGGCCCGCACCACCAGCAACCCCCGCTCAACGGGGACCTCCATGCCGGCCCGTCGCAGCAGTTCGGCCCATTCGGAGGTCAGCTCAAACACCTGGACCCCCAGGGTGGGGTGGGGATAGTGTCCATTCTCGATGAGAGACGGGACTACACGTCGGACGGTGCGGGCGGGAATGGCAAACCCGATGCCGGCCGAGGTTCCGCTTGGACTGAAGATAGCGGAATTCACGCCCACAACTTCGCCCGCCAGATTGAGCAGCGGCCCTCCCGAATTGCCCGGATTGATGGGCGCGTCGGTCTGGATGATTTCGCCGATAAACCGCTGGTTCGGGCTTTCTATCACCCGTCCGAGCGAGCTTACAACGCCCATTGTGAGGGTGCGCTCCAGGCCAAAGGGGTTGCCGATGGCCACGACAAACTGCCCCACGCGCAAATCGTCGGCTTCTCGCACAGAGATGACGTTCACCTGGTCGGCAGGCATCGTGACTTTGATAACGGCCAGATCGTTTGAGGGGTCGCTGCCGACCACACGGGCGGGCAGGCTCCGTCCATCGGAGAGGGAGACATGGAGCTCCTCTGCATCCTGGATAACGTGGTAGTTGGTGACAATATGCCCCTCGCTGTCGTAGAAGAAGCCCGACCCGGTGCCCTCTCGCGGGGTGGGGCGCAAGAAGAAATCGTATTCAAGCGAGCGACTGGTAATGTTGACCACCGCCGGACTGGCCCGCTCGTAGACGGCTTCGATCTGGGTTTCCAGTTCGTTTGCGCTGCTGCGGACGACAAGGGGGGTAGCGGTGGGGGGGGCGGGGGCCTGGTTCGACCCCTGCGCCAGGCCTGCATCCGAGAGCGGGCCTGTCCGGGCGATCATCCACCCCACGCCAATCCCGCCGACGCAGAGCAACCCGACTATAACCAGCAAACTTATTCCAATAAGCCCATACTGCACCCGTTGTTGTTGCTTCATCTTTCCCATACTCCTGTTGGAACACACGCTCAGGTAAACAAAACGTATTGGCGCAAAAAGGCTTCAACGGCCTTGTAGAATTGTTCTATCGTTGTCTGGTTGCGCCAGCCATGCTCTTCGCCTTCGTAGCAGTGATATTCGTGGGGAACGTTGCGGTTGCGCAATGATTCGACAATGGCATCGGACTGCGCCCGCGGCACAACAGTATCCGCGGTGCCCTGAAAGATGGCGACGGGGTCTGTCAGCAGGTGCGCATGGAAAAGGGGAGAGCGTTCGCGGTAGATTTCGCTGGCTTCGGGGAGGGGCCCAAGCAGCGTATCAAGGTAGCGTGATTCAAATTTGTGGGTATCGTTTGCCAGGGTCAGGAGATTGGAGACCCCATAGAGACAGATACCCGCTTTGAAAACACCCGGTGCGCGGCACAGGGTTTCAAGGACGGTATAGCCCCCTGCACTGCCCCCCATAATCACCATACGGCTCCTATCTGCGATACCCTGCGTGGCCAGGTAGCGGCTGCCGCTGACCGCATCTTCCACATCGGAAACTCCCCAGTTGCCGCGGAGTTCTTCCATATATTCGCGCCCATAGCCCGTGCTGCCGCGATAGTTGACCACCAGCACAACATACCCGCGGGTGGTGAAAAACTGGATGTCTCCCTGGTAGCTGGCGACAGCCTGGCTGGTCGGCCCGCCGTGGATTTTGATAATGGCGGGTGGGAGTTCGGGTGAGGGAGGGGCAAGGCCAGGAACCTCTGGACGGTCTTCCCCTTCTGCGCTGTCTGTTTGCCCTTCTTCTGACTGTCCACCTTCGGGCCTGGTAGGGGGGACATAGAGCAGACCGTGGATGCTGGCTCCGTCGGTGGCTTCCCAGCTCACGGGCTGCGCCTCCGACAATACCGATTGCGCGACATTTTCCGTTGTCGTGCGGCGAATAATCCACACTCCCTCTTCGGGAATAAAATCATCCTCGCGCAGAACGAGACGGGCCGGCTGTGTGCTCGATGAGGCAATAACCGCGACCGTATCATCGGTGGGGGAGACGGCGGGTTGTTCCAGCCAGGTATACGCCTCCAGACCCGTGACACGTTCGGCCAGTGGGCTGTGGATATGCTGGCGATAGAGGGCTGCAAAGCCATATTCGTTGCGGACAAAAAAGAGGTGCTGACTGTCGTTGCTCCATCCATAGGTCCGCATCCCCTGGAGCCAGGCCGGGGTGCCATGTTCGGCATCGTCGCTGGTGAGAATATGATGTCCCCCTTTTTCCATGTCGTAGAGGCAAATATGGCTCCAGCCGCTCTCGTCGGAGATGTAGGCCAGCCAGCGGCCATCGGGGGAAAATTCCGGTTGAAAGATAGCAATCTCGGTGGAGCCAGCAAGGGCCTGGATGTCGCCGATGGCCGGAAGAGAGGGGGCCAGGTGGGGGGGGGATAGCGCGTTGTTCGGGTCGGCTGGCAGGCTTTCAGGGTGGCGGAGTGTTGCCAGATAGAGCGTGGTGCCATCCCAGGGCATTTGCGGGTGGTCCCAGGCAATATAGGCGAGAGACTGCCCGTGGGGGTGCCAGCGGGGTTGCATAAAAAAGTCGTGCCCCTGGACAAGACGTTGTGGCCACTGCTGCCCTTCGGTGTCGCCAATGGCCAGGACATCGGCCTGTTCGTAGCTGTGGACAAAGAGGAGCCAGCGATGGTCGGGCGAAATGGCTGGCGCGGCCATGTTCCCGAAGGCCGGCGTGATGGGGCGGGGCAGGCCGTATTGGAGCGACTGACGATAGATGCGCCCGGTCCGTGCAACGAAATAGACAGAGCCACCCGCGACAGTGAAATCACCGCCACCATAGCCCACGCTGGCCCGCACCGGCAGATCGTCGGTCAGGTCTCGCGGTGCGTCGGCTTGCTCCACAGACACACAAACCAGCACCCCCTTTCCAGAGCGGTTTTCCAACCAGACCAGCGTATTTCCGCTGCTGTCCCACTGGATGTCGCGCAGCCGTATTCCACCAGACAGGCTAAACGGAGTTATCGGACTTTTCCACAGGCCGTATGGAGGCGTACCGGTGGATGAACGGGCACGAGTATACCGAGTCATGACTTTGCTTTCCCTTGACTTGATTATTAACACAATGGGCTTTATGATACGAGAGGGTATATCGGGTGTCAAGTACCGAGATAATCCAGATACACCAGGTAGGCCATGGTTTCACACCTTCCCCCCATGATAAGGTATAATCAGGCCCGTACCTGAAGAACATCGAGGAGAAGTTAAAGGAAGAAAGAGCAATGATAAGCCCGTATTCCATCCTGCGCGTTTTCAGGAAAATGCAACCTTTGTTTGACGGTATCTTTCTGGTTTTTTCTGTTTTTCTTAGCCACGTTCTTATCCTGGATTCGTCCGATCTCTGGACCCATCAAACCAGTTTGCTCATGATGATCATTCTCTCGCTAGGTACTGGCTTGCCCATTCTCTGGCGAACTGGTTCGTATGCAACGTTTCCCCTGGTTTCCTACAACGATATGATGAGCAGGCTTATCGGGTTTTTCCAGTCTGTCATCCTGGCCGCGCTTATCACCGTTGGTCTCCACCTCCTGCTCGGTCAGGCCTTTTATCAGGGGGCAAATCTCCCCCTCTCTATCCCTATTCTGTTTCTCTTTTGTGCGCCAATCCTTCTTGGGGTTGCCCGCGTGACCAATATCTTTGTCCAACGACTGCTCGAAGAGCCACAGCCGGACCGGGCAACAGCATCGCTCCCCACCACGCTGCTTGAGCAAATCGTCCATCAGAAGCCCTGGCAAGCCGACCAGATTGGCGTTGCGTCGCTCCTGGGCAACAAGCGCGTGATGATTATCAATGAAGACAGCCGCCTGACCCTGCCCCTGGTCCGTCAGATACTCTCCTTTGCCCCCGCCCATCTTATTCTTATCGGGTGGAGCGAAACGAGTATGGAATCGCTGATGGAATCGCTGTATGAGGAGATCCAGTTTTCGGAAGGAGGAACACGCAACGGAGCGTTCCCCCCCCCCGACCAGCCGTCCCCCAAAAAGCCCGCGATCCATTTTGTTGTGGCAGATATTCAGCAGACCGAACGACTCCGCGAGTTATTCAATCAGTATCGCCCCGACGTGATTTTTCAAACCATTCAGCAGAACAATACAAGCATCAGTGGGCCGAATGTGGTCGAGACCATCACCCGAAAAGTGCTTGCTATGCAACATCTCCTGGATATTGTGCAGGAACATCCCGTTGAACGATATGTTGTGGTTTCGTCGGTGGATACGGTGAAGCCAACCAATGTGACCACGGCCTGCAATCGGGCTGCAGAGTTGCTTGTTTTGCACCGGGCCCAGGAAAAACACAAGCCCTACGTTGTTGCACGCCTGGGGAATGTGCTCATTGACCCCTCCTATCCGCTCGATCACATTCGCACCCAGATCAACCAGGAAAAAATGAAACGCCGTTGTGTGTGTACGCTCCTTCCCAATGCGGTCCAGGGAGTGCTCCAGGCCGCGCTCATCGGGCGCGGGGGCGAGGTGATTGTCCCCGATCAGGGAAAAACCCTCGTTTTTCCTTCGCCACCAACACGGTCCACTATCTGGCGACCCCGCGAGGTTGGGGGAAACGGCCCGGCTGCAACGCTGCATGATGTGTCTGAACAGGAGGATCTCTTTGCCCCCGAAGAAACGCCTGTTTCGCTCCCGGAGCATCGCGCCTACTCATCCGAAAACAAAATCCGCCCGACCAACGGATTCTATGCCATCATTGCCAATCTTCGGAAGGCCGTCCAACAACAGGACACTGCAGACCTCATCCATCTCCTGAAAGTGCTTGTGCCAGCCTACGATCCGGTGCGAGAAACAACCAGCACAACCACGTTTCCCACAAGACGAATCCTTCCGCTCCCCACATCGGAGCGCAGATTGCTGTTGTTTTTGAGCAGCATATTCTGGCTCGCGGCATTTGCCCTGATTGCCTCACACCTCAGCGTGCTCCTGGGAAATACGGCGATGGGTACGGGGGGGTGGGCCTGGTTGATCATTGTGGCCATAAGCTGGATTGTCCTGGCCTTTATCAATGATTGTTATAATATCAACCACATTGCGACCTCCGAACAATTTGTCCGCGACCATCTGCTGGCCACGCTGGAGACAGGCATTTTCTATCTGGCTGCGTTTTTCCTCTTCAGCTTGCCCACTCCGCTCCTCTCCTCTATTATCAAACTCACTGAGCCTCCGCGTATGGTCATCACCATCTTTCTCGCGCTGGTTGCTATCTTCCTGCCCTTCTGGTGGTGGGTGTTTCGCAAGTGGTTCATCCATCGCGTAGCTTCCTGCCGCGCTCTGGTAGTGGGGTCCAGGGTGTCGGGGCAGGTTCTGGCCGATGTGCTCCACCAGTCCTCCTGTGCCCACCAGATCATGGGGTTTATTGATGACGACCCGGAGCGACAACAGCAGGTTATCGAGCACATTCCGGTTCTTGGAACCCGCTACGACCTGATTCGACAGATTGAGGCCACTGGTTCTCACGAGATTATCCTGACTTCGACGCAGAATTTGCACAGCGACCTTTTGCATGCCCTGATGTATTGCTATGAGCGCGGCGTGACTATCAAACCCCTGATGGTGCTCTACGAGGAGGTGATGGAACGTATTCCCGTGGAACATCTTGGGGAAAACTGGTTTCCCTCGCCATTCTGGAATGAGCCACGGTTGTCCGGTCTCCAGGCTGTCGGCAAACGGCTGATAGATATTACTTTCTCGCTCATCGGGACGTTCTTCTTTCTGCTTGTTTTGCCATTCGTTGCATTGATTATCAAACTCGATAGCCGCGGCCCGGTGTTCTATACTCAGGAGCGTGAGGGGAAGGGGGGACGCATCTTTAAGATTATCAAGTTTCGTTTGATGGTTGCCAATGCCGAACAACAGGGGAAGGCTATCTGGTCCACCAGAGGCGACCCGCGAATAACCCGAGTAGGGCGGTTTTTGCGGCTCACGCGCCTGGATGAGATTCCGCAGGTACTCAATGTGCTTGTGGGAGATATGAGCATTGTGGGGCCCCGCCCCGAACGTCCCCAGTTTGTCGCCCAGCTTCAGGAAGAAATTCCCTTCTACCGTGCTCGTCTGAGCGTCAACCCGGGACTGACCGGGTGGGCCCAGATAAAATATCGCTACGGGAGTACGGTTGAAGATGCACTGGTAAAATTGCAATACGATCTCTATTACATCAAGCATCAGTCGTTCCTCTTTGATTTGCTCATTATTCTCCGCACCATCAAGATCGTTCTTGCATTCAAAGGAACATAAATTTTATCCGACAATCCCCCCTTGAAGTCCCTGTTCAGATTGGGATACAGGGCGGGGCTTTCTGCCCCTGGTCCTGTAACATTTTCTTTTCCCCTTCGTTACTATGAGTGCTACGGCTTTGTCGCCTGAGGGGATAGGTCGTATTTTACTTTTTTACGCTTTATGCTCTCTTAAATTTGAACACCAGGGATCTTCAACCCGATACCAGAAACGTTTCGTTTGCCTGGTAATACCAAAATTCCTGGCTCTTTCGACAATAGATTTCCTGGCTCTCCTGGCTCTCACGATATTTTCAGGAAGGAGGATGGTGGCCCTTTGTGTACGGTATAACAACCAGCACCAATGTGCCGCCATTTTTATGATGAAATACCTGCGAAACCGATATTTCTTGCTGGCTGATCTCCTTTTGCTCCCCCTGGTTTCCTACCTTAGCTATGCGTTGCGGTTGGGGCGATTGGATTTGTCTGCTGAATGGAATGGTGTCGTGTTCTTTGCGCTGATGGAAACGTTCATGACGGTGGTTGTATTCTGGAAAACCGCTATCTACACGCGCCGCTGGTCCGAGGCGACAGCAGGGGCCCTCCTGCTGCTCACGGGAGCCAATGCAGTGAGTGCGTTTCTGACTGGCAGTGGCTATGCGCTGGTTGGTTCGCTGCTGCCAGGAGGGAGGATGCTCCCGTGGTCGGTGCCGTTCATTTCGTTCATTCTGGCTGTGGGAGCAACAGCAGGCCCCCGTCTTGCGCTACGGTTGGTGGCTTCTCAATCGGACCAGCGGTGGCATCGTGAACGAACTCGAAGTATCCCCGTTGCCATTGCCGGGGCTGGCGAGGCAGGGGCAATGATAGCCGATGAAATAGAGCGAAACCCGCAATATGGATTGCGGGTTGTCGGGTTTCTTGATGATGCGCCCGACCGGTCGCGGAACCGCTCCTTTCCTCTTGTGGGAAGCCTGTCCGATATTCCCCATCTGGCGGATCAGCGTCTCTTCCGTCAGGTCATCATTGCGCTTCCCACTGCATCGGGGGACAAAATCCGCGAGATTGTGAAAATCTGTCGGCACGCAAGAGTACCAACCCGTATGGTGCCGATCCTCGGCCTCTATGGGAGCCGGCAGGGGCGGCTCCCGGTCAACCAGATACGCCCGCTCCACATTGAAGACCTGTTGCGTCAGGAAACCGGCCACATTGATATTGCTTCGATTGAAGCCCTCGTTTGTGGCAAACGTGTTCTCGTTGTAGGATGCGATGGGGCTATCGGGGGTGAGTTGTGTCGTCAGATTGTTCGCTGCAACCCGGACACACTGATAATCGCAGGAGAGGGAGAAAACCGCCTCTTTGAAACCGCGCAAGAGCTTCAACAGATGGTTGATGCATCGTCTCGCCGCAAAAACAATGGGGCTAATGGGACTAACAATAACAATGGGGTTTCAAAAATCGTGCCCGTCATGACCGATGCCCGATTTCAAGAACGCATTCAGAAGATGTTTGCCACCCATCGCCCTCACGTTGTCTTCCATGCGGCCTCGTATCGGCATGTTTCGTTGATGGAAATGAACCTGTCTGAGGCTGTTGCCACCAACATCCTGGCAACCCACAACCTTATCCAGGCTTCGCTTGCAACCAGGGTCGAACGGTTTATCCTTCTCTCAACCGACAGGACTGCTACTCCTACAACAGTGGTGGGTGTAACAATGCGCGTGGCGGAGATGCTGGTTGCCCGTGCTGCCGCCAACAGTGGCAATCCCTATGTGGTGCTTCAGATGGGAGATTTTTTGCACCAGCGAGAACATATACTCCGCATGATCAAGCAGCAGGTGGAATCCGGAGGACCGGTCACGGTTCCCAATATACACTTCCCTTCGCTGACGCTGCCAGAAGCGACGCTGCTGGTGCTTCAGGCGGCGATGTTGGGCCGGGGAGGAGTGATGTTTCGGCTCGGCAAGGGCGAGATGGTGTATGGACTCGATCTGGTTCGGGATATGATCCTGCTTGGGGGAAGGGACCGGGAGATCGAAGTAGTCTTTCCTGGCTCGCACATGGAAAGGGCGCGGTGGGAAGAAAAGCGACAGGCCAATGGTAACGGAAACCATCAGACCAACCACAAGGCGACCAACCACAAGGCAACCATCTTGCTCTCCGAGCATGCTTCTCCCATAGCCCCCCCCGACATCGAAGCGATCCTGGCACGGCTCAATCGTGCCGTCTGGCAAAACAACCGGGACGAATTGTGCTCGTTGTTGCAAACGCTTGTTCCGGGGCATCAGCCAGCGTTGCAGGGCAAGCCACCCGCTGAAGCGGGTGGCTTGCCCTCGCCCGAAGGCAGGGCTTCAGGGGAGGTTGACAACTCCCCACGGCTCCGTAGAACCGTATAGCGATTGCGAATGTTGATAGCAGCATTCACATCAGCGTGGGCGGT